>JBBQMG010000055.1:0-24144 GCA_038328705.1 Acidimicrobiales bacterium | reverse complement strand
CACCGGGTGGTTGATCAGCTTCAACGGCTTGCCCAGGCCGGTGCCTTGGCCCTCGGGCAACGGCGCCTGGAACGTTTGGCCCTGATAGTTGAACTTCTCCTCGCGCTTCCAGATCATCCGGCACGCTTCGATGTATTCCTTGATGCGCTGCATCGGCTTCTCGTAGGGCACACCGTGGAACCCCTCGATCACCTGCGGACCGCTGGCACCGAGGCCCAGGATGAAGCGGCCGTCGCTGACATAGTCGCACCCTGCAGCCGTCATCGCCATCAGCGCTGCGGTGCGCGAGTAGACGTTGACGATGCCGGTACCGATCTCCACCCGCTCGGTCCTGGCGGCGAGGTAGCCGACCTGGCTGATCGCGTCGAAGCTGTACGCCTCGGCAATCCACACCTGGTCGAGACCGACCTTCTCCAGTTCCACCACTCGGTCGACTGCTTCCTTGAAGCCGCCGGAGGAGTTGATTCCCATGGAAAGTTTCATGGGCGTGACAGTAGAGGTCCGAGTGGCGCCATCTGCAACGCTGCGCGAGCGTGGCGCGGTGAGCCTGACGACGGTATGGACATTGGGCGACCAACTCGACCGTCGCGGCAGCGCTCTGGCCGCCGCCACCCCCGCCACACATCGGGTGCTGATGGTGGAGAGCCTTCAGAAACTGCAGTCGAAGCACTGGCATGTACAGCGCGCTCACTTCGTGATTGCCTCGATGCGGCGGTTCGCCGACGAACTGCGGGCCGAGGGCTTCGACGTCGACCATCGGCGCGCAGCATCATTGCCCGCCGGCCTCGCTGCCCATCGGGCGGACTTCGACCCCACCACCGTCGTCGCCATGGAGCCGGCCAGCCGCGCCGGGCTCACAATGCTGCGAAACAACGGCGTGACCGTGTCGAGGTCGAATCAGTTTCTCACGCATCCCGACGAATTCGCTGCGTGGGCTGACGGTCGCAAACGGCTCACGATGGAGGACTTCTACCGCTGGCAGCGGCGACGGCTGGGCTATCTGATGGATGGCGACGAGCCGGTGGAGGGCCGCTGGAACTTCGATGCCGAGAACCGTCAACGACCGCCCAAGGATGGGCGCAACCATTGGCCGCATCCACCTGTGTCCGTACTGGATGATCTCGACAGGGAGGTACTTCGCGACCTGCCTGGCACGGTCTGGGGTGCCGCCCCGGACGGCACCTGGGCCACATCGCGGGTTGAAGCGCTGCGCCGATTGCAACACTTCATCAACGAGCTACTTCCCCGCTTCGGGCCGCACGAAGACGCGATGCTGACGGGCAGTTGGCACCTCGCCCACGGCCTTCTGGCGCAATACCTCAACGTGGGGCTACTGCATCCGCGCGAGGTCTGCGATGCCGTCGAAGCTGCGTATCGCGCCGGACGCGTTCCGATTGCGAGTGCGGAAGGTTTCATGCGCCAAGTCATCGGCTGGCGAGAGTACGTCTGGGGGCTGTACTGGTTGCGCGGCGCGGAGTATCGCGATCTGAACGTCTTGGACGCTCAGCGGCCGCTACCACCGGTGTTGACCGGCCGAGCCCCCACGAAGATGCGCTGCGTCAGCACCACGCTGCAGACACTTCACGATCACGGGTGGGTGCATCACATCCAGCGGCTGATGATCCTTGGCAACCTTGCGCTGCTCGCTGGAGTGCGGCCGCGAGCCATGACGGAGTGGATGTGGGCCGGCTTCGTCGATGGGGCGGAGTGGGTCATGGTGCCGAACGTGATTGGTATGGCGCTGTACGCCGACGGCGGGCAGATGTCGACCAAGCCGTACGCGGCAGGCGGTGCGTACATCGACAAGATGAGCGACTACTGCAAGGGCTGCCGCTTCGACCGCAACAAACGCACGGGGCCGGATGCGTGCCCGTACACGACGCTGTACTGGGACTTCCTAGCCCGTCACGAGGAACGCTTCGCAAAGAACCCTCGGGTCGTGCAGCAGGTGCGAGCCGCACAGCGGCTCGGCGATCTGGCAGAGGTTCGGGTCCGCGCGCGCGAGGTGCTGGATCTACTGGATCGCGGCGAGCTGTAGATCAGCCGTTGAGATTGCCGCTGCGGAAACCTTCGAGGTCGAGGGTGACGTAGCGATAGCCCTGGGCGCGCACGGCCTGCACCACTGCGGCGCGTTGCTCGATGACAGCGGGGATATCGCTGAGCGGAACTTCCAATCTCGCGGTCTCGCCGTAGTGGCGAACGCGGAGCTCGCGGAACCCAAGGCGGCGGAGTGCCGCTTCGGCACGGTCGAGTTGGCTGAGCAGCGATACCGAGACCTCTGTGCCGTACGGGATTCGGCTGGCGAGGCAGGCCATTGCCGGCTTGTCCCATGTGCGCAATCCGAGCTGTTGCGATGCCGCGCGAACGTCTGCTTTGGTGAACCCGGCGGTGACAAGGGGGAACTCGGCGCCGCCTTCGCTGGCCGCCTTCTGACCTGGGCGATGGTCGCCGAGGTCGTCGAGATTCACACCCAGCAGCACTGTCGCGCCCTCTGCAACGGCGATGGGCGCCACGACGTCCATCAACTCTGCCTTGCAGTGGAAACAACGATCCGTGTCGTTCAGCCGATACGCGGCGCGTTCCATCTCGTGCGTCACCACGGGCGTCCAGCGCAGACCCCACTCGTCAGCAAGCTGCCGGCAGTCGGTCTCTTCGTCGCCGGCCAGCGATGGCGAGACAGCGGTGACCGCGTGCACGGCTTCCGAGCCGAGCGTGCGATTCGCCACAGCCGCAAGAAACGCCGAATCGGCGCCGCCACTGAAGGCGACGACCACACGGCCCAGCCGCTGAAGTTCCAATTCGAGGGCGGCGAGCTTGCCGTCAAGATCCACCCCTCAACCCTACCGACCGACCCCATGCCGGTCACCGCGCCGTTCACAACGGCACGTGTCACGCCGCCACCGGATCACACAGAGGTCAGCGTGTGACACGTGCGATTGTGAAGGCTGGCGGGCTACGTTGGCGGGATGGGTATGCGCCACGGCAACCGCTACATCGTCACCCCGGCTGAGCACGCACACTTTCTCAGTGAGGGCTATGTCCACCTGCCCGGGGTGCTGTCCGAGGAGGAAGTGTGCACCCTTGATCCGGTGTACGACGCCTTCATGCGCGGCGACATCGCGGTGCAGGGCAAGGACCTCAATGACATGGTGACCGGTGAACACGGCACCGACCCGTCGACCTATGCGCTGTTCAACGTGATGGTGCCGCGCAAGTACTTCCCCGAGTGGCAGGGCAACGTCTTCGAGCAGGTCAGCCACACCATCGCCGAGCAGCTCTGCGGCGAAGGCATGACGCTGGACTTCGACCAGTTGTTGGCCAAGCAACCCGGTCGCGAGGATGCCGTGTTCGCCTGGCATCAGGACCAGGCGTACTGGATCAACACCGACGACCGTCGCACCGCCACGTGCTGGCTGGCGCTCGACGACACCAGCCCAGAGAACGGTTGCCTGCAGTTCTTGCCGGGCAGCCACCGCGAGCCGGTGCGCCCGCACCACACGGCAGCGGGTGGCCGCAGCGAGCAGCACACGCTGGTCACCGAACTCCGGCCCGGTGAGGAGCCGAAGCCGATCTCGATTCACCGCGGCGACATCACCGTGCACAACGAGGGTGTGTTGCACGGGTCCGGCGGGAACCGCTCGACAAGCAGTCGACGGCGTGCGTACATCAACGCGTACCGCTCCATCGACACCGTTCGTCAGGAGCGCGAGTTGGGCTTCACACACTCGCACAACGACGACCAGAAGGTGCTGAACACCGTCGACGGGCTGCTGGCCGCCGACGACTGAGCCAGCTGACAGCACGTACCAGTCAGCGCAGCGGGAGCGACAGTTCGGCGATTGCTAGGGCTGCTCGCTGTGGCCCACCGTCGAGAGCGCAGCCCTCGGCCGCCTTCGCCATTCGCTCGGCCGCTCCTGAAGCCAGCAGTGTCGCCACCGCCGATCTCAGCGAGTCAGCGGTGAAAGAATTGGGATCAAGCACCGCACCGACACCCGCACGTTCGAGGGCTGCCGCGCCGGCGAATTGGTCGGTCGAGAACGGCAGCACGATCATGGGAACGCCCGCGGCCACGGCTTCGGTGACGCTGCCGTTGCCGCCGTGGTTGACGAAGACGTCGGTGTGCTGCAAGAGCGCTACCTGCGGCAGATGCCGAGCAACGACGGCACCGGGTGGTACATCCCCGAGATCCTCCAGCGGTGTACTGCCATGGGCAATCGTCAGTCGCCAACCTGCCGCCGCCGCCGCGCACACCGCGGTCTGCAGAACATCGCCTCGAGCACTGAGGAACGACCCGAGCGCCACCGTCACCCGGAGACCATCGCCAACCGGCAACGGGAACGAACCGAGCGACTGTTCTCGGGCGAGCGACCCGACGAACACAGCGTTCGGCGGCACCGACCGTGACGGCGAATGCAACGCCTCCGGATACGCGTAGATGGTCGGCTGACCAGGAGCGCGGGTCAGGTCGTCGATCGGTGAACGCTCGGGCGAGCGACGGTGAAGAAACTCCTCGGCCGCCGCAGTCAGCTCACGGACTGCAACACCACATCGAACATCCAGATCAGCAAGATCATCGTCGCTTGGCCTCATTCCTGCCGGCCAGTCATCCGGTACGCCGAACACCTCACCGGCGGACGGCAACGCGCTGGGGTGACCCAACACCACCGAGGCGCCGTCCAGCCCCATTGCATGCAGCGCCAAGCGCGCACCGAACGCAACATGATCCACGGCAATTCGGTCGGGCTGCACCAGTGCGACGATCTCACGCAGGCGATCGAGCACGCCGTCGGGATCGTGCATCAGGTCGTGTCGCCGCGCGTCGGCTTGGTAGCGAAGCGTCGCGACCGGGCCGGCGCGAGTCGCATCGAAGAACGCCCGCAGGTGAGCATCCTCGCCGACCGGCTGCAATCGCTCCTCGATCACTCCCGGGTTGCTCCCCCTACCCAACCGCAGCTCCACCCAACCCAATCCGGCATCGGTGACCATGTCCCGCACGGCGTGGCCGGTAGCCACCACCACCTTGCCGTAGTCGCGGCTCCAGGCACGCCCGATCTCGATGAGAGGTCCGGCGTGCGAGGCGTAGTCGGGGCTGACGATCAGCAGCTTCATCGGTTCGTGCGCACCGCAGCTACGTCGGAGTAGACGCCGCCAAGTGCGGACGCCATCATCTCGATGCTGAGCGTCGAGCGCACCATGCTGCGCGCCCGGTCCTGACGGCCCGGCTTGGCACCAAGGGTGCGGCACCGACGAATTCCGTCGCGCAGAGCCGTCACCGAGGAGGTGTCGCACACCACCCCCGTGTCGTTGTCGACAACGAAGGTCTGCGGACCACCGCGCCGCGGGACCACGACTGGCGCTCCGGCGGCAAGCGCCTCGACGATGGCAAGTCCGAACTCTTCCTTGTCGCTCGCGCAGACATACGTACCGTCGTGGGCGGCGACGTACGCCAGCAGGGCGGCTACATCGGCGGGAGGCAGATGTCCGGTGAGTGTCACCAATCCGCGAGGCGCGGTTCGCGCCGCAGCCTGAATCCGCTCGATGGTCGATCGCTCGTCAGCTGTCGGCTGCGCAAAATTGCCACCGACGATGACCAGATTGACCCCGTTGGCGAGCGTTGGGTCGCCCGCCAAGGCTTCGACCACACGATGGGCGCCTTTGGAAGAGTGCATGCGGCCGACCGTGAGCAGCCACGGCAAGCTGCGCCGTTCTGCTGGGATGGCGGCGAGTACGGCCAAGGCCGCCCGGCCCGGACCGTGATGGCGCAGCGCGACTCGAGCTCGTTCCGCGGCAGCGACATCGACACCCTCGGGCACCGATGTGACACGTTCGTCGGTCACCACGTCGCCGATGCCGACCAGCTCGCTCAGCTCGGCGCGGATCGTTGGGCGTGGCAGCAGCACCAGATGGTCGGCCTGGCGAGCAACCCGCTCGACGAGGCGGGCGCGAAACCAGTACTGGTGTGCGGCATCCTCGACGCCGAATTGCTCGCGGCGCAGACGTCCCGAGTCTTGCAAGCCGTCGAGCACGATGTGCGGGTCGGGAGCTGCAGTGAAGACCACGGACTGGCCGAGCCGCCGCGCGACTGATGCAGCTGCCAGCGTGCCAACGTCGGCCATGCGGAGATGCCACACGACCTTCCGATCGCCGAGCGAGGTTCCCAGGGCGAGCAACTGCCGTTCGACGTCGAGCCGGTACTGCCAGGCTTCGCGAGATGGCAATGGCCCATCGCGGCCGATCTCCAAGCGTTCGACCCGATGACCGTCACCGATGTACTCGGTAGCAGGTTCGAAACCATTCGAACGCGTGACCGTGATGACTTCGGCGATGGACGGTTGCGCAGCCAACTCCGGCCCGAGCGAGCGCAGTAGCGAGGCCACACCGCCCGAATCTCCAACGCCCAGTGTCGAGCCGTCGCGATCGATGCGAGCATGCACGCACGGCTGCACCACGACGAGACCGCTGCTGGTCGGCGAAGGGTCCTTGACGGGCACCGAACGCGATGCACCTACTACCTCTCGCATGGAGTCGTAAACGTCGGCGAGCCGGAGGCGAGCCGGCCAATCTGAAATGTGAGTTCCTGCACGGGCGACCTCGGCCATCGTTTCCACATCGAGGCGGGCCCACTCGATCAGTGTTCGCTCCGCCAACATTGCAGGGAAGCCGCCGCCCATGAACAGTTGCAAGAGCGGCTCAACGGCTTCGGCATGGGGACGCCGGGCCGCGAGCGACCAGGCCGCGTGAGCGGCGTACGGTTCGACACCCTCCGCGACGATGCCGATCAGAACGCTGTCAGCCAACTCATCCGCGACTGCACCGATGGCGTGGATCGCAGCGAGCGCTGATACGTCGTCGCCACCACGAATCACCTCGGCAAGGCATCGGGCCACTGCCGCTGGTCTGGGGGCGTGCGCCGCGCTGAGCCGCAGCTCGTCGGCCCGTCGCAGCGCCAGTGACAAACGTGGTTCATTGACGACAGAGTTGATGGCTGACAGCAGCTCGCTGTCGGTACGTCGTTGCAGAGAGACATTCATGGGGGCACCTACCTGTTCGAGTTCACAGTCGAGGCGAAGTTCGCTGCGAAGAAGTACCCCGCGAGACCTCGGTGCAAACCGATCCCCAGTTGCTAGTTGCTGACGCTTACGGCATCCACTTGGGCTCGCTAGTTCCCTTCGTTGGCCATGTGCCATTCGGCACGGCGGCCTTCGTCGCACCGGTACTTTTGTGCGCATGGATCTGAACGCCGCAATGGATCGGATGCTTCGCCTGGCCGAGGAAGGCAAGTGGGACGAGTGGGCGCAGGTTTTCGCACCCGGAGCCACGGTGCGTCAGAACTTCGCACCCGGCGAACGCTCAGTCGACGACGTTGTCGCTGGCTCTCGCGAAATGGGCATCTCAGTCAGGTACGAGAATGTTCGCCGCATCGTTCGCGACGGTCTCGTGGTGGATACCACGACGCTCGTTTGGGGGGGGTAGGGAAGCTGTCGTCGACGTCGCCTTGATCGTCGAGTTCGACGGCGAGGGCAAAGCCACCGACGTCAGCGAGTATCTCGACTCCGCCGCGCTCGCTTCGTTGATGGCCTAGTGGTCGGTCGCGAGATTGGTGACGTCGACCGTCGGTGCCGCTGAGGAGCGCTCTGGTTGCGGCCGCCGGGAGCGAACATACAGGGCATGCAGGTCTCATCGGTCTCCACGGTCTCGCTTCGTCCTGCATCGTCTGTGGCACACCACAAAGATACGTTCGTCTGTGGTGTGCCACAGAACCCGCAGCGAGGGAAAGCGGCTGATCTGCGCGCCACGGGCGTACTTGCCATTTCAGAGACAGACCACTAGCGGGTTCGCAGCACCGATCGATGAGTCGATGATTCAGGATGATTCAGAGTGAGTAGGCAAAGCCCTTGATGTCTCTGATGGTGGCATGGAAGACCTCTGGCATCGCTACCTCGAAAAGGCAGTCACCGGCGTGGCACGTGCCGTTGACGGTGCGTGCTGCGACCGGCACGCCGGCTGCGGCCAGCTTGCGGTAGTAAGCCAGGCCTTCATCGCGCAACGGGTCGAGTTCGTTGACTGAAATGATGTGCGGTGGCAGTCCGGTGAGGTCGGCGACGGCAGCGTGGTACGGCCATGCCAAGGGGTTCTTCGCACTCTCCCGTGTCGGGTCGTACAGCATCGACATCACTCCCATCTGCTCGCAGCTGAGGAAGTACCCGTCGTTCTCGAACAGCGAGGTCAGTTCCGGCAGTGGCGCGCCATAGCTGCCGGAGATGTACGGGCACTGCGCGTACACGCCTGCAATCAGGTCGACGTCACCGTCGCGCTTCGCCTTGAGAGTGGTGGCGAGCGTGAGGTTGCCGCCACCGGACTCGCCGGAAATCACGATCTTGGAGACACCCAGGCGAGCGCGTTGCGCAGCGAACCAACGAAGTGCCGACGAGCAGTCGTCGAGACCGGCCGGGAACGGATGTGGGCCGAGCTTGCCGCTGGCGTTGCGGAACTCGACGCCGCATACAACGAGTCCCGAAGCAGCAAGGTGGTCGCGCCACCGCTGATACCCGAAACCGGATGCTTCGAGGATGGTCATGCCACCGCCATGCAGATGAAGGACGCCCGGCAGCGAACCGGTGGCTCCCTGCGGCCGATGGATGTAGAGCGTGATGTCGTTGCCATCGTCGCCAGTGATCACCTCGACGCTGCGTTCGACACCTTCGACAGCAGGCAGCCCGGCCAACATCATCGAGAAGAGCATGTCGAAGCCGGCCTCTGCAATCATGTTGAACTCGTGGATCTGTTCCAGGGGCGTGTCGACCGTGACAGGTTGTGCCGGCGTTCGTTCGGCCAGACCGACGGGTGTCATCGCTGCGATCATGCGCGGGTCGGCGCGCGGATCGGTGGCGAGCGTCATGTCCGGGTTGCCCAGTCGACCGGGCAGGTTCGGCGTGGTCATCGAGGTCCTCGTTTCCCCAAGGCGGCCCCCACAGCCGCAGACTCCGACCCTACCCGCCCGCCGCCATGCTGTCGGGTAGCAGTAGCTGTTCGAGCGGCCGCTCCTTTCGAACGGCCTTCACGATGACCTGCAACGCCCCGCTGACAGGAACTGCGAGCAGCGCACCGACGATGCCGAACAGCTCGACGGCGAGCAACACACTCAACAACACCACGAGCGGGTTCACCTGCACCTTGCGCGCCATCAGCCACGGGTAGATGACGCCATTTTCTATCTGTTGGTAGATCACGAAAAAGATCAGGGCGATGATGCCGGCACCGGGTGAGTGGAGGTACGCAGCCAGCACGCTTGCGGCGGCACCGATGGTGGCGCCGACCAGCGGGATCAGATCGGCGAATGCAACCCAGAGCGCAAGCACGACCGGGCTTGGCACACCGAGGGCCATGAGGCACGCGAATGCGGTCGCACCGGCGATGAGGCTGACCAGCAGGTTGCCCACCATGTAGCCGCTGACAGCGCCTGCTGCATCAGTGGCGATGGTGCGCACCGACGCGCGGCGACGGCGCGGGACAATACCGAGGAAGGCCCGCCCCATTGGTTCGGACTGCGTGAGGAACAGCGTGCTCATCAGCAGGATCGAGACCAGTGCGAACGCCGCGCTCAGGACCGACTGCGCGGTATTGATGGGAGAGTCGGAGAGCTTTTGGGCAGCGTCGGCGAGCTGCTGTTCGTTGTCCTGTACGTAGCTCTCGATGTGCAGCCGCTGCACCAGCTGGCCGATTGGCCCCTTCCCGTCGGCTGCGCGATGCACGGTGCCCGGAAGGTCACTGATGATCGCGATCAGCTGAGTCCTGACCGGGAGCAAGAAGAGCATCAACGTGCCCACTGTCGCCGCCAGCGCGGTGAACATCACGAGGCAGGTCGCGAGCGTTCGCCGCCCGCCCAGCGAGCGTTGCACTAGCCGGACCGCGGGTGCGAGCACGATGGCCAGGAAGCCCGCGATCGCCACCCAGGCCAGAATGCGAACTGTCGCAAGCACGACGGTCAGCAGCACATAGGTGGCCAGCAGCACCGCAACCGAGGCAACGACCGTTCGCCACGGGACGTCACTCCACGAACTCTCACCAGACGAGATCTCCTGCATGGCGAACCCCCTACCCTGGAAGGCGGCGCCTGAAACGCGCCTGCGCTGTTCGGATCCGACGCCTTCGCCCCGCTCATTCCTTGGCGGCGGGTGTCCCCCAATTAGCGAAAGGAGTGCGGCGGCCGGGACTCTCGACCCAATAGTGGGTGAGGGTAAGAGCGGTACATCGCTGCGGCGGCATACAGATCGGCGATGCGCTGGGTGTCACGGGCTGGCCACGCTTGCTCCCAGGTTCGCGCCCAGCGCTCGACAGCTTCGGCCACGTCCACCGAGCCAAGTACCAAACGGCTGACCACGGACCGGTCGGTCGTCAGCGGCGGCGAACGAGCCGGCGAAGCGATTTCAGCTCGTCAACTGACCACAGCGCCCACACCACCAGCAATGGCTGGAACGCCAAGCGAATACCCCGCGCGACGTTCGAGTTCAGCCCGAACGCGTCGGTCTGCGTCACGAACTGGGAGATGTTGCCCGGGAACACCGCAACGAAGAAGGCAGCGACCACCCACCCGACCTGTCGGCGATGACCGGGCAAAGCGACCAATGCGAGCGCGAGGGCGATCTCCACGACACCCGACACGAACACCACCAGCGAAGCACTGACCGGGACCCAGCCGGGCACCTGCGCCAAGAACGCATCGGAATTCCAGGCCAGGTGACTCGTCCCGGCAACGAACAAGAAGCCGGCCAACGCCCACCGCCCAATGGTCTGCGAACGTGACATGAAGCCACCGTAGCGAGATGCCACCGGACATCGTCGCCGTCAGAACGCGTACCGTCAGGGACGGACGGCCACCTTGCCGCGGATTCGGCCGGAGGCGAGGTCGTGGAGCGCGGCGGGTACATCAGCAAGTCCGATGATTCGATCGATCTGGGGGATGATCTCGCCGCTGCTGGCGAGGCCCACGACGGTCTCGATGTCTTCGCCGCGCTCGGTGGGCATGACGATCCTGAACCGCCGGCGGCCGACCGCCGACCAGGCAACGGCTCGCAGCATCCGGCTGAGGAAGCCGCCCGTCAGTCGGCCGTCGGTCTCGACGCCAACGAACACGAGGGTGCCTCGCGGGGCAAGGGCGCGGCGGGCATGTCGGAGCGGTCGGTTCCCGGCGATGTCGACGATGACGTCGTACTGCATCGAACCGTCGAGCGCCTCGACGGCGGCGTCGCCGTCGTACGGCAGCACCGCTTCGGCGCCGAGCGCGAGCACCATGTCGGCTTTGCCGGTGCTACACACTGCCGTGACGCGGGCACCCATCGACCGAGCGATCTGCACGGCATAGGTTCCGACGCCGCCGGACGCGCCATAGACGAGGACGTGCTGGCCCGTCTGCAGGCGCCCAACGTCACGCAGGGCGCGAAGGGCAGTGATGCCGGAGATCGACAGCGTTGCCGCAGCGACCGGGTCGAGGGCATCGGGGCGGTGCGTCAGCTTCCGGGCAAGGGCAGGCGCGTACTCGGCAGCCGACCCCCGACCGATGCCACACACTGCGTCACCAACTTGAAAGTCGCGGACATTCACTCCAACACTGACCACCGTGCCGCTGACATCGAGTCCGGGGACGCGTCGCTTGGGATTACGGAGACCGCTTTCGAGACGGGCGAGAAGAGGCAGTCCGGTGACGAGGTGCAACGTGCCCCGGTCAAGACCGGCTCCGGCCACCCTGATGAGCACCTCATCGTCGCGGACTTCGGGAACGGCGATGGTGTCGACGCGCAGCACGTCGGGTGTCCCGTAATGGTCCTGTACCACCGCGCGCATCGTGGAGGGGACTTCTGCAACGCCGTCGCCGGTGGATGCGGACACGGCTGATTCGGGTGCCGTCGGTGATGTGGTCATGGGTTTGTCCTCGACTTTCGTGAGCTAGCTGTACTAAGTACGGTCGGGCAAGTACAGTAGAGCTGCGCTCAACGGAACGCAACCCCCAACTCGTCCTGATCGAAAAGGAAGCGCCGATGACTACCACCGAACGTCGTGTTGGCCGTGCACCGCTCACACGTGAGCGAGTGCTGCTCGCCGCCATGCACATTGCCGACGCCGACGGCATCGGGACGCTCACCATGCGCTCTCTCGCCGACACCCTCGCGGTGAAGCCGATGGCGATCTACCACCACATGTCGAACAAGGAGCAGATCCTCGATGGCATCGTCGACCTCGTGTTCGCCGAGATAGTCCAACCGCCGATCGATGCGCCCTGGCGCGCCGCGCTCGCATCCAGGGCAGCCTCTGTACGTGAGGTACTCGGCCGACACCCGTGGACAATCGGCCTGATGGAGTCGCGCAGAGCCCCCGGCCCCGCCACGTTGCGTCACCACGAAACCGTCATCGCCCTTCTGCGCAACGCCGGCTTCACACATGCTGCAATCGCCCATGCGATTGCGTTCCTCGACGCCTACGTGTACGGCTTCGCCCTGCAGGAAGTGTCACTTCCCTTCGAGGGCCCCGATGACGTGCCCGAGCTCGCTGAAGAAATCCTCGCCCAGATGCCCGCCGACGAGTATCCGAACTTCGTCGAGTTCGCACGCGAACACGTGCTGCAGCCCGGGTATGACTTCGGCAACGAATTCGACATCGGCCTCGGCATGGTGCTCGACGGCATTGCCGGACTCGAAGGCGCCGCACCGTCGATCACTCGATCGGGACGGAGCCCCGACCGCACGTCGAAGCGCACCAACACCTCACCGGATCGGTAACGCGCGCTCACTGACCTCCCGAGCGGTGACGCCGGACGCATCCCGGCGACCATTGCCTGGGGCCCTCGTCAACACCACGCTGTCGGCCACCCTCGGTCTCGGCGTGGGCATGATCGTGCGCCACGGGTCCGCCGTCATCTCGGGACTGCTCATCTGGGGCCCCGTCGTGGAGAACCTACTGGCGGTCTTCCTCCCGGCGACGCTGGTGCGCTTCCTACCCTTTTACGCAGGCACTCAGTTGCTGGCCATCGAGTCCGATCTCGATTCAACCGAGGCGATCGCTGTGGCCCTGAGCCGTCCTCACCGCGCGCTGATCCTCGCCGCGTACGCTGCGACCGCCATGGCGTTCGGAACGATCCTCCTCAGCCGACGCGACGCCGGCTGATCGCGACACACCATCTGACCGAAGGTTCGGCGGCGCTCACCTCCTCATGTCGACGTATGGCTCGATGGCTCTCGTGAGCTGATGCGTGAGCCATTGGCCGAGGGGGCCGGTTCCGTCGATGGCCCTCCTGACGGACAATCACCTACCTCTGCTCCGGGTCGGTCGTGGCAAGGTCATCGATGCGCCGCCAACCGTGAAGGAGGCGATCGTCCGATCGGTCGTACGACCAGTGGTGCCCTTGGCCGGGCTGATCATGAGCGCGACTGATCGCCAAGCCGTCGAGGTGGCACATGAGCAACGCGCCAACTGCACCGTGGCCCACGATCGCGACATCTACTGCTGCGCAGTCCGAAACATGCAGGACGTCGATGACTGATTCGACAATTCGCCGTTGCGCGTCAACGGCGCGTTCCCAACCGTCAGCCGACACCTGTGGTTCGGCGAAGAAGCGACCGGCGAGTAGTTCATGACGATCTCGCTCCACGTACCCGGTGGCGCTGCGATCTGTCTCTCCGCTCGCTGACCGCACGTCCACAGGCAGCTCGAGTCGCTTCGCGATCAGCTCCGCGAGCTCGATCGCTTTGGTTTCGCTGCTGATGATGATGTGTCCGATCGATCGGATCCATGGTTGCTCGAGCATCGCCTGCGCTCGGCGACGGCCCAGTGGACTCAATGCCCACTGCGTCACCGGTATGTGAGGGTCGATTTCGACGTCAGGGTGAGTGATGTAGCGCAGGACCGACATCAGGACAGTTTGGTAGGTCCACTGGCTTGTGGCGAGTCTCCGGCTGTTCAGTCACCGTCGGCGTGGCGAGCCGTCTCGGAGTCAGGTTCTTCGTCCACGCAGGCAACGAGCGCTGAGCAGGCTGCGGCGCGGGCGATAGCCCCGGCCGTGGACCCGACACGGAGCCGACGCAGCCCGGTGAGACCTCTCGTCCCGAGCGCGACGAGGTCCGGAGCGGCTTTGTCGAGATGGCTCATGATCACGTTGGTGGGTTTGCCCCCCATGATGGCGATGTCAATCTTGGCGCCAGCAGCCTGCAGGCGCTCGGCCGCGGCGGCGGTTGCGGCCTCGACGTCGCAACGGCGATCGTCAACAGCCAGGACCGTGATGTTCAGCTGTTCGACCCATGGCAGGTTGGCAAGCACGTCGGTGACTCGCTGGGCATGGATCGATCCGTCGACACACAAGACGACAGATCGCACTGCATGCCCGTGCCGGACGAGGTCCAGTGGTGCCGGTGGATGGGCCAGCAGCCAATCTGCGGTGCTGCCGAGGTGAAGCGACTTGAGCAGTCCCGGACCCCGCGGTCCGATGACGAGGAGGTCACTCAACTGCGACAGGGCCAGACGCGGGTCGGCTTCGGCGGTGAGGTGCACCGTCTCGGCGAATCCTGCCTCCGCGAACGGTTGCCTCGGGTGCGGTGGCTCCCACACGTGTAATTGGGTCTGTTCGCGGGGCAGCGCCGAGCCGATCTCGGGCATGTGGACCGACACCACTTCGAGGCGCCAGCCGGGCCAGCGTTGGCTGTTGATCCACAGCCAGGCGATGTCGGTGGCGGGGGTCCCGTCATCTCCGAATACGAGTGTCGGTCGGCTGGTCATCGTCGTTCTCCTCTGCTGGCGGGGTCAGTGTCACACCGGCAACCAGTCACGGCGCGGCCGACGGGATCACCGCTACCGGGCGATCGCTGTGTTGAACCAGATAGGCGGACACACTGCCGAGCAGCAGCGCTTCGATCGGCCCGGTCCCGCGGGCGCCGACAACGACGAGGCGCGCGTCCTGGGTCGTCGCGACCTCGTCGAGCAGCGTACGCGGGTCACTGAGCACCACCCTGACCTGCAGCTCGACCCCCGCCTCCACGACCGGTTGGCATTGAGCGTCGACGACTGCTCGTCCGCGTTGAGGGAAGTCCTGGATGGCGGATTCGGTGAACTCACTGGGAGCGAGCGACATCCCGTGTACCGCCACGATCGCCGCATGGTCGGCCTGGGCCACGGATGTGGCCCACTGCAGCGCTCCAGCCGCACCAACGGAACCATCGACCCCGACAACGATCGGGCCCGAACTTGGAACGTATGCCCGTGGAACGACGATCACAGGACACGGCGCCTGCTCGGCGACGCGTCGACTGACCGAACCGAGCAGCCGACCGGCGACCGTGCCAAGGCCTCGCTGGCCGACGACCAGCACCTCGGCACCGGTCTGCGAAAGAGCGTGGAGCAACCCGCGGTTGGCCGGGCCGCGTTCCACTCGACGCTCCACCGACTCCGCTGCGTCAGCGAGTTCTTCGCGAAGCACTTCGTCGAGTCGTGCACCGACAGCTGCGTCGGCGCCGTCAACGGCAAGCAGCGGCGGTCCGCCGGTCAACGGCCTCTCCGCCGGGTACTCCCATGACCACACGGCACACAGCCGGGCTCCTAGCGTGCGAGCGAACCCGGACGCGAACCGCAGCGCGGCTCGGGAACCCTCTGAGCCATCAACTCCCACGACCACGATCATCAGTCGACCTCCTTGGTGAGCGGACCGTCGGGCTGCATCACAGCACCCCGGTCGGTGTCAGCACTGTTCCTGCAGTCCCGGCCAGGATGGCTGCCGCATCCTCGAGCCGACCGATTCCTGCCATGCCGCCGGTGATCTCGACGAAGCGGCACGCGGCCTCGACCTTGGGCCCCATCGAGCCGGCAGGAAAGTCGTGATCGCGCATCGCTGTCGGTGTCGAATGCGTGATTGCAGTCTGCGTCGGAGTCCCGAAGTCGCGAAAGACGTTGGCGACATCGGTCAGGATCAGCAATGCATCGGCGTCCAGCGCTTGCGCGAGGATCGACGCCGTCGAGTCCTTGTCGACGACTGCCTCGACACCGTCGAGACGGCCCAGGTCGTTTCGTATCACCGGCACCCCGCCACCTCCGGCGCACACCACGACCGCCCCGTTGGTGAGCAGCAGACGGATCAAACGCGTCTCGACGACTCGTTGCGGTGCCGGCGATGCGACCACTCGTCGCCAGTGAGGTCCGTCGGGCTTGACGGTCCAACCGCGCTCGGCTGCGAGCAGATGCGCTCGAGCCTCGTCGTAGACCTCACCGATGAACTTCGTCGGGTTTCCGAATGCTGGATCGGCGGCGGACACCAGTGTCTGGTTGATGATCGCGGCGATCTGGCGACCAGGCAGCTCGTTCTGCAGCGCCTGCAACAGCCAGTAGCCGATCGTGCCCTGCGTCTGCGCACCGAGCACGTCGAAGGGATACGGGATCGTCAGGTTCGGATCAGCGGCGCTCTCCAGCGCCAGTACGCCGACCTGCGGACCGTTGCCGTGGGTGACGACGAGTTCATGATCGTGTGCAAGCGGAGCGAGCGCCTCGACGGCAATCTTCACGTTCGCTTCCTGCACATCGTTGTCCGGCGTCTGCCCGCGCTTCAACAGCGCATTGCCACCGAGCGCGACCACCAAACGCATCAGGCCCCCAGTGTGGCGACCATGATCGCCTTGATCGAATGGAGCCGGTTCTCGGCTTGGTCGAACACGATCGAGTGGGGCGACTCGAACACCTCGTCGGTGACCTCCAGCCCGTCCATGCCGGTCTGCTGGAAGATCTGCTCACCGACGGTCGTGTTGCGGTCGTGAAAGGCAGGAAGGCAATGCATGAACCTCGCATTGGGGTTGCCCGTCGCGGCCATCAGCGCGGCGTTGACCTGATAGTCACGCAATAGGGCGACACGCTGATCCCAGATCTCCTTCGGCTCGCCCATCGATACCCACACGTCGGTGTAGATGAAGTCGGCCCCGGCCACGCCCTCGGTCGGCGAATCGGTGTGGGTGATGCGGGCGCCAGTGGCCGCCGCGATCCGTCCAGCCTCGGCGATGTTCTCGGCGCTGTTCCACAGATCACGCGGCGCCACGATGCGCACATCCATACCGGTCATCGCCCCGGCGATGAGCAGCGAGTTGCCCACGTTGTTGCGGGCGTCGCCGCAATAGGCAAACACGATCTCACTGGCCGGCTTCGAGCAGTGCTCCATCATCGTCATCATGTCGCACAGGCTCTGTGTGGGATGCCACTCGTTCGTCAGACCGTTCCACACGGGGACGCCGGCGAACTCCCCGAGCGTCTCGACCAGCTGTTGCGCTGAGCCCCGATACTCGATGCCGTCGTACATACGCCCCAACACACGCGCCGTGTCCTTCATGGACTCCTTCGTGCCGATGTGCGAGCCACTGGGATCGAGGTACGTGACCGAAGCGCCCTGATCGTATGCCGCGACCTCGAACGCACAGCGCGTGCGCGTCGACGCCTTCTCGAAGATCAGCGCGATCTCCTTGCCGCGTAGGAGTTGCACTTCTGTCCCGGCGTACTTGGCGGCCTTCAGATCGGCGGACAACCGCAGCAGGTGCGACCACTCCTGTGTGGTGAAGTCCAGTTCCTTCAGGAAGTTTCGGTTGCGAAGGTTGAATGACATCGATCAGATTCCTTCTCGTTCGATGGGGCACGTCATGCAGCGAGGCCCACCGCGACCGCGTCCCAGTTCGTTGCCGGCGATCGTGATGACCTCGATGCCGTGCTTGCGGAGGTACGTGTTCGTCGTGACGTTGCGTTCGTAGGCGACCACTACCCCTGGCCGCAATGCCAATACGTTGCATCCGTCGTCCCACTGTTCACGCTCGGCAGCGCGCACGTCTTGCGTGGCAGTCAACACGTTGATCTTGTCCAGGCCGAGCGCGGCCGCAATGACCTGATGCATCTCGTCGGCAGCATGCGCGGTGATCTTCAGTTCCTTGTCGTGGTCACCCGGTTCGATCGTGTAAGAGGGCAGCATGCCCAAGCCGGCGTACTTGGTGAAGGTGTCCGGGCTGACCATCGACATCACGGTGTCCAGGTGCATGACGCTTCGCGCCTCAGGCATGCTCACGGCCACGATCTTCTTGACGCCGGCGCCTGCGAACAGTCGCCGAGCCAGTCGCTCGACACCCTGAGGGCGTGTTCGTTCGCTCATCCCGATGAGGACCGCACCGCGCCCGATCACGTGGATGTCACCGCCTTCGATGGTCGCCACGCCATTGGCCGTACCAGGCGACCACACCTCGAAGTCGGCCCCGTCGAACAGCGGGTGGTAGCGGTAGATCGCCTCGTAGTGGACAGTCTCGCGCATACGCGCCTTTTTGCGCATCGAGTTGATCGAAACACCGCCATAGATCCACGCCGAGGTGTCGCGTGTGAACATCGTGTTCGGCAACGGCGGCAGGACCAACGCATCGATGTCCATGGCCGCGAAGGGAATCGATGGTGGTGCTGGGATGTGCTCGAGCACCTCGCGCTTCGAGATTCCACCGATCAGGTACGTCGTCAGGTCGTCATCCTTCATCGCCTCGAACAATTCGCGCAGCGGATCGACGGCCATCGGACCGAACACGCGCTCGTCGAACACGCTGTCCAAGATGTGCTTCTTGGCTTTCGGAAGTGCCACAGTCTCGCGGAGCAACTCGTCGAACATGTGCACCACGACGTCGGCCTCGCGTAACACATCGGCGAACGCGTCGTGCTCTTGTCGCGCCATCTTGACCCACAAGATGTCGTCGAACAGCAAGTCTGCGCGGTTGCTGGGCGTCAGCCGCTTCAGCTCCAAATCAGGTCGATGGACGATCACCTGGCGAAGTACACCGACCTCTGAATCAACGTGGAAGCTCATTGCTGTCCTCTCGGTCACATCTCCGCCTGGAAAGGCCAGTGTCTCCTCACGCCAGCGGCCGTGCCACCGCCCAAAGGTTCTTTGACTTGGGACCTACTGCTCTAGACCACCCCCATTCAGTTCGCGACGCTGCAAGTTGGCGAAACGGCTACACACGAGGGAGTCGACCAATGACAACTGGCCAGCCAGAGAACGAAGTCGTCGAGAGCGACGTCGAGAGCGACGTCGAGAGCGACGAAGAAGCCACGCGTCGGTGGCGGTTCCCCAGTGCGTTCACCGTGCTGTTCATCGTCACGGTGGCGGTGTGGCTACTGGCTTTCGTGATCCCGACGGGGCAGTACCAGAGCGACGCCGACACGGGGCGACCGATTCCCGGCAGCTATGAGCGGGTCGATGCCAATCTGTCGACGACCGATCGCGCCTACGACCTCTACATGGCACCGGTGAACGGCTTGTACGGCGTCCAGTCGTCGGAGACCGGTCACATCGGCCCGTACGAGACCGGCGATCTGTTCGGCGCCGCTGGTGTCTTCCTGTTCGTTCTTGCCATCGGGATCTTCATCACGATGACCATGAAGACGGGTGCAATCGATGCGGGCATCGGGAGGATCAACGCTCGATTCGGCGGCCAGGGAGTCGCCCTGATCATCATCCTGATGATCTTGTTCTCCATCGGCGGAACCACCGAAGGTATGGCCGAGGAGACGCTCGGCTTCTACGCACTCGTCGTTCCGTTGATGCTCAAACTCGGCTACGATCGCATGGTCGCGGCCAGTGTGATTTTGTTGGGTGCCGGCATTGGCACGCTGGCATCGACCATCAACCCGTTCGCCACCGGGGTGGCATCTGGCGCCGCCGACATCTCGATCGGTGACGGCATCGGCCTACGACTGATCATGTATGTGGTCCTCACCTCGATCACCATCGCCTATGTCGTGCGGTACGCCCGCAAGATCAAGGCTCGCCCCGAGAAGTCCATCGTCGGCTTCCGTGAAGGTGACACCATCGACGTCGACGCAGAAGAGGCGGCGCCGATCATGACCGCTCGGCAGCGCGCCGTGATCTGGTTGATGGGCTCGACGTTCGCATTCATGATCTTCGCGATCGTGCCGTGGGCGCAGGTCATCAGCGGGCCCGACGCCGACTCTTACGGCTGGCAGCTCGACTGGTACTTCCCCGAGCTAGCGGCGCTGTTCATCGTGATGGCCATCGTGATCGGTCTGGTCGCCGGGTTCGGCGAGAAGGGCATGACCGACACCATCGTGAGTGGCGCCGGCGACTTCGTGTCGGTCGGCCTGATCATCGTGCTGGCGCGGGGCGTGACAGTCATCATGAACAACTCGATGATCACCGACACCGTGCTGCACTCGCTGGAGGGCGTGGTCAGCGGAACCTCCGCTGCGATCTTCGGGCCGCTGCTGTTCCTGCTGAACATCCCGCTGGCCTTCCTGGTGCCGTCGAGTTCCGGGCACGCCGCGCTCGCCATCCCCATCCTTGCGCCACTCGCCGACTTCGCAGGGGTGGGCCGCAGCGTGGTGGTGACCGCCTACCAGTCGGCATCGGGCTGGATGAACCTGTTCACGCCGACCTCTGCCGTCGTGATGGGTGGCCTGGCCGTCGCCAAGGTGGACTACAACAAATACGTCAAGTTCATCGCTCCCCTGCTCGGCATCCTGCTCGTGCTGATCGCCGCCTTCGTTGCCACGGGTGCGGTACTCAGCTAGCAATCGGCTCAGCGTGGCTCTGTAGTGGCGATGAGCAGGGTGGCCAGATTTCGTAGGTCAGCGAGCAGGCGAACGAAGCCGAGGCGATCGTCTGCGTCGTAAGGCTCACCGTGCCGTGACGTTGACGAGACCCCTTTCCCCACCAGGGTGGGTCGGGCGCGAAGCCGGCTCACAACTGACGCCCTCAGCCCCCACGGGCGCGAAACCTGGACACACTCGTCGGGGTTTCGCACCCAGTCGAAAAACGATGGTTCAGAATACTCACCGACCGCGACGGGAGTAGCCGAAGCCTCCGCCACCAATGAGCAGGACGAGCCGAGGAAGCAGTATCAGCGGACGGGGACCCGTTGACAGACCAAGGGCGGAGGTCCGGAACGTCGTACAGTTCGCCGATCGCGGTGGATCCGATAGCCGGCATGCGTTCCACTGACCGAGCGACGCCAGCCCCGCATCGAAGAACCGCTGACCGGGCCGGTCATCTGTCAGACAAGCGAGAAGACACACTCCATCCACACCGCCAAGCGGGAAGCCTTCTACTGGACCGCAATCCTCTTCACGTTCGCGCTCGGCAGCGCGGCGGGCGACCTGATCGACGAGAGCGAATAGAACCCTTCAGTCCTCCGCGCGACAACAGACTTCGAGCTCCATCCCATCGGGATCACGGAAGAACAGCGACCACTCGTGACCGAGCCGTTGGATGTCGCCCACCTCCTGCGCACCCGCCACCGCCATGCGTGCCGACACAACCTCGAGATCAGCGAACGACGCGACGGCCAGCGCGAAGTGATCGATGGCACCGCGCCCGCCCTGGCGACGGCGCTCGCCGATGATCTCCTCGGCTGGTACTTCGAAAATGTTCAGCGCCGCCCCGCCACCGAGATCGACGATCTTCATCCACGGGTGATCATCGCGCCGTTCGACCTCGAAGGTGACGGTGGCCCCGAACACCTCCTCGTAGAACCGCACGGTGCGGTCCATGTCGGTGCAGAGCGTCGCCACATGATTGAAGCCGGTCGTGAGTGCCATTCGAGAGCCGTGCACTCAACCCTTTACGGCGCCGGCCAGCAGACCGCGGACGAAATAGCGCTGGAGGGCGAAGAACACACAGATCGGCACGATCATGGAGATCATGCCCGACGCCGTGAGCAGGTGCCACGCGTTGCCGCGTTCACCTGCCACCTGAGCGAGCTTGGCCGTCACGGGCGGGGTGCTGCGGGCAAAGATCAGGGCGACGAGGTAATCGTTCCAGATCCACATGAATTGGAAGATGGACAGGGAGGCAATTGCCGGCACCGACAGCGGCACGACCAGGCGGACGAAGGTGGTGACGTGACCAGCGCCGTCGACCCGTGCCGCCTCGATGATCTCCTTGGGCAGCGCGGCGACGAAGTTCTTCAGGATGAAGATGCAGAACGGCAGGCCGAACGCCACGTGCGCGATCCACACACCGAACACGCTGCCCGTGAGGTGAAGGTTGGGGAAGATCGTGACCGAACCGATGTGCGCACCGCCGGTGAACAGCTGGAGCAGCGGGACCAGCGCCATCTGGAGTGGGACCATGAGCAGTGCCACCACGGCGACGAACAACCAGTCGCGCCCCTTGAACTTCATCCATGAGAAGGCGTACGACGCGAGCAGAGCGATCCCCACCGACAACAACACCGCAGGAATGGTGATCCTGAACGAGTTGAGGATGAACTGGCCCATGTTGTCGTCGCCCGGCGCCGACGACAGGACCCGCCGGTAGTTGTCAAGTGTGAGGCTCGGGTGAGCGAACCAGGTCCACCAGCCGGTGGTCTTCACTTCGATCTCGGGTCGGAACGACGACAGAAAGACGCCGAACGTGGGCAGCGTCCAAAGGAACATCAGCGCGTAGACCAGGATTCGACCAGGACGTGTGCTGAGCGAGGCCGCCGTAGAGCGCCCGATAGGCATACGTGTCTTCACCTTCGCCAATTGCACCGGCACCGGCACCGGCACCGGCACCGGCACCGGCACGATCGGCTCGACAGTCGTCATGCGCCCATCATCTCCTCTGCTCGCTTCTGGGCGCGCCGGTTCATCACCACGACCGGGATGACGAGCACGAAGATCATCACTGCGAGCGCCGAACCGAGGCCACCACGGCCCTGCACGAACTTGGTGACGTAGAACTCGTTTGCAATGGTGCTTGTGCCGAATCGGCCGCCCGTGGTAGCGGCGACGATGTCGAACGCCTTCAGTCCGGCGATCGTCGTCGTTGTGGCCACCGTGACGATCGTGGAACGGATATAGGGCAAGGTCACCTTGTAGAACGCTTGTCGGTCGGTGGCACCATCGACCTTTGCCGCCTCGGTGAGGGAATCAGGCACGCCCTTGATCGCCGCCGAGAAGATGACGGTCGCGAAGCCGGCGGACGCCCAGATGAAGATGACGATCAGTAAGAAGGTGTTGAACCCGGGCAACGCGCCCGGTGGTTGTGCGGCGCCAATGCCACGCTCGAGCAACCAGAGCCGATCTCCATTGCCGCCCATGCTCGCTGGGAGCCCCGGGATGGCGCCGGTGATCTTGTTGAGCAGGCCTACCTTGAAGGGCGGCCCTGCGTACACGAAGCCCCAGATGACACCGGCCCCGACCAGCGAGATCGCGCCGGGGATGAAGATCGCGGACTTGGCTGCCTTCTCGGCGCGCATTCCGTCGGCGAAGCGAGCCACGGCCAATCCGACGACGATGGTGACCGAGGTGCCCAGGACGACCCAGGTGATGCTGTTGAACACCGTCTGGCGTGTGCCCTTCGTCGTCAGCACGTCGAAGTAGTTGCTCAGCCAGACGAACTTCTTGCCGTTGTCATCGAGCATGCTGAGGTAGATGGTGCGGATCGCCGGGACCAAGAGTCCAATGACCATCGCGATCGTCGCCGGCAGGATGAAGACCCACGACCGGGCACCCTCCTGCCACCGCTTGGGCAGCTTCTGGGTCAGCCAGTACAGGGCACCGAGCACCGCGATCAATGATCCGATGGCGACTGTCACCACGACGATGGCGCTGATCACATCCCCCATGAGTCCCCAAACTCCCTTCGCATGTTTCGTGCATCATATGACGAATACGGAGCGGGCCGAGGCACTGGCCTCGGCCCACTCCTGTTCGAAACTACTTGCTGAACGAGATCAGCTCTTCGGCCAGCTCTTCTCAACGTTGTCGAGGAAAGTCTGGGTGTCCTCGTTGCCGATGACCCACGTCGTCACTTCCGTCCAGAACGTGCCAGCGCCGACGGCACCGGGCATCAGGTCGGAACCGTCGAAGCGGAATACATCGCCGGTGCTCTGCAGGTCGAACACGGCCTTCAGGAATGGATCGGTCACCTTCGTGACATCGAGGTTCTTGTTCGGGCCCAGCTCGTTGCGCGAGTTGGCGATGGAGAGCTGGTAGTCGGCGGAGCCGGTGTACCGGACGACGTCGAAGCTCTCGGGCTTGTCGGTGGCGGCGGCGTAGATGTCGCCGGCTCCGAGCATGAACTTCGGGCCGCCTGCCGGGCTGGGCAGGTAGAAGAACCAGATGTCGCCATCGGGAGCCACGTTGGTGCCTTCGGGCCAG
>JBBQMG010000054.1:0-24213 GCA_038328705.1 Acidimicrobiales bacterium | reverse complement strand
AGCCATCGAGAACCAGGCCTATGTCGTCGGGTGCAACCGGGTGGGTGAGGGTGGCGGCCTGAAGTACGTCGGCGACAGTCGCATCATCGACCCACTGGGCGAACTGCTGGCCACCGGCTCGCAGGGCGAGACGATTCTCTTCGCGGACATCGAACCGGCCACCGTCGCGACCGTTCGCGATCGCTTTCGCTTTCTGCCCGACCGGCGCTAGCCCAGCGTGCGGAGGCGGGCAACGGCTTCATCGAGTACTTCCATCCGCTTGCAGAACGCGAAGCGCACGAGGTGTCGACCTGCTGCCTTCTCGGCATACAGCACCTCGTTGGGGATCGCGACGACGCGGCAATGGTGCGGCAGCGCACGGCAGAACGCCATGCCATCGCCGTCTGGTTGCAGCGGACGGATATCGACCGTGACGAAGTAGGTACCGCTGGTCGGCATGACGGTGAACCCCGCAGCGACGAGCCCAGGCAATAGCCGATCGCGCTGCGCCTGCAGCCCCGAGGCAACCCCTTGGAAGAACGAGTCTGGTAGGCCCAGTCCCAATGCAATCGCCGGCTGAAATGGCCCACCGCCGACATACGTGAGGAACTGCTTGGCGGTGCGCGCAGCCTGCACCAACTGCGCCGGGCCACACAACCAACCGATCTTCCAGCCGGTGGTGTTGAACGTCTTACCGCCACTGGAGATGCTGAGCGTGCGCTCACGCATACCCGGCAGCGATGCCATCGCAATGTGCTGCTTGTCGTCGAAGACGAGATGCTCGTACACCTCGTCGGTGATCACGATGAGGTCGCGCTCGATGGCAACGTCAGCAATGAACTGCATCTCAACGCTGGTGAAGACGCGGCCGGTCGGGTTGTGCGGAGTGTTGAGCAGGATCAGCTTCGTCCTCGGTGTCACCGCGCCGAGGAACTCGGTGGGATCGAAGGTGTAGTTCGGCGGACGCAGCAGCACCGGCTTGACCACGCCACCTGCCATTGCAATGCACGGTGCGTAGCTGTCGAACATCGGGTCGAAGACGACGACCTCGTCACCTGTGTCGAGCATGCCCAACAGCGCTCCGGCAAGCGCTTCAGTGGCGCCCACGGTGACCAGCACCTCGCTTTCCGGGTCGTATTCCAAACCGTAGAAACGCTGCTGGTGTGCGGCGATTGCATTGCGGAGCACCGGCATTCCCGGACCAGGTGGGTACTGGTTGAGGCCGCCGTTGATGGCGGCGATCGCCGCGTCGAGGATCTCACGCGGTGCGTCGGTGTCCGGGAACCCCTGGCCCAGGTTGATGCTGTCGGTGGCAACCGCAATGCCTGACATCTCAGCGAAGATCGTGGTGCCGAACCCTTGCAGCTTGGAGGTCAGGTACGGCTCTCGTTGCGACGGCACGGTGGCAAGGCTACGACACAGGCGTGGCAGTCGGCTGTTGGGCAATCAGTCGACGAGGTTCTCGGGGCCGAAGCTGTGCGGCAGCAACTCGTCGAGTGTGAACGTGCGGCGCAGCCCTTCGGGGCCGCACGAGTAGATGGGCGTGTCCGGCGCTGCGAACTCACGCAGCTTCTGGCGACAACCGCCGCAGCAGGTGCCGATCATGTCGCCGTTGCTGATGGTGAGCACCTCGACGATCGTCTGCTCGCCGGCGGTGATCATCGCCCCGATCGCGCTGGTCTCGGCGCACCACCCCTGTGGGTAGGCGGCGTTCTCGACGTTGCTGCCGGCATAAACACGGCCGCTCTCGCCGCGCACCGCAGCCCCCACCGGGTAGTGGCTGTAGGGGGCATGTGCGTTGCCATGCGCAGCGAGCGCAGCGTCGAACATCTCCTGCTGCGCGGGTGTCATCGAACGACCAGTCATCGCGCCGACTGTATCTAGGGCGAAGCGGCCTTGCGGCAAGTGACGGTCCAATCGTCGGTGGCTGTCAACGTCCACTGGCCGAACTTCAACACGATGCCAGGTTGCAGCAACGCCAGGTACGGCGGATTGCCGACCATCGGGGCCATCGGTTCCAGCGCACCGTCGACGATGTGCACCTCATGCACGGAGATTCCAGTCGCCGGCAGGTGACCATCGAGGCCGTCGGCTGTCAGCAGCTCGACGGTGAACATCGAGCCTCTGCCATTGTCGAGCACCAGCAGGCGTGTGCCCTTGTCGCCGTTGGAAGGCGACAGCTTCGTGGTTGCCTCGTCGGTCGCAACCGCGACGTCCTTGGCAGGCAACCAGCCCGCAAGAAACAGGTTGATGGCCAACGTCCCCGGGCCGTTGCGGCGGGTTGGGTCCGCCTCACGCGGCGCCGCGCTGTTGCTCATCAGATCGAGGCCGCTCAGATAGTCGCCAGCATCGTTGGTGCCGCTGTGCACCCATCCCAACGAGTGCCCGATCTCGTGTTCGACCAGGTCCATCGGTGGGTCGTCTCCCCAGTCCGGATGGAAGTCGCTGGCACCCACGTACGCCAGCCGGCGCGTGGTCGCGATCGAGCAATTACCGTTGGCCGGGCACGGATCGCCGCCACTCCCGAAGCCGCCCGGTTGGTCGCCGGCATGCTCGGCATCCGCGACCACCAACACCGCGTCGGTGTCGTCGCTCGCGCCTGCGACTGCGCCGTCGACACAGGCCTGAGGCTGGTCATCGGCGGCAATTGTCACCTCGCCCCCAGCCGCGAACACCGGTCGATACCGACCTTGCGAGAGCGTGTCGAAGTATGCGGGAACGCGGTCGCTCACGACGTCGGTGACGCCCTGCAGTGTCAGCGATAGGCGCAAGGGCAAGCCTCCGTACATAGCGGCGCTCGAGTCGAGCGGGACGTGGCAGATCCAGACTTCGAAATGGTCGTCTCCCACAGTTCTCGCACCACCGGCCGAGGGTGTTGCGAGAAGCGCAGTGAGCGCCGCCGGCAAGGCTCGCTCGCTGGCGGGCTCGTCGCTGCCACTGGCGCTGGCCAGCATTGTCAGCGACACTGCCCCCGCAATTGCGCTGATCAGCCACCGCCTCCCCATGTGGGCAGGCTAGGTGCGCCTCAGGCCACGCCGCGTGTCAGCATGTGGACATGCGCATCTCACCAATCCGCCAACGACTCCTCGGCAATCCCGTGTCGCGCACCCTTCTTTCCATCTGGGCGTGGCTGATGATCGGCGTCGTCGTGATTGTCTGGGTGCCGCTCACGTTCATCGTGTTCATCGTCACGGCACCGTTCGACAAGGGTCGCTATCGCGCCGGGTGGATGTTCCGTCGCCTCTGCGTGGTGCACACCTGGTTGAACCCGCTGTGGACGTTCCGAACCAGCGGCCTGGAGATCACTGACCCGCGGCGACCGTACGTAGTCGTGGCCAATCACGAGAGCTTCGCCGACATGCTGCTGATCTCCCACCTTCCCTGGGAGATGAAGTGGCTGGCGAAGGAGACGTGGTTCAAGTTTCCGCTGGTCGGCTGGCTGATGATGATGGCCGGCGACATCAAGATCATTCGTGGCAACAAGCAGAGCATCGTGATCGCCATGAAGGACTGCCACGATCGCCTCGACAAGGGTGTCAGCGTGATGCTGTTTCCTGAGGGCACTCGTACCCGCGACGGCGAGATGGGCGAGTTCAAGGACGGCGCCTTCCGGCTGGCCATCGAGACCGGCCATCCGATTCTGCCGCTGGTGGTCAACGGCACCCGTCAGGCCATGCAGGCCGGGGACTGGCGCTGGAACGTGACCAACGCTGAAGTGCGAGTCCTCCAGCCAATCGACACCACCGGAATGACCAAGGCCGACGTGCCCGAGCTACGCGACCGCGTTCGTACGATCATCGCCGATGAACTCGCGCTGATGAGGGCCTGAGCGTGCCGCGGTTGTTCGCCAGCGGCGACGACGCCGACCTCGTGCGCGCCGAACGCGATGTGCGCGCCACCTTCACCGGGCTCGATCTGGACCTCAGTTCCCTCTCCGCTGTCTCCAACATTTTTCGTGCCGCAACCGCGGTGCGCAATCACATGGAGAGCGGCGTGCTCGCCCAGCACGATCTGAGCTGGAGCGCCTTCACGACGCTGTTCGTGTTGCGCGTCTGGGGTGAGATGGATGCACGCTCGCTGGCCTCCGAGGCTGGGGTGACAGCGGCGACGTTGACCGGCGTGATGAAGACGCTGGAGGCGCGCCACCTCATACGTCGAAAGAATGATCGCGCCGACGGACGCCGCGTGTTGGTGGGCGTCTCGGCCAAGGGTCGCAAGGTGGTCGACGAGATCATGCCTGCCTTCAACCGCCACGAGAGCTTGGTCACCCAGGCGCTCACCGAAGAGGAACAGATCGAGCTGGCGCACGCGCTGCGCATCATCCTGCGCACCGTCGAAGCCATCGACCTGTAACTGCACCACGACTCACGGAGACACGATGGACCTACAACCCGCCGCCACCGGCTTCGACGCCAACAGGCTCGACCGCATCGCCGCCCACCTCGATCGTCACTACGTCACACCCGGCAAGATTGCTGGTTGCCAGGTAGCCGTTGGTCGTCACGGCCACCTCGCGTATGAGGCGTCGCTCGGCCTGCGCGATCGCGAGCGCGGCGTCGCCATCGGAGACGACACGATCTTTCGCATCTACTCGATGACCAAACCAATCACTTCGATCGCGCTGATGCAGCTCTTCGAGCACGGCATGTTCCAGCTCGACGAGCCGGTTGCTCGCGTGTTCCCCTCGTGGCGCAATCATCGGGTGTGGGTCTCGGGAAGTGGCGATGAGATGGTCACCGAGCCGGCGCGGCGCCCGGTGTCGTTCCGCGATCTGCTCTCGCACACCTGCGGCAGCACCTATGGCGGTGTCTTGCCGGGTATGGGCGACCAGCATCCGGTGGACGGGCTCTATCGCAAGCTGGAGATTCGCAGCGCCGGTGTACCCACCACCATGGCCGAGTTCATGGAGAAGCTGTCGCAGGTGCCGCTGCGGTTCCAGCCGGGCAGCGCGTACATGTACTCACTGGCCACCGACGTGTGTGGCGCGCTGGTCGAGACGCTGTCCGGCCAGCCGTTGGCGGAGTACCTGCAGCAGCACATCCTCGGCCCGCTCGGGATGACCGATACGTCGTTCCAGGTCGCGCCGGACAAGGTGCATCGCTTCGCGAGCAACTACGCCCGCAACGCCGACAAGACCATGACGCTGATGGACGACGCGGCGACGAGCGCGTTCACGAGGCTGCCCGCGTTCGTGTCGGGTGGCGGCGGGCTGACCGGCACCATGGCCGACTACATCCGCTTCTGCGAGATGCTCCGTCGCGGCGGAGTGCTGGATGACCACCGCATCATCGGTTCGCGAACACTCGACCTGATGCTGCTGAATCATCTGCCGGGCGGCAAGGACCTTGCGTCGGTCGACGTCGACCTGCTGGAGCTGCGCGGCAGTGTTGGCGTCGGGTTCGGTCTCGGATTCGCCTCCACCATCGACCAGGTAGCGACGGGCGGGCTGAGCCGCGGTGACTACTACTGGGGCGGCGCCGCGTCGACTGTGTTCTGGGTCGACCCGATCGAGGACCTGTGGGTCGTGTTCCTGACCCAGCTGATGCCCTCCAACTCATTCGACTTCCGCGGCCAGTTGCGCAGCCTCGTCTACAGCGCCATCACCGACTGAAATTTCGGCGACCGCCTCGTGACATCGCGATTTCGTGATGCCATGACGAAGCAAACCACTGTTCGGATACCAGACGAGCTTGCCGACCGTGCCGAGGCGGTCGCACGCGCTCAGGGCACCAGCGTCAACCAATTGATCGTGTCAGCACTGAACCAAGAAGTCGAACGAGTTCGACACGACAAAGACTTCATCGATCGGCTCACCCAATTGGTCGAGCGCGATCGTGAGATTCTCGACCGACTCGCACAGTGAGATACTTGACAATGGCGGAAGCCTTTGTCATCGCACAGGCGGTCACCGGCATCGACGTCGACACTCTCGTTCACGTCTCGCGCAGCGACCTCCTCGACTCTGCGCTGCACGCTCCGCAGGCAGGCTTCGGCGACACGGACTTCTATCCCACACTCGCGGAGAAGGCCGCCGTGCTCTGCGTTCGTCTGGCCCTCAATCACCCGCTACCGGACGGAAACAAGCGACTTGCTTGGATCACGGCGTGATGTTCCTCGACCTCAACGGTGCATCGCTGCACGCTTCCGACGACGAGGCCGTTGCCACGGTGCTCGATGTGGCTGCGGGAAAGATGAACGAGCAACAACTGACCGGCTGGATCGAGCGGCACATCACCACCTGACGTCACGAACGGGCGGAGGCTTCCTTGACCAGCCAGAGGAAGGCTGGGTCGACTTGGTCGCTCAGCATTTCGGGGTGCCACTGAACGGCGAAGACTTCCGGACGACCTTCCAGCTCGAAGGCTTCGACCACACCGTCTTCAGCGGTGCCGGTCACGATCACACCTTCGCCGGGGCGACCGACGGCCTGGTGGTGGAGGCTGTTGGTGGGAATGTCGCCGCCGTAGATCTGCTCGGCACGGCTACCCGCGGCCACGCGCACGGTGTGGCAGCGCTCGATGCGCGGCACGTGCCACAGCGCATGAGTCGGTGCCTCGTCGAGATGCTGCACCAGCGTGCCGCCCAGCGCGATGTTGAGCAGTTGCGCGCCGCGGCAGACGCAGAGCATCGGGATGCGGGCGTCGAGCGCAGCACGAATCAGCGCAAGCTCCCAGTCGTCGCGGCCGCGCTCGACTGCACCGAGTTGCGGGTGGGGCTCTTCGTCGTACAGAGCAGGGTCAGGGTCGGCGCCACCGGTCATCACCAGCCCGTCGAGGCGCTGCATGATCTGCACCGGGTCGGTGTTGCGCGTCAGCTGCACGGGCAGCGCGCCCGCCTTCTCCAACGCCTTCGGGTACTCGCTGAGGTGCACATCGACTTCCTCGCCATGAAGCGCGGCGTAGTCGAACAGCGGAATCGATTCCGCCGGCCACCGACGACCCGAGAGACCAATCAGCGGCACACTCATGCCCAGCTGACCTTCACGGGAAGGCGCTTCATGCCGCAGATGAAATTGCTGCGCAGGCGCTCGACCGGACCGACCACTTCGACGACGGTGACGCGCGGCAGCAGTTCCTGAAACAGGAGCTTCAGTTCCATGCGCGCCAGTTGCGCACCGAGGCACAGATGGGGGCTGCGCAAGTTGAACGCGACGTGGTCGTTCGGCCAGCGATGAATGTCGAAACGGAACGGATCGGCGAACTGACGCTCGTCGAAGTTCGCTGAGCTGAACCACTCGAGCACCTTGTCGCCCTTGCGAATCGTCTGCCCGTGCATCTCCACATCCTGAGTTGCCGTGCGACGGAAGTGCATGGTCACCGAGGTCCAGCGCAGCACTTCCTCGACCGCACGATCGACGATCGTTGCGTCACCGTCGATGCAGGCCTGACGCAACTCGTCGAACTGCTCAGGGTGCTCAGCCAGCGCCTTCAAGCCCCCCGCCATCGTGTAGCGAGTCGTGTCGTTGCCGGCGCTGATCATCAGCACGAACAGGTTCTTGAACTGCAGGTCGGTGAGGCATTCGCCGTCGATGGTGGGTGCGAGCAGCGCAGAGATGAGGTCCTTGCCGGGGCACTGGTGGCGCAGCTCGGCCTGCTTCTCGGCGTACGTGTAGAGCTCGAGCGCGGCGGGCGAACGGAAGGGGATGTGCTTGAACTGTTCGGTGTCCGTGTACCCGACCGCGTAGTCGGTCATCTCCGGGTCGAGATTGCCCAACAACGCGTCACCCTGCTTCACCAGCCAGTCGCCATCGCTGTCGGGAACACCCAACATGCGCCCGAGCATGCGCATCGGCAACTGCTTGGCGATCAGTTCGGTGTAGTCGAAGTGCTCCTGCCCCGACGCTTCCAACACAACGTCGCGAGCGAGGCCGCGAATACCGTCCTCGTACGTATAGACCTCGCGCCGACTGAACGGCTTGCTGACCAGCCGGCGGTAGCGGGTGTGCTCAGGCGGGTCGTACTCCAGCATGTTGCGCCGCAGGTCGAAATCATCGCCCTCGATCTCCTCCAGCGTGATGCCCTGCGCGCTGGAGAACAACTCGACGTGCTGGCTGACGTACAGCAGATCCTCGTAGCGGGTGACTGCCCAGAAGCCTTGACCACCGTCGTGCTCGGGCCACCAGCTCAGCGGCTGCTCGTCGCGTAGACGACGGAACGTCGCGTGCGGAAAGCCGTCGAGGTACGAGTCGGGATCGACGATGTCGAGGTTCTCGCTCCCGAAACCCGGGTTGCCGGCGAGGTCGAAGTTCGGTCCGGAGCTCACGGCGCTTCGTCGACCAGTGTCGTGTCGGCGACCAGTGTCGTGCCACCGGCGAAGGTGGTGGCCACGCTGCGCCAGTAACCGCCGATGACCTCACGCACCTCCAGGCGAGCGACCTCCTCGACCGGGCTGGGCAACAGTTCCAACTCGGCGTCGCCACGCCACGCCCGCCCCAGCTCCACATCGCGACCGCTCATGGTCACCAGTTCGCTGTAACTGTCGGTGCCGTCGCCTTCGATGCGCGGCATGTAGCGCGAGTGCACCATCGGGTGACCGTTGACGAAGCCATTCCCCGGACTCTCTTCGCGAAGCGTCACGTGGGCATTGACGATGCGCCGGTCGTAATAGCCAACGGTGCCCGAGAAGCGACCGCCAGGTGCGACCCGCGGGCCGGCCTTGCCAAGCGTCACAGGGCGGGTCTGCCAGATGCTGCCCAGCTTCTTGGGGTAGCCCTGGAAGTGGCCGCGCACGAGGGCGAACTCCTTGTCGACCCAGATGAACACGCAGCGGCTGTAGATAGTGCCGTTGAACATGCAACGAACGACGATGAACGCTTCCTTGTACTGCGAGCGCACCGGGTCGTCGAGTTCGGTCAGGTCGCTACCGCAGCTTTGCCAATCGGCGAAGATCATCGCAACGGCGCCAGGGTCCTGGTCGTCGGGCACGAGCTTCAACGGATCGGGTAGCAACTCGGCGATGCGTGACGGGTCGGTGCGATACTCCACCGTCAGTAGGTCGCCGCTGTAGTGCCAGGGCATGTGCGGAAGAATCGAAGCCCCGCCCATCTCGGTGCGCGGGAAGATGAAGCCGTTCATGTGCGTCATGGTCGGTCACTATAGTTTGGAACCGAACTACCTTCGACCGACGCAATTGCCCGAGGAGTCTCCATGGCCGACATCAGAAGGATCTTGCTCGATGGGTACCCCACCGTCATGGTCCGCGAGGGCGACGAGCTGGTCGCGCGTGATGGCCGCACGATCGGGGTCGACGACGCCGTGCACCTCTCGCCGGTGGAGCCGACGAAGATCATCTGCGTTCACCTCAACTACGTCAGCCGGGTCAGCGAGTTCGGCATCACGCTGCCGCCTGCGCCCACCTACTTCCACAAGCCGATCAGCGCACTCAACAGCCACAGGGCGGGCGTCGTGCGGCCGAGCAACTGCAAGTGGCTGAACTACGAGGGCGAGATCGCCATCGTGATCGGCCGCACCTGCCGCAACGTGTCGTACGCCGAGGCCGGCGACCACATCGCCGGCTACACGGTGGCCAACGACTACGGCCTGCACGACTTTCGCGACACCGACAGCGGCAGCATGCTGCGCGTCAAGGGCGCCGACACCCTGTGTCCACTCGGCCCCGGCCTGGTCACCGACTGGGACTTCCGCAACAAACGCATTCGCACCCTCGTCAACGGCGAGGTCCGACAGGAGGACAACACCGACACGATGGCGTGGGACATGCACTACTTGGTGGCCGATATCGCTCGGCTCATCACGCTCGTGCCAGGCGATGTCATCCTCTCCGGCACGCCGGCATTCAGCCGCACCGTCTACCCCGGCGACGTGGTGACGGTGGAGGTGGAAGGCCTCGGCGCGCTCACCAATCACATCGTCGACGGCCCGGTGCCCGTGAGCGATGAGGTGGGGGCGCAGCCGACCGAGACCGATGAGGTGCTGTCCACAGCGATGGGTGGCGAGTGGCCGCCGCGCGGCACCAGCCGGCCGGAGCCCACACCCCGCGAGGCCCTGCCCATCCCTCGCATCCGCCCGAACGCTCCGGGATACTGACATGACCTCCACGCCGTTCGTTGGTGGCAACAGGGTCGACGTCGGCGGCGTGTCGGTGAGCACCGATCACTACATCGACGGCGAGCGTGTCGCGTCGCCATTCACGTTCGAGGATCGGTCGCCACTCGACTGGTCGGTGAAGCTGGCCGACGTCTCGCGCGGCGACATGCAGATAGCGCGACTCGCAGTTGGTGCCGCTGTCGACGCGTTCCCTGGTTGGGCCGCTCTCGGCGCCGCAGGGCGAGCGGAGATCATGCACCGCCTTGCGGACCTGATCGATGCCAACATTGCGTCGCTGGCCGCGGTCGAGTGCCTCGACATGGCGATGTTGGAGGAAAGCCTTCGGCTGCGAGTACTGGCACGCGGGGCCCGAAACTTCCGCACGTACGCTGACCTTGCACGAGACTACGAGGAGCGGGTGTGGTCCTCCAACGGCACCGCCAACCGCATCATCCGCATGCCGGCCGGCGCGACCGTGGTGATCACGCCGTGGAACGCACCGTTCATGCTCAGCACGTGGAAGTGCGCGCCCGCACTGGCCGCGGGCAACACGGTGGTGCTGAAGCCGGCCGAGTGGAGCCCGTTGTCGTGCAGCCTGCTGGCCGACCTGGCGCACGAAGCCGGCATGCCCGCGGGCGTGTTCAACGTGGTGCAAGGCATCGGCGAGGAAGTCGGTGCCGCCCTGGTCGGCGACCCGCGGCTGAAGCGGATCAGTTTCACCGGCTCGCCCGCAACCGCTCGCCACATCGGCGTCGCGGCCGCCACCAACATCGTGCCGTTCACCGCCGAGCTGGGCGGCAAAGGACCGTTCGTGGTCTTCGCCGACAGCGACCTACAAGCCGCGGCACGCAAGGCTGCCGGCCAGTTCGACGACAGTGGTCAGGTCTGCCTGGCCGGTACCCGCATCATCGTGGAAGCCAGCGTGCGCGACGAGTTCCTGCGCATGTTCAACGAGTTCACCGACCAGCACGTGTTGGGCGATTCACACGACGCGGCGACCACGATCAGCCCGATGATCCACCCCGAGCACGTGGCCAACGTGGCGGGCTTCGTGGAGCGTGCGCGCAACGCGGGCGACACGATTCTGCGCGGCGGCCAGCGCTCGCCCCTCGGCGGCAACGACGGCCTCTGGTACGAGCCGACGCTGATCGAGCCGCGGTCGAACGACAGCGAGGTCGTGCAGAGTGAGATCTTCGGCCCGGTGCTGACGTTCCAAACCTTCACAGACGAAGCCGATGCCATTCGCTTGGCAAACAGCACGGCCTATGGCCTGAGCGCAATCGTCTACACCGGCTCGCAGGATCGTGCCGAACGCATGGCCCGAGCAATCCGTGCGGGAACCGTGTGGACCAACTGCTTCCTGGTGCGCGATCTCACCGCCCCCTTCGGCGGCTGCGGCATCAGCGGTATCGGAAGGGAAGGTGGCGACTACGCCCTCGACTTCTACAGCGACCTTAAAATGTTCCAAGTGTTGGAAGGCACCACCAACTGAGCTCGGTCAATTGCAGCTGGCCTTGAGGCTTGCAACCTGCGCGGGGTCGTTGAGCAGCGCCTCGGGCATGGTCGGTGGCAGACCATCCGCGATCAGCGGGAACTGACCTCGCTGGATGACCTCACGGTAGTTGTTCGGGTCGGAGTAGAGGTGGCCACAAAGGATGCTGGTCGAGTCAGCGAAGTTGGCAACCACTGCAACGGTGAGGTCGTAGCCGCTGAGACCGGTTGTGTCGGGAGCGGCGTCGATCAGCAACAGCGACAGCCTGTCTGCGGCAGGCCACTGATTCTGTAGGTCGAAGGTGTACGGCACGACCTGACCGTCCGGACGTTGAAAGAAGAAGGTTGGCTGCACACCAACCCAATCGTCGGCAGCCATCTTGTCGAACACATCCTGGGCGAACACCATGTATGGCGTCGGTTGGTCAGAGGGCATTCCGCTTGCGAGCGGATCCGAAATCGCGTAGGCAAGCCCGGGCCCGGTGAAGATCGGCGGGTCTGGGATCGCCGGTGCCGACCACGGCGGGCGAGCCGGAGCGGTCACCGGGGGCTCGGTAACCGGCACCGTCGTGGGAACAACGGTCGTGGACGGATCGGAAACTGCCGCCTCCACCAACGTCGTCTCCACCAACGTCGTCTCGGCGACCACCGTCTCCACCACCGACGACTGATCCGTGGTCGCGACCATTGCATCCATCGTCGTCACTGACGCAACTCTCGCGGCAGGACCGGTGGACTTGTCATCGCTACCGGCCAACTTCCAGATCACCAGGCCGACCCCAAGAATGGCAAGGGCCGCGGCACCCAACGGCAACCACTTTCGTGGGGCGGCCCGACGAGTGGTGGGCAGCGGCGCTTCGACGACGGGAGCGCCGAACACCGGCGGGGGAAATACGGGAGGTGAGCTGGGCGGCAACGCTGCGGTGGCCGGCGGCGGCAGCGTGACCCGCTCGTTGTGGCCGCTGGAGACTTCGGTGCCGCACACCGCGCAGAAACTTTGGCCCGGTGCCGACACGGCATGGCACTGCGGACAGATCTCGCTCGTCATGACCCCACCGTAATCGTCGCGGTGCCGCCCCGCATGCCTGGCATCCCCTGGGATACGCGCATCGGTAGGGGTCGGGCTGCTCTACTGAATGGGTGCAAAAGGGAGCAGTCACCACGTGAGCGGTTTGGGGGCACGCATTGCGCTCGTCGCCGCGTCGCTCGCCGCGGGCGGGCTGGGGTGGTTCGCGGCCCAGCGGCTGACTTCCGAGGAGACCACTGCGACCGCACTTGCGGCGACCGACTTCTTCGACTGCTCGATCACCTCGAATCCCGCCGCCGCCCTCGCGATCGGCCAGGTGCACGCCGGCGACACGGTGTGGCTGATCGGCACGACCGACGATCGGTGGGCGGTCATCCGCAATCCCGACCATCCAGACCGACCGGCCTGGCTGCCCCTCGCTCTCGTCGCGACCGACATGTCGCCGGGCTCATTGCCCCAGCTGACGTGCGCACAGGCAGCGGTGACTGCCTCCACCATCGCCACCGGTGACAGCGGCCCACCGACGACGCTCGCGCAAGGTGTGCCCTCCACGGTGGTGCTGGAGACCACGACCACCGAGAGCAGCACCACCACCTCCACCACTACGACGGCACCGTCCGACGTGACCCCGCCTCTGGTCAGCGTCACCACCGATCGTGCCTATTTCTACGTGCTCACCAACCGTGCGCCATGTAGCGCAGAAACCACGCTGGAAGTGACCATCGCGATCGCCGACCCGTCGCTGCCGCTCACCCTTCGCTCCATCGTTGCTACCTGGAACTCGCCTGCCGGCCCTCAAACCGCAAACCTGGTCCCCGTTGCCGGCAACCGGTTCTCGCTGCAGGTTCCTACCAACGGTCCGGCAGGCGGTGAGACGCTGCTCACTCTCACGGCTACCGCAGCCGATGGGGTCGGCAACGTCGGCAGTGGCCAGGCGGTCGTCTCGCTTCGCGACCCCAGAAGCTTTGGGTGCTGATGATGCGAGGCTCTCGACTTTCTCGCGCAGCGCTGATCGGTGCGCCATTGGTGATGCTGTTGATCGGCGGTGGCACTGGCTGGTCCATGCGCGACACGGCCAGCGGCACCGAGAGCAGCACCGCGGTCACCGTCGTCGGCGCGACCGTGCCGGCAGACCTCGATCAGTTCGCGCCGGAACAACGAATCGGCACCCCGCCGAACCCGGCCGTGATCGACCCCAGCAGCATCATCGAGTTCCAACCAGCAGGAACCATCGAAGTACCGCCCACCGCCGCGCTCGACCTACCCCTCGTCGCCGGTGGCAGCGCAGAGGTGGTCGACGCAGTCACGCATCGACCGGCAACCGCGACCGCAGCCGCGCCGCGAGACGTCGCGATCGCAACCAGTCTCACTGCGCTCCCCGCTCTCGCAACCCCAGTGAGTACGGTGCCACCGGCCAGGGACCCTGCGCTCGACACAAGCGCACCCACCACTGAGCCGGACCCGCTGGCCTTCATCGATCCGTGCATCACCGACACAGCGCCGTGCGCTGGACTGCGAGCCGTCGTGCAGAAGACGGCATCCGCGGAACCACTGCTCGACCCGCTGCGGATCTCGCTGCCCGTCAGTGGCGCTGACGGTTTCGCGGCACAGTGTGACTCGATCCAAGAGGGCGACGTTCCCGACACTTTGCTCACGCCGGCCACGCGGCCGACAGTGGCGGTTGTGGTCAACCAACCGTCCACTCTTGCGCTGACCGGGCAGTGGGCGGATGGCGCAGCGTTCGACAAGACAACAATGGTCACATCGCCATCCGATGACGCCGAATGGAAGCGCTCGTGGGACCAGGAACGTGTGCAACGCAACATCGTCGCTTGCCTCACACTTCCGCTGGAGATCGTGCGTGCACACGCCAGGGCAGGTGTCGGCGAGTTGCGTGCCAACGTCCTTGCGATCAGCGCCACCGGTCGCGCCGAGATCAGCGCACAGGTCACGCTCAACATCCCGACCGATGGTGACAACACCTTCTTCGCCGAGCGGTTTGTCATCGCCGATCGAGGCGAGCAACGACGCAGCGACGGCGTGCTGTACCCCACCGTGCACGTGCACTACGCGTTTCTCACCGACACCTTGGTCAGCGCCGGTTCCGGTCTCGACCCCGCAGCCACGCATGTCTACGCCGAACACGCCTTCGTTGAAGGCGCCGACTGCAGTGGCTGGGCGGTCAACCGACAAGGCCGCGACCGCACCAGCGGCGCGCTCATGACGGTCGTCAGCGAAGAGCGCAGCGTTGCTGGTCGTCCCCGCAACGTCACTGTCGTCGACGGTGAGGTGTACCTGAACCCCGATATGCCCAGTGGCTGGGAAGGACATTTCTGCATGCGACTGATCGCGACCGACGAGCCGCCCGGCACCCCCGGTGCAGCCTCGCGGGAGCCATTGACACTCGCGCTGCGCGGCACGAAGTTACGTAGCCCACGGACGGCTGACTATGCGATCAGTGTGCTGCTGGATGGAGCGGACAGACAATTCCGCGCCACCTGGGCCACGCCCAGCGGCGTCACGCTGTGCACCGAGGCCGCCCTGACCACTGCCGAGGCCGGAGCCACGTGTGCCCTGAGCGCCCGCTCCGCGGTTGATGGCGTGTGGGTGACTGTCAGCGACGCGGCTGCGCCATTGGTCTCCGCACGGATTCCGATCAACACCGCGTACTGCAATTCTGACGATCCCTTCGGTGTGCCGGCCGATGGCTGCAGCCGCGGATTCACGCAACCGTTGGAGGTCCCGCTCGGCACCGATGGCACCGTCCGGGTCGTGCTGCAAGTAGATCGCACCACGGAGGTCGGGATGCTATGGCAGGACCCGTCCCAAGCCTGGAAGGTCGGCCCGATCGTCTCCTTCACCTCCTAGATGATTAGCCCCATTCCGCACTCGAGACTCCACACCCCCATTTGCGCGCGCAAGGAACTTCTGGGTGGAAGCCGTCCCAGAATTGATGCTGGGTGGATCCAGTTCCGGAAGCCGGAACGAAAGACACCCAGAACCGGCTGACCAGGTTCGACACCGGGCGGTACGGTGTGGGCCATGAGCCAAGGCCCGACCGTCGCCCGGTTCACGCATGTCGCGCTGCCGTGTTGCGACATCGACGCCACGATTGCGTGGTACGAGAAGTTCACGCCGCTGCGCCTGCTGGATCGCCGCGAGGACGCCGATGGCTATGGCGCGTGGCTGGGCCAGCCCGACATGGTGGACAAGCCGTTCATCATCGTGCTGGTCAGTTTCTTCCGCGACCAACCCAAGGGACCGCAACCCACGCTCGCCCCATTCGCCCATCTGGGTATCGAACTGCCGAGCCGCGACGACGTCGACGAGATCGCTGCCCGCGGTCGCGAGGCCGGCTGCCTCTCGTGGGAGCCGCAGGACCTACCCGCACCTGTCGGCTATGTGTGTGCCCTCACCGACCCCGACGGCAACGTCGTCGAGTTCAGTTTCGACCAAGGTGTTTTCCAAAAAGTGCGCGAAGTATGGGGCTGAGGGCCCGCGTGACGGCAGTCATTGCCGAAGTCTTCGCGTAGCCGCAACTCTCGCGCACCCCCTTCGTACACTCGATTGAATGGCTGTTCGCACCCCGCCCCCCGGCCTGCAGCTGAGCTGGGTCGATGGTGAAGCGGTTGCCTGGCAGCCTGGCCGCGGGGTCTACGGCGGCAATCTGCACCACGAGGTGACCCGCGTGTCGCGCCGGCCGAGCATGGCCTATAACGGTTCCACTCGCGTGCTGCCCCTCGATCTGCCTGACGGCCGAGCGAATGTCATGTGCCAACGGCTGGATTCCGCGACCCTTGCCTCGTTGGGCCAGCTCGATGCGTTGAACACCGATCTCAGCGCGTCGGTCGCGTGGTTCGGCGCCATCTATCGCTACGCCGCAGAGCTCGTCACCCGCGGCCGAGTGCTGCCAGTGCTCACGCACATCACCGACACTTGGTGGCTGGCCGAGTGGCAGCCGTTGGCCGGCGATGTGGAGCTTGCCGAAGCCGACCTGTTGAAAGCCATGCCGCCGGTGGTGGCCGCAGGGGCACCAGTCGACCCGGTCGATGTGCTGCGCTCGATGGTCGATCGTCTGTGCCGGCTGACGCTGACGGCTCGCGGTTGGCGCGAGAACCTCCACGAGACTCGCTCCATCAACCCGCGTGCAGTGCGTCTCGTCAGTCGCGCTCTCATCGCCGAGACCGGCCAGTTCACGGTGGCGCCCGAACTGGGCGAGGCCGTCGCCCACATCGCCACCGAGTTCTCGCTGATCACCCGCCGCGCCGAGGGCGAGCCGATCGTGCGCGTCCGCCTGCGCCTCGGCCTGCCACGTGAGAAAACCGACGAGCTGTGGGACATGGTCGACATCAACGGCGACGTACCAGCCGAGCCGACGGACGGCGAGTGGCCGCTCGGTCTGGAACTGGTGGACGGTGACGATCGCGGCCGGTGGTGCGCGGCCGACCAGGTGATGGCTGGTGGGCCAGGTGCGCTCGCGCTCGCCCACGACGCGCGCTTCGTCCCACTGCTGCAGCGCCGCCTGCGCGAGGCCGGCGAGGCGATTGCGACGGCCGTCCCCGAGCTGGCCGTTTGGCTCGACACCGCCATGGTCGCCACGCCACACGGCATCGATCTCGACACCGCAGCCGCGGCGCTGGAAGGTATCGACGCGCTGGCGACAGTCGGCATCGAACTGTTGGCGCCCGAGAAGCTCACCCGGCGTCGCACGTCCACTCGTGCCACCGCACAACCCAAGGACGCTGCCGGCAGCGGACGATTCGCAGCAACCGCGTTGGTCGATTGGCAGGTCGTCGTCGACAACACGCCAGTGCCCGACGACGTGTTGCGCCGCGCCGCCGAGGATGGTGCCAACCTGATTCAGGTGGGTGGTCGATGGGTGCAGATCGACCGCGTCGAAGCACGCCGGGCCCTCGCCAACCTGCAAGAACACCGAACCGACCACAGCGAGATGAGCGCGCTGCAGCTGCTCACGCTTGCGGCCGAATTGCAGCGCGAGCTGGAGGCAGCCGGCATCGCGGCCGATGGCGAGAGCAGCGGCACCGACCTCCTACAGGCCACCGGCTGGGCAGGCGAGTTGCTCGACGGATTGCCCGACGAAGCGCTGGCCGACGGCGACGTGCCCGACACATTCACCGCCACGCTGCGCCCGTACCAGCGGCGTGGTCTGGGTTGGCTGCAGTTCCTGCACCGCCTCGGCTTGGGTGGCTGCCTGGCCGACGACATGGGACTGGGCAAAACGCCCACGACGCTCGCGCACCTCGCCGGCATCCCCGGGCCGCACCTGGTGGTCTGCCCGTTGTCGGTGGTGCGCAACTGGGAAGCCGAGGCCGCCCGCTTCACGCCGTTCATGCGCGTGATGGTGCACCACGGCACCGGCCGGCTCGCCGAGGCGGCATTCGTCAACGCAGTCGCGCAACACGATCTGGTGGTCACCACCTATCAGGTGGCTGCTCGCGACCTCGACACCTTCCAGAAGGTTCCGTGGGCAACCGCCGTGCTCGACGAAGCGCAGGCGGTGAAGAACCCCGATACGCGCACCGCGCGCGCAATGCGTTCACTCAAGGCTGGGCAGCGGATCGCACTCACCGGTACGCCGGTGGAGAACCGGCTTGCTGAGCTGTGGTCCATCTTCCAGATCGTCGCCCCCGGGTTGCTGGGCAACGCCACCCAGTTCCGCCAGCACTTCGCCAACCCCATCGAGCGCGAGCACGACCCAGTGGCCACCGCCGAGCTGCGTCGGCTGACGAGACCGTTCCTGCTGCGGCGCACGAAGGCCGACAAGTCGCTGGTGCCAGACTTGCCCGACAAGGTCGAGCAGATTGCGTGGGCTCCACTCACCCGCGAACAGGCTCACATGTACCAGGCCGTGGTGGACCAGTTGTTGGCCGACGCCCAGGAGGCCACCGGTATGCGCCGACGCGGGCTGGTGCTGGCCGCGCTCACACGCCTCAAGCAGATCTGCAACCACCCCGCACACGCGCTCGGCGACGGCTCGAAGCTGGCCGGTCGCTCGGGCAAGCTCACCCGCTTCGATGAGCTGGTCACCGATCTGCTCGATGCCGGTGAACAGGCGCTGGTCTTCACACAGTTCCGCGAGATGGGCCTGTTGTTGCAAACGCACCTTCACGAGCGTTTCAACCAGACGGTGCCGTTCCTGCACGGAGGCGTCACCAAGAATGGTCGCGATCAGATGGTGCAGCACTTCCAGGCGGGCACGGCCACGTCGCCGCTGCTGCTGGTATCGCTGAAGGCCGGTGGAACGGGCCTCAACCTAACTGCCGCCAGCCAGGTGGTGCACTACGACCGATGGTGGAACCCGGCGGTGGAGGATCAAGCCACCGACCGTGCCTGGCGTATCGGCCAATCGCGCACGGTGTTCGTGCACAAGTTGGTGTGCGAGGGCACCGTGGAGGAGAAGATCGACGCGCTGATCAACGACAAGCGCGGCCTAGCCAACGCAGTCGTCGGCACCACCGGCGAGGCATGGCTCAGCGAGCTCAGCACCGACGCGCTTCGCGACCTCGTGGTGCTCGACCACTCCAAGATCAGGGGTGCTTCATGACCATCGTTCTGGTGCCCGGGCAGTTCCGCGGCGAGCCACATCCGGTCGGCAGGCTGGCCAGCACGTTGCTGTCGGTCGCCGTGGCCGGGATGGCAGATCCGCCACGCTTTCGTCGCGGAAAGTCACTCGTCGTCGAGGGCGCGGTCACCCGGCTCGAAGTTTCGACCGGGCAGTTGGTCGCCCTCGTCATCGGCAGCCGCAACACGCCGTATCAGGTGATCGTCGCGGCACGCCCCATCGAGCGGCCGGATCTCAGCACGCCCGAGCAGCTCCGCACGCAGATCAACCGGCTGACTCCCGAGGGTGGGGAGTTGATGATGAGCTGCACCTGCCCCGACGACGCCGACCCGTGCAAGCACGGCGTCGCCGCGCTGCTGGCCTTCGCAGCAGAGTTGGTGTCGCGGCCCGAGCTGGTGGTCGAGTTCCGCTGCGTACCGGCTGGTGGCGATGTGCCGGCTCGCGCCGAGGTGGGTTCACGCGCCCGCAGCAGTGAACGACGAGCCAGCGAACGGCATCTTCGGCTGGCTCCGGCAGTCAAGGAACGGGTGCGCGCTCCCGAGCCGCCGGCCCCGTGGGAGGACCCGGAGTGGATCGAGTTCCTGGGCACGCTGCCGCCGCCGACACCTGACGTGCCGCGCGAACCGGCGCAGGTGCGGCGGGCGATGTTGGGCACCATCGACCTCGGCGCCTGGGTGCAGTCCGCCATCAACGATCTGTCCTCACTGGACTGAACGCATCAGGGCCAGCCTCGACACCGCGTCTGGTCGGCACGGAACGACACTCAGTGTCGATCTCGGCCGACCAGTCGGCGCAGGCGTGGTGTAATAGCGAGATGGAGTACGCCCGGATCACGCCCGCCGAATTTGCCGCCCTCGACGGTCTCGACGACTGGCGGTTCGTACTCGGCGGCATTCATGCCAGCTTCCGCGCCGACTCGTTCGGTGCTGCTGCAGCACTGGTTACTCAGATTGCCGCCGCGGCTGAGGAACTGGTGCATCATCCCGACATCGATGTGCGCTACCCGGAGCGCGTGCGCGTGTATCTCACCACTCATGCCACCGGAGGGCTGACCACGCTCGACGCCGACCTGGCGCGGGTCATCTCGGCAGCCGCCGCTGCAGCCGGCGCTACGTCCGAGCCGGTGGTCGCACAGGCTGTCGAGATCGCCATCGACACGCTCGACGCGGATGGCATTCGCCCGTTCTGGGCGGCGGTGCTGGGCTACCCCGACACGGGCGGCACGCTGGTCGACCCGCTGCGCATCGGCCCGCCGGTGTGGTTCCAGGAAATGACCGAGGCTCGAACGCAGCGCCAGCGGTTCCACATCGACGTGTCGGTGTCCCACGACGTCGCCGAGCAACGCGTCGCCGCGGCGCTGGCCGCCGGCGGCACGATGGTGAACGACACGTTCGCGCGCAGCTGGTGGGTGCTCGCCGATGCCGACGGCAACGAAGCCTGCGTCTGCACCTGGCAAGACCGCTGAACCGGCACGTTCGATCTCTGTGTCAAAGTAGCGAACTCACAAACCCTGGTCACGACCTGACAGTGTTTACGCAATTCGCATTCGGGGGGTCAGCTGCCGAGGCGTTTGCCGCCGAAGATGGTGATCTCCTGGCGCAGCGGCACCAGGTCGCGACGTGGGGCGCGACGGCCGGCCTCCGCCAACGCACCAGCCGCCAGTGTGCGCAGCTCTTCGTTTTCCGCACGCAGGCGCCCGACTTCCAGCTCCAGCGACATCACCCGCCGAATGCCTTCCAGGTTCATGCCCTCGGCAGCAAGGTCGCTGATGCGGCGCAACCGGTCGATGTCGATGTCGCTATAGCGGCGGTTGCCACCTTGCGTGCGTGCCGGCTGCACCAGCCCGCGACGCTCATAGATACGCAACGTCTGGGGATGCATGCCGGCCAACTCGGCGGCGACCGAGATGACGTAGACGGCGTGTTCACGTGATCGCATTGGTCAGCCCTTTCCCTCGTCCGACAGGTTGTGCCTGGGTGACACCGTAGTCGCCGCTGCATAGGCCTCGACTGCGGCCCGCTGCTCGTCGTTGAGGTGGTTGGGCACCAGCACATCGGTGGTGACGATCAGGTCGCCGGTGCCCTTGGCGGTGGTGAGGCCCTTGGCCTTGACTCGGTGACGGCTGCCCGATTGCGTGCCGGCGCGCAGGCGCAGCGTGACGCGGGGCCCCTCCAGCGTGGGCACGTCGATCTCGCCACCCAACGCCGCTTCGGCAAACGTGACCGGCACTCGCACAGTCAGGTTGTGGCCATCGCGCCCGAACAGGGGGTGCGGCGCGACGTGGCACTCGACGATCAAGTCGCCTGCCGGGCCGCCACTGCGGCCTGGCGCGCCGCGACCCTTCAGGCGAATCTTCTGCCCGTCGGCGACGCCGGCGGGAATGCGTGCCTGCACCTCGCGGGCACGACGCTCGACCCGCGTGCCATGGCACGTGGGGCATGGCTGGTCGATGGTGACACCGGCGCCGCCGCAGACACGACACGGCGAGGAGAAGGAGAAGAAGCCCTGGTTGTCGTCGACCACACCACGGCCGCCGCACTGCGAACAGACCTTGGGCTGCGTACCCGGCTTGGCGCCGCTGCCGTGGCAGGTGCTGCACTCCGCGTCGCTGGTGAGGTGCAACGTGGTGGTCATGCCCTTGGCTGCGTCGACGAAGTCGAGTGTCAGCGTTGCCTCGACGTCGGCACCGCGCTGCGGGCCGGCCGATGCCGAAGCACCGCCGCCGCGCCGCCCGCGCCCGAACATGGACCCCAGCAGGTCCCCCATGCCCTCGCTGCCGACGTTGAAGTTGTAGCCGCCCTGGCCGGCACCGGGCCCGCCTTGGCCACCCGGGCCGGACATGCCACCGACTGGGCCCAGCCGACGAACCTCGTCGTACTCCTTGCGCTTGGCGTCGTCGCCCAGCACGTCGTACGCGCCACTGACCGTCTTGAAGCGCTCTTCTGCCTCGTCGTTACCAGGGTGCGTGTCGGGGTGGCTGTCGCGTGCCAGCTTGCGGTACGCCTTGGTGATTGTCTTCGCGTCAGCGTTCTCGGCGACGCCGAGGATCTTGTAGTAGTCCTTTTCGTACCACTCGCGCTGCGCTGCCATGGTGGCCCTGGCCTCAGCCGCGAACCTTCACCATTGCTGCACGCAGGACGCGACCGTTCCACGTGTAGCCACTGCGCAACACCTCGCTGACGATGGGGCCATCGGCGACACCGTCGCCCGCTTCGTGCAGCACTGCCTCGGCCAGATTCGGGTCGAACGGCTGCTCGTGCAAGTTCATCGTCTCCAGGCCCTGCTTCTTCAGCTGCACCAGCAACAGGTTGAAAATGGGCTCGACCTCTGCGGGATGCTGCAGGAACGCAGCCTCGCACGCGTCGAGGACGGGGAGCAGCGCTTCGGCCATCTTGCCCGTTGCGCGCTGCGCATCGTCGGCCTGCTGCGCGGCAACGCGCCGGCGGTAGTTGTCGAAGTCGGCCTGCAGGCGAAGCGCGATGTCCTTGAAGGAATCGCGCTCCACCAGCAGAGCCTCGACGTCGTGCTCGACAGCGGACTCGGCGTCGGCAACTTCGTCACCACCGACGGGCACGCCATCGGCGAGACGACGCAACCGCATCATCTCCGAGGTCAGATCGTCGTCGAGTTCGATGTCGATCGGCGGCACACCAGGGTTTGTGTCGTCGCTCATCTCAGGGTCACTTCGCCGATTCGTCGTCGACGATTTCGGCATCGATGATGTCGTCGTCGGCGCCCGGACCGTCGCCGTTGCTGTGGTCGTTGCCCTGGCCGGTGGCTGCCGAGGTGCCCGCAGCGTTTTCGGCGGCGGCCTTCTCGTACAGACGCTGGCTGAAGCCCTGGCTGGCCTGCATCAGCGTTTCGTGCGCGGCCTTGATGGCCTCGAAGTCGTTGCCGTTGAGCGCTGTGCGCAGCTCGCCGAGCGGACCCTCGACAGTGGCCTTCTCGGCTTCGTCGACCTTGTCGGCGTTGTCGCGCAGCACCTTCTCCATCTGGTACACCAGCGAGTCTGCGTTGTTGCGAATCTCGGCCTCTTCACGGCGCTGCTTGTCTTCCTCGGCGTGAGCCTCGGCGTCGCGCACCATCTGGTCGATGTCCTTCTTGTCCAGCGTGCTCTGACCGGTGATGGTCATGCTCTGCACCTTGCTGGTGGCACGGTCCTTGGCGGAGACATGCACGATGCCGTTGGCGTCGATGTCGAAGGTGACTTCGATCTGCGGCACACCGCGCGGGGCGGGCGGCAGATCGACGAGCTGGAACTTACCCAGCGTCTTGTTGTAGGCAGCCATCTCGCGCTCGCCTTGCAGCACGTGGATCTCCACGCTGGGCTGCATGTCGTCGGCGGTGGTGAACACCTCGGTGCGCTTGGTGGGGATGGTGGTGTTGCGTTCGATGAGCTTGGTCATCACGCCACCCTTGGTTTCGATACCGAGCGCCAGCGGCGTGACGTCGAGCAGCAGGATGTCTTTCACGTCGCCGCGCAACACGCCTGCCTGCACTGCAGCACCGACCGCGACCACTTCATCGGGGTTGACCGACTTGTTGGGCTCCTTGCCGGTGAGGCTTTGAACCAGATCGGTGACGGCGGGCATACGAGTGGAACCGCCCACGAGGAGGACGTGGTTGAGCTCGCCCTTACTGATGCCGGCATCCTTCAGCGCCTGCTCGAACGGGATACGGCAACGCTCGATGAGGTCGGCCGTCATCTCTTGGAACTTGGCGCGAGTGAGGCTCTCGTCGAGGTGCAACGGCCCGTCGGCCGTGGCCGTGATGAAGGGCAGGTTGATCTGTGTCTGCTGCACCTGGCTGAGCTCGATCTTGGCCTTCTCGGCAGCTTCCTTGAGACGCTGCGTGGCCATGCGGTCGGCAGCAAGATCGACACCGTGAGCCGACTTGAACTGGCCGACGAGCCAGTCGATGATGCGCTGGTCCCAGTCGTCGCCACCGAGCTTGGTGTCGCCGTGGGTGCTCTTCACTTCGAAGACGCCTTCGCCGATCTCCAGCACCGACACGTCGAACGTGCCACCACCGAGGTCGAACACCAGCACCTTCTCGTCTTCGGCGCCCTTGTCGAGGCCGTAGGCGAG
>JBBQMG010000053.1:0-24248 GCA_038328705.1 Acidimicrobiales bacterium | reverse complement strand
CAAGGCGCTCGCCGCGGAGGCAGGCGTGCCATTCCTGTTCATCTCCGGCACGCAGTTCGAGTCGATGTTCTACGGCCAGACCAACCGCAAGATTCGCTCGTACTTCAAGGCCCTCCGCAAGTCCGCACGCAAGGAAGGCGGCGCCATCGGCTTCATCGAGGAGTTCGATGCCATCGGCCTCTCGCGAACTGGCATGGGCAAGGGCAACGGCCGCGAAGGGTCGATCGTCAACGAACTACTCGTACAGATGCAGAGCTTCGACCTGCCGACGTCCGGCCAAAAGTTCACCAACACAATTCTCGACTCGCTCAATCGCCTCTTGCCCGACTCGATGGCACTGCCGCGACCGAGGCTGACAATGGACAACGTTCTGCTCATCGCCGCCACCAACCGCGCCGCCGACCTGGACCCTGCGCTGATGCGACCAGGCCGCTTCGATCGCAGTATTCACTTCGACCTTCCCCCGCGCACCGACCGGCTGGAGATTGCCGAGTACTACCTGGCCCGCAAGGCACACGACTCGACGGTGTCAGCCGCCTTCATCGCCGATCTCACCGCCGGCTACACGCCTGTGCGCATCGAGCGCCTCCTCGATGAATCGTTGGTGCTCGCACTGCGAGCCGGCAACGTCGAGATGAGCTTCAAGGACGTCATCAACGCACAGATGGTCACCGAAATTGGCCTCTCACACGATGTCGGCTACCACCCCGACGAGAAGCGCCGGGTTGCCATCCACGAATCGGGGCACGCACTGCTTGCAGCGCTGGCAGGACGCGACGTGAAGCTGGCCAGCATCCTGCGTCGCTCGGGCTCGCTTGGCCTCGTTGCGCACGGCGATGTCGACGAGCGCTACCTGCGCACCCCAACCGAGGCCCACCAGCTGATGGTGATCGCCATGGGTGGCCGCGCCGCTGAGATCCAGGAGTTCGGTGAGGCATCGAGCGGTATCGCTAGTGACCTACAGGTGGCCACCATCATTGCTGCCCAACTCGTCGGCATGCTGGGGGCCAGCAGCAGCCTGCTCAGTCTCGAAGCAGCCGAAGTGGCCGGCGCCCACAACCTGGTCGCCAAAGTGCTACACGACGAGGTTGCTCGCGAGAAGGCCGACCAGCTGATGAACGCCGCTGCCGATCGCGCGGCGTGCACGCTGCTCGAGCATCGTCGAGCGCTGCTGGCGTTGGCCGACGCACTGTGCGAGCAGGACGAGCTGAACGGCGACCAGGTGCACGCCATCGTCGCCGGCGCCATGGTGAACTAGACGATGAACTAGGCGGTCTGTTCGACGCTTTCAGCTTTCAGATGACCGTCGATGATGCGCACCGTACGGTCCGCGTACTCGGTCATGCGCGTGTCGTGCGTGACGATGACCGCGGCCGTGTCGCGCGACTTCATCTCAGTGTGAATCAACTCCATCACCTGCGCACCGATCTTCGAGTCGAGCGCTGAGGTGGGCTCGTCGAACAGCACCAGCTTCGGATTGTTGAACAATGCCCTTCCGATGGCGACGCGCTGGCGCTCACCACCGCTGAGTTGAGCGGGCAAGTTGCGCAGCCGATTGCCCAGCCCGAGCTCGTCGAGCAATTGCGACGCCCTGTTCTTGGCCGCCTTGCCACCCTTGCCGCCACCCAACTCATCGACGACCAGCAGGTTCTCCTCCGCCGTCAGGAACGGCACCAGGTTCACCGATTGGAACACGAAGCCGACGTTCTCGCGACGGAACTGAGTGAGCTGTTTGGCGTTGTACCCGGTGATGTCCTGCCCGCCGACGACGACGGTTCCTTCGGTGGCGGCCAGCAGTCCGCCGGCGATCGACAGCAGCGTGGTCTTGCCGGACCCTGACGGGCCGAGCAGCGCGACGATCTCGCCGTGCTCGACCTGCAACGTGGCGTGCGCGAGGGCAACGACATCGACATCGCCAGTGCGATACACCTTGCGCACATCGCGCATGTCCAAGACGCTCATTGCGGTGTCTCCTTCGAGTGGGTCATGACGCACTACCGATCGCAGATGCGGGGTCGACACGGGTGACGCGACGCAGCGAGACGGCACTGCCCAGGACAGCGGCCAACAGCAGGCCCGCGAACGTGAAGATGAAGCGGCTGGGAATCAGCTGTAGCGGCACCTTCGCAGGCAGCGCAAATGCGGCGCCGATGGCCAGCAGCGAGCCGATGAGAAAGGCGATGATGGCAACGATGACGGCCTGCATGACGACGCCTGCGAACAGCCGCGGCGTGCTGGCGCCGATGGCCTTGAGGACACCGTAGAGGCCAATCCGCTCGATGGTCAGCAGGCTGAAGAACAACCCAACGACGGCGAGCACGACCACGAACGTCGAGTAGATGATCTGGTCGAACGTCTGGCCCTGCTGCTTCACGCCAGGCAGTGCCAGCACCGCCTCATCAACGGTGAGCGTGCTGGTCGCATTGGCTGTCGCGGCGTCGATCACTTCGGACAGACTTCGTCCGTCGGCGACTCCTTTCACGACGCTGCCTTTCACGACGCTGCCTTTCACGACGCTGCCTTTCACGACGCTGCCTTTCACGACAAGGGTCTGCACGACATCATCGGCAACCGCAGAGTCGGGCCGGTTGGCGTTCTGCACTGCACGCCACGTGGGCAGGTTGACCCACACCGCTCCCTGCTGCAGGAAGCTGGTGTCGTCGACGAACCCGATGATCGTGATGGGCGATTCCGCTGGCCCCACCAGGATCGTGTCGCCGAGGCCAACACCCTGATCCTTCAGGCTGCTGTCGGCGGTGCCCTGGTAGTCCTTCGGCGGCGGCGGCACGCCCTTGGGTGGTAGCTCGTAACCAGCGACGGTCACGTCGGCCAACTCGGCTTTCGTGGGCACCTTTGCGCCCAACAGCACGAAACCCACACCACCGACCGCGTCGACACCGTCAGCAGACTCGACGTCTGCGCGCAGGTCGGCGGTGATGCGACTACGCAGGAACGAATCGCGGGCGCCACTGGAGAACACGATCACGTCGCCGGGCTGCGCCCGAATCGCACCGGTCGAACCCAGGTACAGACCGTCGAGCAGGCCGCCGAGGAACAGCAGCAAGGTCGCAAGGAACGACAAAACAACGGTGGCAACGATGAACCTGCTCGGACGTCGGCGAAGCTCGCGCAGCGGCAGCATTGGCACTCTCACAGCGCCACCCCGGCACCGGTGGTGGCCAGCAGCGGGTCGATCCGCAGCACTCGCCGAACGGCCACCAATGACGTCACGAGTGCAAGAGCGAGCACGACGAGCGACGTCACGACTGCGGGCATCACTTCCACGTGCACTCCCAGGTTGGAGACACCCTGGATGGCTACGGAGTAGAGCCCGAAGGCAACGAGCGAACCGATGGTCATCACGACCACCACCTGAACGAGCAGCGACCAGACCAGCGATCGCGCTGGTGCGCCGATGGCGCGCAGCAACGTGAGAGCCGACGCCTTCTGGAAGGTCACGATGAGGAAGAAGAGGCCGGTCACCAACGGCACGACGAGGTAGAAGAGACCAAGGATGACGGTGAAGCTGGTGCGCACACTGCTGACACCCGGCGAGCCGTCGACAGCCTCCTGGCGAGTCAGCGCTTCCACTCCATCGACCTGTTCGTTGATCCGTCGAGCAACGTCGGCAGCCGAGCGGCCGGCGGCAACCTTGATCGCAATCACAGAAGGGAAAATCGCGGCAGCGTCGGGGTTGCGTGTGCGCTTGGCCGCCTCGAACGTACCGAACTCGACGAACAGCACCGGCTGCACGGAGTAATTGATGTCGCGGGCGACGCCGACGATGGTGATGCTCGCGCCACCTGGCTCGATCCTCACGACATCGCCGAGGTCGAAGCCGGCGTCGCGGTCCTTCTCGCTGGCCACCGCTTCGTCGGCCGCTTCCACCAGGCGACCCTCGACAAGTGAGGTGGGCGCGCCAGGCTGGCCGATGACGTAACCGAACAGAACGGCGTCGGTCTCCGTCTCGTTGTCGTTCACAGCAGTCACGGTGAACGTCCCCTGGCCGAGCGGCGAGGCCGTCTCCACTCCGTCGACCTTGGTGATAGCCGCCTGCTGCGCAGGCAGGATGATGGAGCCGTCCAGATTGCGGCGCGCCTGGTCGTTGAAGACGAGCACCTGACCGGACTGGTTCTTGATGGCGCCGATGAACTGGTTGATCAATCCGCTGAGCAGTGCCTGCTGAAACAAGATGAGAAACACCAGCAGCCCAACGGCGCCCGCCAACAACCCGAATCGAACTTTCGCTCGGCGCATCTCGGTCAAGGCCAGAAACATCAAACTCATTCAACCCGCAGTCACCGCCAGCGGCCACCCCTGGTGGTGAATTGCCCCAGAACTACAGGCCAGGATTGGCGCTGAGGTGGCCGAAGCGCCCTACTGGCCGAATCGTGCGGTAGGCCTGAACCATGGGTGCCAGCTCGGATGGTGCGGCCCCGTGGATGATCACGCTGTCGGCGCCGAGGTCCATCTGCCGCAGCACTGCTGCGGCGCATTCCAGTGCAGAGCCCAAGCCGGCGGCCGCCAACCACTCTGGCGGAATGAGCGTCGCCACATGCTCCAACTCAGAGGTCGTGGCCGTGTTGTCGATGGCGCCGCGGAAGCCGGCGACGAACGGGTCGGCGCGGAAGCGTTCCAGCACTGCCGGGTCCCACTCGTTGGTGCGCACCATCAGGTCGCCGTACGCCTGGAGATAGGTGGCCATCCGCCCGACGGTCTTCTTCAGCCGCACGTCGTCTGCCAACCAGTCGCCGACGACGGCGTAGCAACTCCAAATACGCACACTCGCCGGGTCGCGACCAACGCGTTCGGCTTCGTCACGCACGGTACGGACACAACGCTGCAGCGTCTCGTCGGTGAAGAATGTGTGCAGCAGCACCGAGTCGAAGGCGCGACCCGCCAACCGCAAGCTCTCCGGTCCGAAGGCGCTGAGCATCAAGGGAATCTGCTCATCGAACTCAGGGTCGAGCACCAGTACCGGCCACGAGCCCGCCGGGCCACTGTGGCCGAGCACCATTTCGCCACGCCACAGGCGCCGCATGAGGCCGGCAAAGTCCTCCATCTGCGCCGTGGTGATGGTCGGCAGCCCGTAGGCCTTCATGGCACGGTCGATGCCGCGGCCAAGACCGAGGGCGAAGCGGCCGCCGGTGAGCCGGTGCATGGTGGTGGCGACGCTGGCCGTGACCATCGGATGGCGAGTGTTGTGGTTGGTGACTCCGGTAGCGATCCCCAGGGTTTCGGTGACCGCTCCGGCGGCGCCCGACAGGGTGACCACTTCCTTGATGTTGAAACGCTCGCTGAGGAAAACCGAGCCGAGGCCCAACGCCTCGCCGTCGCGGCACTGTGGCAGCAGATCGGCGGGAGATGTGGGCGCTCCAGGCAGCCCGTAGAAGCCAAGTTCGGTCAGTTGGTCCACGGACACGAACGGTACGGGAGTTGTGCGGGCCGGCTGTCACCGGCCGGCACACACCCTGCTCGGATCAGCCGTTCTTGCCGTGGCCGTTGCCGTGGCCGTTGCCGTTGCCGTTGCTGTTGCTGTTGCTGTTGCCGGCGTGATCACTGCCATTGTCACTGGCATCGTCGTCGGCGTGGTCACTGGCATCGTCGTCGGCGTGGTCACTGGCATCGTCGTCGGCGTGGTCACTGGCATCGTCGTCAGCGTCGTCACTGGCATCGTCGTCAGCGTGGCCACTGGCATCGTCGTCAGCGTCGCCACTGGCATCGTCGTCAGCCCTGTGAGTGTCGATGACCATCGCGCAGTAGTCGTCGACGCTGATGCCGGCAGCGTCAGCCTCGTCCTGCAGCTCGGAGAACGCCGGGTTCTGGAGGTTCTTCGCAGTGCCGTTGGTGAACGCCGTGCACTTGCCGTAAAGGTGGGAGTCTTCTCGTTCGCCTTCGTCGCTGTCGGATGCTTCGGTCGTGGCTGTCTCGTCGTCAGGGGTCTCGGTCGTGGTGGTCTCGTCGGGTGCCTCGGTGGTGGTCGTGGTCGACTCCTCCTCCACCACTTCGGTGGTGGTCGAGCCCTCGAGTAGGACGACATCCTCGAAACGGGACGAGGCGGACGACGAGAATGCGCCACCGGAAGAGGCGGCGGCGGCGGTGCCGGCAGCGAGCAAGGTGACGGCGACCATCGCCGCAACGCGGCGGGGGATACGGGCATTGAACATGGGGGAACTCCTGTGGATCGTGGCGGGGGGACTTTCAACCGCGACCTCGGCGGTGAATCGCTGCATCAGCGCAGCCATTCCCTTCAGCTCGTCCTCGGTGACTGCCTGGTGGGCAGCACGCAACACGTCGGCGACGTCGTGCAACGAAGCAGGTACGGCGGCGGCGGGCAATGTGCCGTCGACCAAGCCATTGGCAATGTCGTCGGGGAAAAGCTGCTCGGTCACGCTGTCAGATCGTCCGAGCCCTCGTGGGAATTACACGATCGTCGAGAATTTCTTCGGCGGGTCCCTTGGCCAACACCGTGGCGAGGTGTCGCAACGCACGGTGCTGGGTGACACGCACCCAGTTCGAGGTGTGGCCCATCACGGTTGCGACGTGGGCCACGTCGAGGTCGGCGACGATCCGCAGTGTCAGCACCTCGGCCTGGTCGACAGGCAAGGAACGGGCGATCAGGTCGAGCGCAACTTGGGCCGAGAGATGGGCGAGCGACTGGCCAGCGGTGTCGTCGGCCACCGGGCGGTCCCGGAAGAAGTCCTCGTCCACCGGATCGGTGGCCCGCCTCATCGCCGTGCGACGGTGATCGGCGACACGCCGCCGGGCGATGGAGAACACCCAGGCCCGGAACCCAGCGAGATCCCCATCGAACGCGCGCAGACCACGGGCAACCGCCAACCACACCTCGCCCGCCAGGTCGTCGGCCATTCGCGGCTCGCTGACCCGCAGGAACCGCACTAGCTGCGGATGAAGCTCGAGGAAGAGCAGTTCTGCGGCGCGCTGGTCGCCGGCTTTCGCCGCAACCATCACGCCGCCGAACGTGAGGTCGTCCATGGACTGACGATCACTCTGCATGTCCAACAAGTATCGACTCGAGGTCGTAGCGAGTGAAGCCAAGGATCATCCAATTCTTTGCTGTCTCTCGGCTCGCGAATGACGGGCATAGCCTGGGCCCATGGACTACACCGTCACCGCACTCGACGAGATCGCACCAAAAGTCGCCAGCACTCGCGCCGCTTTTGACACCGGCGCCACCAAGCCGATCGACTGGCGGCGCGCCACCCTGACGAGAATGCGCGATCTACTCGAGGAGCGCGAGACCCAGCTGCTCGACGCGTTGGCGGCCGATTTCGGCAAGCCGCGTTTCGAAGCGTGGACGACCGAGCTCGGTTTCACGGTCAGCGACATCAACCACACGCTGGCGCACCTCAGCTCGTGGATGCGGCCCGACAAGGTGGGCACTCCGCTTGCCTTCCAGCCCGGTTCGTCGTACGTGGTGGCCGAGCCGGTCGGCGTCGTGTGTGTCATCGCCCCGTGGAACTACCCCGTGCAATTGCTGTTGCTGCCGATGGTTGCGGCCATCAGCGCCGGCAACGCGGTGGTTGCCAAACCCAGCGAGCTGGCACCGAACACCGCGGCTGAGCTGATCTCGCTGATAGAAGCCATCGGCGACCCTGCCATCGTGGCGGTGCAGGGTGGAGTAGCCGAGACCACCGAGCTGTTGACACAGCGCTTCGACCACATCATCTACACCGGCAACAGCCGCGTCGCACGCATCGTCATGCGGGCGGCGGCCGAGAACCTCACCCCGGTGACGCTGGAACTGGGCGGCAAGAGCCCGGCAATCGTCAGCCGCCACGCCAACATCGACGTCGCCGCTCGCCGTATCGCGTGGGGCAAGTTCATCAACGCCGGCCAGACCTGTATCGCGCCGGACTACGTACTGGTGGAGCAGCCCGTGCACGACCAGTTCGTTGCTGCGCTCGGCACGCACATCGCCGAGTTCTACGGTGCCGACCCACAGACCAGCCCCGATTTCACGCGCATCGTCAACTCGCCGCACTTCCATCGGCTGGAGAAGCTGCTCGACAGCGGCACCGTTGCCTTCGGTGGCGTCACCGATGCTGACACGCGCTACATCTCGCCCACCGTCCTCACCGGTGTCACCGCTGCCGACCCGGTGATGGGTGAGGAGATCTTCGGGCCGATCCTTCCCGTCATTGCCGTTGACTCCATCGATGCAGCCATCGGATTCGTCAACGGGCGGTCCGCCGACGGCGACAAGCCGCTCGCGCTGTACACGTTCAGCGAGAGCGACAGCGAGAACGACAAGGTGATCGCGGGAGCCACCAGCGGCGGCGCCTGCGTCAACGGCACGCTGCTGCACATCAGCAATCCCAACCTGCCCTTCGGCGGTGTCGGCGAGAGCGGAATGGGCGCATACCACGGCAAATTCGGGTTCGATGCGTTCAGCCATCATCGCGGTGTTCACTCGCGCAGCACGAAGATGGACCCGTCGATGATGTACCCGCCGTACACCGCGAAGAAGCAGAAGCTGATTCGCAAGGGCATGGCGATGGTCGACCCGCGCGATCTGTTCGCCAAGCTTCGTGGCTCACTGAATCGGGGCAGCTGATCATGGCGTTCGGCCAGCAGTCAGGTCCGTCGGCATCAGCGAAACAGGTGCAGGAGTTGCTGTCGCTGCTCCACGATGCCGGTCACTCCGACTTTCGAGACGCACGCGGCCCGATGGGTTTCACACAGCGGCAGGCCGGCGGCAAGTTCAGTCGCGAGGAGGCCGACGCGTTCATCGAGCAGCTACAGAACGAAGCCGAAGAACAATCCGTCGAGCAGCCAGCGCCCGTTGCATCGACAAAGTCCGCACCGAAGCCACGGGCAACCGCCGCCAGCACGGCACTGGCAAAGATCCCAACGCCGCAACTCGCCGCCGAACTGCAGCGACGTGGCTGGATCGTCGTCGAGCCCTAGAACGTCGGCCCTATAACGTCCAGCGCTACGACGAGGGCGTGAGCAGCGAAGCGACGTGGCTCTGCAGCTGCTCGATGCCGGTGCCTTTGGAGGCACTGACCCAGATGATGTCGCCCTGCTCCAGCTCGCAACCCTTGGCCAGTTCCTTCTTGCGGGTGGCGAGCTTCGATGGCCGCACTTTGTCGATCTTGGTGGCGACCACCGTGTGCGGCACGCCGCTGGCACGCAACCAGTCGAGCATCTGCACATCCAACTTGGTCGGCCCGATCTCGCCGTCGACCAGTATGAACACCAGCTCCAGGCCCTCACGCTCGAGGAGGTACCCCTCGATCATCGCCTGCCACGTCGAGCGCTCGCGCCCGGGCACCTTCGCATAGCCGTAGCCCGGAAGGTCGACGACGGTGCCACCGGACGGCAGCACGAACATGTTGAGCAGTTGCGTTCGCCCGGGCGTGTTGGAGACACGGGCCAGTTGACGGCGGTTGGCCATCGCGTTGATCAGCGATGATTTGCCCACGTTGCTGCGCCCCACGAACGCGGCCTCGCACGGCGTGGGCGGCAAGTCTGAGTAGCGCTTCGCCGAGGTGACGAACGTGAACTGGAGGGGCACGGCGACCACGGTAGCGGTCGGTATCGTCGGGCTGTGCCGTTTCTGCCACCGCAGACTCACCGCGATGCGGGAGTGCTGCTCACCACTCGTGGCATTCGCGGCTTTGTCGATGGCCTCGTCAGCCTGTCCATCACCGCGCTACTGCCGGTGTTCGGGTTCAGCGCGCTGCAGATCGGCGTCATTGTCACCGGCATGATGCTGGGCTCCGCGGTACTGACGCTTTTGGTCGGAACAAAGGGGCACGCGGTCCCTCGCAGAACGTTGCTGTTCGGTGGTTCGGTGCTCATGATCGTCAGCGGCGCACTGTTCGGCACGGCGACGTCATTCACCGCGTTGCTGGTCGTCGGCGTGATTGGCACGCTCAACCCGACGTCAGGTGATGTCAGCGTGTTTCTGCCGCTCGAGCAGTCGATCTTGGCCGGCACCACACCAGCCGTCTCGCGCACCGCGCTCTACGCGCGCTACGCATTCATCGGCGGGATTGCCGGTGCGTTCGGCACGCTCTCGATTCGGATCCCGGAGGCAATCGCGCGGAACACATCCGTCTCGGAGGAAACCGCGCTCCGCAGCTGCTTCGGCGCGTACGTGCTGGCCGGCTTCATCGTGTTGCTGCTGTACCGCACTCTCTCGGTTGTCTCGGCCGCCACCAACCCCGTGGTCGCTGCCCCGCTGGGCCGCTCGAAGCGGGTGGTCTACAAGCTGGCCGCGCTGTTCTCGCTGGACGCGTTCGGTGGTGGCTTCGTGGTGCAGTCGATGCTTGCCCTCTGGCTCTTCCAGCGCTTCGATCTTTCGATCGGGGCGGCGGGCACGCTGCTGTTCGTGACCGGCTCGCTGAGCGCCGCGTCGGGCTTCGTCGCTGCATGGTTGGCGGCGCGCATCGGACTGGTACGCACAATGGTGTTCAGTCACCTGCCCGCCAACTGCCTGTTGATCGCGGCTGCGTTCATGCCCAACGTGCAGCTCGCGGTCGCAATGCTGGTGATGCGTAGCCTGCTCAGCTCGATGGATGTACCGGCGCGCACCTCATACGTGATGGCTGTGGTCTCACCGGCAGAACGCGCAGCTGCGGCCAGTGTGACCAATGTGCCGCGCAGCCTGGCCGCAGCGCTACCGCCCACCGCGGCCGGATGGATGTTGGACCACAGCACCTTCGGCTGGCCGCTGATCATCGCCGGCACCGCCAAGATCATCTACGACCTGCTGCTGTTGCGTCAGTTCCAGCACGTGTTGCCGGAGGAAGAACAGCCGCCTCAGGCCGCTCTGTAGAAGTTGAACTCTTCACTGGTGATCAGCTGGCCGTCGCGCGTGAACACGCAGCCGCTGTAACCCGGCTGTTGCGCGAGCCAGTACAACCCGTCCGCACCCATCACGTACAAGACTGTGGCGTACGCGTCAGCGTCAGCCAGGTCTGGGCCGACCACGGTGGCACTGGCCAGCTCGGTGATCGGCTGGCCAGTTCGTGGGTCGACAATGTGCGCGCCGCGCTCATAGCTCGCGCTGGTTGCGACGGCCAGAGGACCGGCACCTTCCAGGACGAATGCGACCGCCATCGAGTCATCCGGATGACGAATGCCGACGCGCCACGGAGCATGGTCGCCACTGAGGCCACCGAGGGCGACGTCGCCGCCGGCGTTGATACAGAAATCAATCACCCCGCGCTGTTCCAGCAGGCGCGCCGCGCGCTGCACGGACCAGCCCTTCACATAGCCGCACGGATCGAAGCATGTGCCATTCGGCGACGGGAGCGACCACACGTCGAACACGCCATCGGTCGCCTCATTCAGCTCGCCACAGCGCTGCAAGACCTCGCGTACATCGTCGCTGACCTGTACATCCGTGTGCGCCAGGTCGCCTCGACCGAGGCGGCTGATCACGCTGTCGTCTTTGTAGGGGCTGAACACCTCGTCGACCTCGTGGAACCACGCAACCAACTCTTCGACGAGCGACCGATCGTGCGAGTCGACGATGTCGATGCTGATGGACGTGCCCATGACGGCCTCGACGTGGTGCAGACTCATCGGCGGTTGTCGGATCAGCCACTGATGCCGGACGCGGCGTTGGCCGCATCGATGGCCGACTGCATCGAGATGCGGTAGCTCTTGGAGGTGTAGGTGGCGCCCGACACGGTGTTGACGTCGGCCGATTGCGACCGCAGTGTCTCGTTGACCAGCCTCGGCAGCGCGACTTGGCTGATCCGAATGCTGTTGCGATCACCGTTGGGGTACTGAAGGATTTGAACATCGGCGACCTGGCCACCTGAATACACAACCTGCACCTGCACCGTGCCCCAGCGGTTCCTGTCGCTGCCGCCGACGTAGGTGCCGTCCACCACGCCAGCCGGCGCCGGTGCTGCAACTGCGACGGTTGCTGCAGGCGCCACTGTCGTAGCTGGGGTTACGGCGGCTGGGGTTACGGCGGCTGGGGTTACGGCGGTTGGAGGAGCCGCAGCAACCGTGATCAACGAGCCGGCGGCGGTGCCCGAGGTCAGTTGCACAGAATCGGTCTGGCCGTTCTGGTCCGCAAAGACAACGGTCAGGCCGAGCGTGGTGACTGCACTCAAGGCCAGTGCCGAGAGCTTCGCCGCACGAGCAGGTTTGGCGCGACGGCCGGGCTTCGTCGGCGGCTTGGCGGCGGGACCGTTCTTGGGCGGCGACAGCGGGCTGCCAGGACGACGGTTACCGAGCTGCGCAAGGCGCTGCTGCAGGAGAGGATCAATCGGTGCGGTCTGGCGTGTCGACTTGCCGGATTTCGATGGGGTGGTCATGTCGTTGACTTTCAGGCGATGGCACGGCGACGTTGCGCTATGCCGCTGAGGCGAATGGTGATGGGGTAGACGGCAATGCCAACAAGGAGGGCCAGCCCGCGAGTGAAGTAGCCCGAGGCCGAGTCGCTTCCTGCTTGGTAGGCGTGGACACCGGTGAGCACGACGGCCGGAATCGACACGAGGTGCACCACGTGCCACGCCTTGCGCGGTAGACGACGACGAACTCGACCAATGGAGGGCAACACGACAATGACGAACAGCCAGAAGGCCAGGACACCCCAACCGATCCTCCAGCCAACTCTGCCGCTGGGGACAAAGAGGTTGACGAACGAGAGGCCCGCTTGTGTGTCGAGGAACGACATCAGCATGTGGAGGGCGATGAAGACGAGCGTCAGCCCGCCCAGGTAGTTGTGCAGCGCCAGCCACCAGTTGGGGCGCAGGCGGGTACCCGTGTTACGGGCCGAGAAGAAGAGTCCCCACACCAACGCGGCCACAGCCAGCACCGCCGCAACAATGCCGGTGGCCCGGGTGAGGTACCACATCAACGAATCCATCTGCGCAGTCTGAAGCAGTACCGTGAGTGAACCGTGGCGTGGAGGTGAGAGTTTCGTAAGAGGTGCGGCGGCACTCAGCGTGACATCAACAACCGATCGACGGCCGCCTCGATATCTGGCTCGCTGAGCAGCATCAACTTGGCCGCGTCGCCCAGTGGGATGAAGCTGTCCTTGCTGGTCACACGCGCCATCCGGCCAGCGAAGCCACCATCGATCAGCGTCGCCAGCACGCCCTCGGCGACGCCTCCCGAATGGCGTGTCTCGTCAACCACCAACACCGCACCGGTGGCAGCCGCCTCGAGAAGGATGTCGTCCACCGGCAATGGGGCGATCCACCGCAGATCGACGACGCGCGCGTAGATGCCACGGGACTGCAGCCGACGCGCGACGCGCAGGGACAGGAAGAGACCGTTACCGAAGGTGAGGATCGTGAGGTCCTTGCCGTCTCCGTAGGTACGGGCCGCGCCGATGGGAACGTGTGCCGACGCGTCGGGGGTGGCGAGCCACAGTCGGTCACCGGGTTGCATCAAATCGGCGGTGTGGTATCGGGCGATGGGCTCCACCATCACCCCGACCGTGCCATCCACTTCGGCTGCAGCGACGAGCGTGCGCAGGATCGCGGCTGCATCGTCGGGCCGCGCCGGCACAGCCACAACGACGCCAGGGAGGTCGCGCATCACGGTCAGCGAATCGTCGTTGTGGAAGTGCCCACCGAAACCTTCCTGATAGCCGAGGCCGGCGATACGCACCACCATTCCATTGCGGTACTTGCCATTGGAGAAGAACTGAAGGGTCGCGGCCTCGCCGCGCAGCTGGTCCTCCGCATTGTGGAAGTAGGCCAAATACTGGATTTCGGGGATGGGCAGGAAGCCGCTGATGGCGGCACCCAGCGCGAGCCCCAAGATGCTTGTCTCATCCAACAGTGTGTCGAACACTCGCGCAGCGCCGGTCTGGGCCAGCAAACCCTTCGTGACGCCATAGACACCACCCTTCGCTGCCACGTCCTCGCCGAAGAGCAGCATGTTGGGGTGCACCTTGAGTAGTTCGCCAAGCGTCGCATTGATCGACTGTGCAAGGGTCACTGGCGCGCTTGCGGCGGGTACCGGTGCCGCACGCACCGCCGCTGCTACCGCCGCTGGCCGGCGCGGCGCCAGCGGTGCCATCACTTCCTGGGCGGTCGACAACTGCGGCCACTCGGCGATAGTGGCAGCCACCTCGAACACGCGTGCACGTAGGTAGTCGTGTCGAGTGGCAAGGCTCTCGGCGGTGTGCCGCCCACTCGCCACCAAACGGCGGGCGGTGGCCAGAATTGGGTCGCGGTCGGCCTCCGCACGCATCTCGGCAGGGGTGCGATAGGCGCTTTCCACGTCGGTGCCGGCGTGACCCCCGAAGCGCACGGTCCGCAGATGCACGAAGGCAGGTTGGCGGCGAGTGCGCACCCAATGGCCCAGCTCGGCAGTGACGGCCAGGACCGCTTCCGGGTCGGCGCCTTCGACACTGACGTAGCGCAGGTGCGGCCGATTGCCGTAGGCACTTTCGATCCAGCCGGCGGGCGTGCGCACACTGATGCCAAGGCCATTGTCCTCGCAGACGAAGAGGAGCGGAAGTGGCAACCGTTGGTGAGCGCAGTGCAGCGCGGTGTTGATGGCACCGGTAGCCACGGAGTGGTTCGCAGAGGCATCGCCGAACGAGCAGACAGCGAGGGCGTCTGCGGGCCAGGGCGACTCGACTCCCAGGCGCGCGGCACGTCCGATGGCGAACGCAACGCCGACTGCTCGCGGTAGGTGCGAAGCGATGGTGGAGGTTTGAGGTATTACGGCCAGGTCGTGTCGGCCGAACACCTTGTGGCGCCCGCCGGCGATCGGCTCACCGGTGGCGGCCACCATGCCGGCGAGAATGTCGTGTACCCCACCCAGGCCAGCGCGTGCGAGGTAGAAGCCGCCGCTGCGGTAATGCAAGAGCGCTGGGTCGTTGGGGCGCAAGGCCATCGCAATCGCCGCATTGCTCTCGTGGCCCGAAGAACCAATGGTGTAGTAGCCCTTCGCCTGCCCACGCAGCCATCGTGCGGCGAGGTCGCAATGCCGGCTGGCCAGCTGCACGTCGAACAGCCGCTCGAGCTCGGCGAGGACGGGCTGGTCGACTTCCTTCGCCTCCGATGGTGCTTCGTTCAATACGCGAAGTGCATCGTAGAGTTGTGCTTCTAGTGCGCTGCGCTCGGGTGTGCCCACGCCGTCAGCTTGTCAGACGTCAACGCGATAGCGGACGATCACTGGGTCGCCGCTGGGCTGTACGACCGCTCGGTAACGGTTGATCAGCGCACGCATCGCCGTGTTCTCACGCAGCACGTCGGCGATGATTCGCCGCACGCCGCGCTTGCGAGCCAGCACGAGCAACGCATCCATCAGTCGCGAGCCGACGCCAAGCCCTTGGTACTCATCGATCACAGTGACCGAGAGCTCGGGCGGTCCTACGGGGTTGCCCATCCATCTGGCGACCCCTATCGGCTTGCCCTCGGGATGGTCGGGCAGGTCGGCCGCGGCATCGAAGGCAATGATCGCGGCGTTGATGACCCCATCGACATTTGCCAACCGCTGCAGCACGCCGGCGGGCAGTTCACGCACGGCAGTGAAGAAGCGGAGATGGCGCGACTCTGGGCTCAGCTCGGCGAACGCTTCAAAGAAGTACCGGGCAAAGTCTTCCGGCACTGCCTCGCGGGTGGTGATCAGTGGTGCGTGATGGATACGCACAATGATGCCGGAACAGAGCAGCACTGTCGGTGCGACTGTTGGCACGTCGCTCGCACAACCACAGAGCAGCCCATTTGAGCAGCACGTTTCCGATGACGACTCACCGCGTCGGACTAGATGCCGTCGACGAAGTCCTTCGCCTTTTCAGATGTCATCTCGACCTTGTCGTCGATGGAGTCAGGCGTCTTGCTCTCGACCAGGTCGACAGCCTTGTCGATGCCACCTTTTGACCGCGTCCTTGTTGCCATTGACCAAACCCTTGACCTTGTCAAGTAGACCCATTGTGCACTCCTCCGTGTGTTTCAGCGTAAAAACAAGCTCGCCGTGGGCCCGAAGACCCACGGCGAACCTGTGGTGGTCGAGACCGGCGTCGATCCGGTGACCCTACGCTTTTCAGGCGTATGCTCTGCCGACTGAGCTACTCGACCGATGTGTGCGCCACCAATCCTTTGAATATCAAGGTGACACCCGTTCAGGCTTACGCCCGAGCGGTCCCGACGGGGTTCGAACCCGCGACCTCCGGCTTGACAGGCCGGCGTGAACTCCACTTCACCACGGGACCAGGCTGTTGACCAGCTGGTCTGTACTACTTAACGACACGACTTAACGACACGACTAAAACTTGCTGAGCACCCCCAACGGGATTCGAACCCGTGCCGCCACCTTGAAAGGGTGGTGTCCTAGGCCACTAGACGATGGGGGCTAGGTCTGCTTCCGGTTGAGAGCGTGGCAACATTATCAGCGGGCCATCTGTTTTCCGCTAACCGTTTGCGCGATTTAGACGCGGGCGAAGGGGCGTACCGGTTGCAGCACCGGTCACCTCACGGACGGCCGGAAACACATGAGCACCGGCGGCGCCAGCGTGCCAAGGGTCACCGAGAGGAATGTCACCGAGCGACTTGACCGGTACAGAAGCCTGGTACTGTATCGGTACAGAACGCGACACGAGTTGCGACGAAAGCGAGCGAGGAGACGCCTGATGAACCCTTACTTCGAACTTGCCGGTCTGTGCTCGAAGAACGCCCTGCAGGGACTGCCCTACAGCGCGATGCCGAACGCGCCGGTGCTGCCATACGTCGAGCGCCGCCCACCTCGCGTCGTGCGCATGTTCCGAGCTGTGCTCGCCATCGCCGGGCGCATACGCAACGAGCGTCCGAACGCACGCCGGATCCAGGCAACCGCGGCGACCGAATGCGCCGCATTGAGCTGTTCTGCCTGAAGCAGACCACAATAGGTGGGATGGCACGAGTGACGCTGCAGACGATCGCCGACATGGTCGGCGTGAGTCGAATGACAGTGTCCAACGCGTTCTCGCGTCCGAACCAACTCTCCAGCGATCTGCGCGACCGGATTCTGGCCGCGGCGGACGAGCTCGGCTACGTGGGTCCCGATCCATCGGGGCGCGCCCTCGCCCGCGGCACGACCGGCGCAGTGGGCGTCCTGCTCACCGATTCACTTCGTGACGCGTTCACGAACGAGGTCGCCGCAGAGTTTCTCGGGGCGATCGCAGCTGAGCTCGCCCCGACAGGACTTGCGCTCACGCTCCTGACGTCGTCGGCCGCGACCGATGCGGTCCCTGCCCGCGATGTCCCGCTCGACGGTGCACTGGTCTACAGCTGCGATGAGACGTCGACCGCAGTTGCGTGGCTGGAGCGGCGCAGGCTCCCCCTCGTGTTCGTCGATCAGGACTCGAAGCCCGGCGTGCCGTCCGTGAACATCGATGATCGTGCCGGGGCTCGGGCAGCCGCGCAACACCTGATCGATCTCGGTCATCGCCGAATCGGCATCGCCGACTCGACGGTCAGCGGTGAAGCGGGGCTGGTCGACGATCCGCGGGCCGCCGTAGCGAGTCATGTCCACCGTCAACGCATGCTCGGCTGGCTCGATGCCCTCGACGCCGCACACATCACCCCGGTAGTTGCGCAGGGTCTGCACAGCGACGTGGACAAGGGCGAAGAGCCGGCGCGGCTGTTGCTCGACCGGCCGGCCGGCGAGCGGCCAACAGGCATCGTCTGCATCTCCGATGTCGTCGCGTACGGCGTCGTCCAGGTCGCGCGTCGCCTCGGCCTGCGCGTTCCCGACGACGTCTCCGTCGTCGGCTTCGACGACAGCCCGCTCGCGAGTCGAATGGAACCCGCTCTCACGACGGTGCACCAAGACGTCGCCGCCAAGGGCCGAGCGGCAGCGACGGCACTCACGCGGGCCATCGAGCAATCCCAGGGCGACGCCAAGCCTCGCGCCCGCCACGAGCTTCTCCCGACCACGTTGATCGTCCGCGCCAGCACCGGCCCCGCACCGCTCTGAACACCCGGAAGGTCGCATCGTGATCGCTGAGCTCGTGGCGCGGTGCCGTGTCGTACGGTGACGATGTGCGTCTCCAACTGGAACCCTCGCTGAGCCCCTCCGACTATGCGTATGCCCACCGGCTGCGCGTGCGTTTCGACGAGACCGACGCAATGGGCATCGTTCACCACAGTCGCTACCTGCCGTATCTGGAGGAGGCGCGGGTGGAGTACCTGCGCTCGATTGGCCACCCGTACGTCGAGCTGCGTGCCGACGGCGTCGACTATGCGGTACTGGAAGCCTTCGTGCAGTACCGCCAACCGCTGCGCTTCGATGAGGTCGTGGAGGTGCGTCTCCGGGCGGGCGCGGCCACCCGCGCCACGTTCCAGATGGCCTATCTGCTCACTGTCGACAACGCGGTGCGAGCGACAGCGGTGACAGTGCACGGGTGCGTGAACACCGCTGGACGCCCAGTCCGCATGCCCGGTTGGCTGCAGGCACTCGGCGAAAACTGAGCACCAAAACAGGACAGCCGACAGAGATGTCAAGCCCCGATCAAGTTCCATTCTTCGACGCAGGATTGCAACGTTCCCCTTACCTGTGCTGCGTAGGGTGCCGCCATGATCGGCATCTGCACTGACTCGAACTCACAGCTGCCAGCCAGCCTTGCGCAGCGTTACTGCATCGAGGTGGTTCCATTGACGGTGACCGTCGACGACGTCGACTACCTGGAGGGCGTCGATCTCCATGCGGATGGTTTCTACGAGAAGTACGCAAACGGTGCCTGTCCGGTCGTGAGCACCAGCCAGCCCAGTCCCGGCCAGTTCGCCGTTGCCTACGAAGAACTCGCGGCGCGTGGTTGCACCGAGATTCTGTCGATCCATGTCACCTCCTCGGTGTCGGGCACCATCAACGCCGCTCGTCTAGCCGCTCACTCGGTGCCGATGCCGGTGCGACTGGTCGACTCAGGTACGGCCAGCTTCGGAGTGAGCTGCAGCGTGTGGGCGGCGGCGGCCGCAATTGCCGATGGCGCGTCACTGGATGGTGCCGCATTGATCGCAGAGCAGTTGGCGCCCACGATCGGCAACGTGTTCGCGGTCGGCGCGTTCGACCAATTGCGTCGCAGCGGGCGCATGGGCGACCTGCCCGGTGGCGACGGCGTGCAGGTGATGTCGCTGCGCGATGGAAAGCTTGAAATGGTGCAGAACTCAGCGACGATGTTGGATGCAGTCAACGCGATGGCTTCCTACACAATCGCGTGGGGTGACCGACTTCGCATCGCAATCGGTCACAGCGATGCGGTGAGCGCACCGGTGGCCGATGCCTTGGAGGAAGCACTCAGTGAGGCCGCTGGCGCACTCGATGTGGTTCGCTATCGCATCGGACCCAGTATTGGTGCGCACACCGGGCCGGGCACCGTCGGCTGTTTCATGTTTCCCGGCTGATCAGCTACTGGCTGACCGCCTGAACGGCGACTTCCAAGAGGTAGCTCAGGAATTGGTAGAGGTGGTGTTCGCCGACCGTCGGGTCGTCGTCGTCGACGTCCTCAGGGTCGTGTGCCTCGCTGACGTCGAGCAGCGTGCCCAACACCAAGCGCACCGCATTCAGCGATTGCAAGAGGCCATGCATCGCCTCCTCGGTCAGTGGATCTCGCGAGTTCAGGGCGTCGTCCACTTGCTGCATCGCGGCCAACCGGGAGGCGACCAATTCCTCGCGCATCAGCCGTTGGTACTCGACGTCCGCGTCAGCGTCATCGGCGAGGTGGTAGGCCGGCGGGAAGAGGCGCCGCGTGATCGCAACTGTGTCGGGGTCGTCGGCCAGAAGCAGCCCACGTAGTTCGGCCACCAGGCGCACCACAAGGTCGACTTCTTCGCTCTCTAAGTTGACGACGTAGCCCGCGGCGGTGCGTTCGAATACTTCGCGTCGGGCTTTGCGGCGAGCCATCAGTCGGCGGCCACATGGCCGGCAGCGGTTGCCGCGTCCAGACCCGCAAGTGCCGCCGCCCACACCGCGGGGAGTGCCGGTTCGATGTGCGGGCCATTGCGCGCGATCACGCGGTCGCGGGTGATCCCGAACTCGCGCCAGGTGCTGCCACCCTCGGCGGTGTTGAGCAGCATCGGTGCCAACCGGTCGACGGCCATCACGTAGCGGGCCTCGGGGGTATCGCCGCGTTCGTACTCATCCCACAACGCGCGGAACCGTTCGCCAGTGGCAGCCGGCAGCAGCCCGAACAGTCGGTCGGCGGCGGCGACTTCGCGAGCTTCCTTGCTCGCCAACTCTGCTTCGCTCTGCGAGTAGGCGAACGTGTCGCCGGCATCGATCTCCACGATGTCGTGCACCAATGCCATGCACACCGCGGTCGCTATGTCGACGGGCTCACTGGCAAAGGGTGCCATGATCATCGCCGCGATGCCGAGGTGCCACGAGTGCTCGGCGGTGTTCTCGCGGCGGCTGCCGTCGGAGAGGAAGTTCTTGCGATCCACACTCTTCAGCCGGTCGGCCTCCATGAAGAAGCGGAGAGTCGCGGCCACGTCGTTCGAGTCGTCGTTTGCTGCAGTCATCACCGTCAAGTACTCGTTTCGTTCAAGTTTCCTGAGAGTAGCTACTCTCAGGAAATGAGCGAAATTCAGCGGGTGGGCGTTTTGGGTTCGGGCATCATGGGCTCGGGTTTGGCCGAGGTAGCCGCGCGTGCCGGGTACACCGTGATCGTGCGGTCGCGCTCCATCGATGTTGCCAACGCAATGGTTGCTGCCATCGACAAGGGCTTCGTCAAGGGCATCGAGCGCGGCAAGGCCACCGAGGAGGACCGAGCAGCCGTGATGGCGCGCATCACCGCCACCGATCACCTGGGTGCTCTCGCCGACTGCGATCTGGTGATCGAGTCGGTGGTGGAGGACCTGGCCATCAAGAAGGCGCTGTTCGCCGAGCTCGAACAGATCGTGAAGCCCAGCGGCATTCTCGCCACCAACACGTCCACCCTGCCCGTGGTGGAGATGGCGATGGTCACGCAGCGGCCTGCGCAGGTGGTCGGCATCCACTTCTTCAACCCGGCCCCGATGATGAAGCTGGTCGAGGTCGTGCGCCCCATCACCGCCAGCGACGAGACGGTGGCTGCGGCGCTCGCATTCGCAACGTCATGCGGCAAGGACGCAGTCGAGGTGAAGGACCGCGCCGGCTTCATCGTCAATGCGTTGCTGTTCCCGTACCTGAACAATGCCGTGCGGATGTGGGAGCAGGGCACGGCATCGATGGAGAGCATCGACACCGCAATGAAGGGCGGCTGCAACTTCCCGATGGGTCCGTTCGCCCTGCTCGACCTGGTGGGTCTGGACACGTCGGTCGCCATTCTCGATGCGCTGTACGCCGAGTTCGCCGACCCCAACTACGCAGCCGTTCCGTCGCTGCGCCGCATGGTGGCCGCCGGCCACCTGGGCCGCAAGACCAGGCGCGGCTTCTACTCCTACTGATCGCGTGTGTGCACTTCCGCCCGCTCACCGAGCGGAAGTGCACAAACGCACCGTCTGGCTGACTGGTCAGCGAGCCAGACGGCGAGCAGTCAGCATCAAGAGGCCGCCGAGCGAGCAGGCCAGCATGGCCAACCACAGGGTGCCTGAGTGGCTGTTGCCAGTAGAGGGCAACTGACCACCGGTGAACGTGGGGAAGGTAGCCATCGGCGGCACGGTGGTTGCCCCGACCACGCCGCTGTCCAGTGAGGTCGGCGGCTCGGCAAGCGTGGACCCGGGGGCAACGGTTGTCGGTTCTTGCGTTGTCGACGTGACGACGTTGACGTCGGCCTCGAAGGCACCGATGTCGCAGGCGATGCCCTGAGGGCGCGACACGCCGCGCTGGTCGGTCGGCGTGACTCCGCCGCAGGCGCCGGCGGCGTCGAGTGCCGAGCTGCCGACCCCGAGTGCCAGCGTTCGAGTCGGCCCGCCATTGTTGGCAATCGCGCCGAGTGTCGTCGACTGGTTGTTGTTGAGATCGCCAGGCTGCGTGAAGCCGGCGCAGGTGGTGTCGTCGCTGAGGTTATGACCGCCGGAGGTGATGGCAGGCCCGCCGTTACCTATGAGCACACAGTTGCTGGACGCTGCACCGGTGACGTTGTTGACGAACAGCGATCCAGCGACGGTGACGGGCATGACAGCCGGGCCGATGAGGTTGACGGTGAGCCCGGCGCCACCGCCGCCGAGGCTGACGGTTGTGTTGTTGGCGATGGTGACGTGGTTGAAGCTGGCCGCAAAGTTCATGGATTGTTGGGCCTCGAGCAGCACCATGCGGCTTTCGGCGGTGTTGTAGGCGATGGTGCTGTTCGTGACGTTGATGCCAGCACTGACGTACAGGATCCCGATGGCGTTGGTGTCTGCGTGATTGCCTGCCACCAAGCTGTCGGTGAGCACCATGCTGCCGCCGCCCTTGTAGATCGCCCCACCGATGCCGCTGAAGCCGCCCGGGCCGATGACACCGGTGACGGAGTTACCCACCACTTCGGTGCGCACGATGGTGAGTGCGCCGGTGTCGCCGAACACCGCTCCGCCATAGCTGGCAGAGCCATTGGAGACGACCGAGTCCTGGATGGTGAGATCAGTGCCGGACTGCTCACGGATGTTGCCACCGGACGCCGGTATGGCCACGGCGGGCGCTCCGTGGGTGATCGTCATACCCTGCAGCACGGTGGGGCCGCCGATGACGTCGAACACGCGATCGATTCCGTCGGCGTCGATGATCGTCAGGCCTGCCCCGGCACCGATGATCGTGGTCGGGCCGGTGATGTCGAGGTCGCCGGTCAGATTGGCGTCTTCGTCGCGGCCGGCGATGGAGAGCGTGTAGGTACCTGCGGGCACCGTGATCGTGTCGGGACCCGGGTTGGCGTTGGCCTGGTCGATTGCGTCGCGCAGCGAACCGGCACCGCCGTCGGTCGCGGTGATGACGGCGAACCCGCTCGCGTGGGCAACCGTGTCGGTGAGCGCGAAGCCGACGAGCGACACCAACGCCCCCGCAAGACAGGCTCGAGTGAGGCGACGAGTGGACAAGGAAACTGGGTGAGCCAGCGGAGTTTTCATGTTCACGATCGTGCGACCCGACCGGCGGGAACACATGAGTACAGAGCTACTCAGATACCCAGCCGACCCACCCTGAGTAGTCGTGCCACCCAAGAGCCGGTCAGGGCGCCCGCATTTGCGGGTTGGCCACTGGGTGGCAAGTTGCTAGCGTGTTGCTTCCGCTCGGGCGAGTGGCGAAATGGCAGACGCGCTAGCTTCAGGTGCTAGTATTCGAAAGGATGTGGGGGTTCAAGTCCCCCCTCGCCCACTGTAAGACCCCTGCTCAGCAGGGGTCTTTTCGCGTCCGGGACCCCCTTCTTCTACCGGTCTTCTACCGGAGGGGTCGTGAGGTGGGATCCAGAAGCCCTCTGCTGGTAGATCTCGTGCTCGGTCTTTGATGCAAGAATCACGCACATGGCGCGCGGAGCAACATTCAGCGGAGTTCTCATTCGATACTCGATGCGTAAGCGTCGGGGGTCCGTTCGGGTCGACGACGGGCGTGAGTTTCTGGTGAGCGAGCGCCTACTCAATGATTGCGGGATCGCTTCGCCGAAGTCTGGCCAACAGCTCAAGGTGCGACTACGGCTTGAGGACAGTGGTGTCTGGGCCGTGCGAAGCATTGTGGCGATTGCGGACCCGGCGACCGCCCGCCCTCCGCTCGAAGGCCGGATGGCCAAGCAACCGAGTGGTGGAATATCTCGAAGCGTTCAGGACCTTGAACGACGCTTGAAGGATGTGAGCGGGCGACAGACCCGAATCCTCATTGTCGGCCGCACCGGGGTTGGAAAGTCGAGCACCATCAACTCGGTACTCGGTGCCGAGATCGCCGAAGTCGGCCACTTCAAACCCACCACCGCGGAAATCCACTTCTTCAACGGACAGATCGGCGGTTCGCCGATTCTCGTGATCGACACACCAGGATTCTGCGACGCCCGCTCCGATCGTTCAAACGACGCTGGTTACGTCGACCTGATCCGGCGGCTCGTTGGTGAAGTCGACTTGTTCCTCTTCATCACAAGGCTGGACGACAGTCGCGTCGAGGCGAGTGAGCTAGACACCCTCAAGCTCGTGACAGAGTCATTCTCCGAAGACATCTGGCGACGAGGGCTGGTTGCCCTAACGCGAAGCGATGCGATTCCGAGGGCGAAATTTGCGTTTCACGTCGAGGGCAGGGTGGGAGGGCCAGTTCCAGTGGTCACTGCACGGTGAGGGCAGTGTAGAGGTCGGTGGGGCTTTGGTTGTTGAGTCCGCGGCGGCGTTGCCCGTTGACGATGGTGGCGGCGTGATCTGCGTCGGCTTGGGCAACAGCGCCGAGGTCGG
>JBBQMG010000052.1:0-24327 GCA_038328705.1 Acidimicrobiales bacterium | reverse complement strand
TTGCGCTGATCTACATCTTCATCAACCTGATGGTCGACCTTGCCTATGCCTGGATCGACCCGAGAGTCCGTGCCAGCCGGGCGCTGGGGTAAATCACATGACCGACATTGAAGTCATCACCGACAGCGACGCTCCCGAGGTTCCGCTCATGGCATCGCAGGCGCCCGCGAAGGTGCGCGTCAAGCGCCGCGGTCGAGTCACCAAGTGGCTTGCGATTGGCTGGTTGGCATTCATCACCATCAGCGCCGTCGGCGCCAATTCGCTGCCGTACATCTCTCAGGATTGCCCTTCGAACAGCAAGACCTGTGCGGACGCACTCACCAGCAACCTGCGGCTCTCCGAGGTCCCTCCGACGTGGGCAACGTTTGCCGAGACGCCAAAGCCCGTCAAGGACACGCCGAGCCACTTGGGAATCATGGGCACTGACAAGAACGGCCGAGACATCTTCGCTCGCTCGATGTTGGGTGCGCGCACCTCGCTGATCATCGCCGGTCTCGCCATTACATTCGGCCTGATCATCGGAACATTCCTCGGAATGGTGGCCGGCTACTTCCGGGGCTGGGTGGACACCGTGATCGAGAACCTGTCGAATGTGTTGCTGGCTTTTCCGGCCCTGTTGCTCGCCATCTTCCTCATCACTTTCTTCAACCCGCCAATCAGCACTGGAGAGGCGACGACGCGACCTATTTGGCCCATCATCCTGGCCTTGGTCATCTTGTCGATTCCGCCGCTCACCAGGCTGGTTCGCGCAAACACCATCGCCTACGCACAGCGCGACTTCGTCGTCGCTGCCCGCAGTCTTGGGGCGAAGGGCAGCCGAATTCTGTTCAAGGAGATTCTGCCCAACATCGTGCCGACACTCATCTCGTTCGCCTTGACCGGGCTGGCGCTGTTGATCGTCGCCGAGGGGGCATTGGCCTTCCTTGGTCTGTCCGTGGAAGCTCCCGTACCGACGTGGGGTTCGATGATCGCCGCCGGATCCGAGCCACTCCGAAACGGGGCCTGGTGGGTTGCGCTGATGCCTGCATTTGTGATGTTCCTCACAGTTCTCTCCGTCAACCTGCTCGGCGATGTGGTCGCCCAGCGTTTCAACACACGAGAGGCGCTCGGATGAGCCGGCAACCACAGGCATCGTCTCGTCAGGTCGAAGGGCCACTGCTGAAGGTCACGGACCTGCGCACCGCATTCCGCACCGACCGCGGTCTGGTCAAGTCGGTCGACGGCGTCAGCTTCACCCTCGATCGCGGCAAATCGTTGGGCATTGTGGGCGAGTCCGGGTCCGGAAAGACGGTGCTCTCGCGGTCGATCATGGGCCTTTTGCCAAAGCGCAACACCGAGCGGTCCGGCTCAGTCGTGTTCGAGGGGCAGGAGATCATCGATCTCGGGCTCAAGGAGCGCCGCAAAGTCTGGGGCAGGGAGATGTCGATGATCTTCCAGGACCCGATGACATCACTGAACCCGGTGATGCGGGTCGGCAAGCAGCTCACCGAGGGTCTCAAGATTCACCTCAACATGAGCAAGGAAGACGCTCGCGCCACCGCGCTCAAGCTCTTGCAGGACGTGCGCATTCCCGAGGCCGAGAAGCGGCTCGATCAGTATGCGTTCGAACTCAGTGGCGGCATGCGCCAGCGCATCATGATCGCCCTCGCCATGAGCTGCGGCCCCACACTGTTGTTCGCCGACGAGCCGACCACCGCGCTGGACGTAACAGTCCAGGCGCAGATTCTCGAGCTGATCGGCGAGCAGCGCCGCGATCGCAACATGTCGGTCATCCTGGTCACTCACGACCTGGGGGTCGTCGCCGGCCACACCGATGAGATCGCAGTCATGTACGGCGGCAAGCTGGTCGAGAAGGCGCCAACGCGAGTGCTGTTCGCCAACATGAAGATGCCCTACACGGAAGCGTTGCTGGAAAGTATCCCCAAGATCGAAGACCCCAGCCACACTCGGTTGCATGTCATTCCGGGTCGCCCGCCGGACCTGGTCAACCCGCCGCGCGGTTGCCGATTCTCGCCGCGCTGCTCGTTCGTCCAAGACCGCTGCCGGGAGGAAGAGCCGCCGCTGATGACAGCCGAGCACCCCGAGCACGTCTACGCCTGCTGGTACCCAGTGGGTTCGCCGGTTCACCGCGAACGCACCGCTCAACTGCAAGCCGAGAAGGTAGGGACACACTGATGGCAGGCAGCGGAAAGGCACATCTGCGCTCCGAGGGCGACGTGCTGCTACGAGTTGAAGACTTGGTCATGGAGTTTCCGGTCGGTCGTACTGGCCTCGTTGTGCACGCGGTGAGCGGCATCAGCTTCGATGTGTTGCGCGGCGAGACGTTGGGCGTGGTCGGCGAGAGTGGCTGCGGCAAGAGCACCACCGGCAAGGCGCTGATGATGTTGCCCAAACCAACCAGCGGTTCGGTCACCTTCGAAGGCGAGGAGCTCACGGCTCTGCCATCCGCCGAAATGCGGGCGGCGCGAACCCGTATGCAGATGATCTTCCAGGATCCCATCTCGTCGTTGAACCCGCGGCGAAAGGTGCGCGACATCGTGCGCGAGCCGTTGGCAATCTGGAAGCGAGGCTCGAATGCCGAGCAGCTCGCGAAGGTCGATGCGTTGCTGGAGGAAGTCGGTATCGATCCCCAGCGGGCGGCTGAAAGCCAGGCCCATCAGTTCTCCGGTGGCCAGTGCCAACGTATCTCCATCGCCCGTTCGCTGGTCCTCGACCCCACACTGATCATCTGCGACGAGCCGGTCAGCGCGCTCGACGTCAGCGTGCAGGCGCAGGTACTCAACTTGTTGGAGGACCTCAAGGCCAAGCATGGTCTCACCCTCGTGTTCATCGCCCACGACCTGGCGGTCGTCAAGAACATCAGTGATCGAATTCAGGTGATGTACCTCGGCAAGATCTGCGAAGTCGCACCGTCGAACTCGCTCTACGACTCACCGGCGCACCACTACACCAAAGTGCTGATCGACTCGATCCCGGTACCGAACCCCGACGTGGCCATCCACCAGGTTGCAATCCAAGGTGAGCCTCCGTCACCGGTGATGCCGCCGCCCGGTTGCCGCTTCAACCCTCGTTGCCCGGCGGCCGACGACCGCTGCCGCACCGAGGAGCCACAGTTGCGAGCGGTCGGCGAGGGCCACTTCGTCGCCTGCCACCATCCGCTCATCGGCGGCGAAGCCCCCGTGGCGGTGCGCCCGGTGCACGCCAAGTAGTTCAGCTGTTCGCGTCGTTCAGCTGTTCGCGTCGTTCAGCTGTTCGTGTCGTTCAGCTGTTCGTGTCGTTCAGCTGTTCGTGTAGAGCGGCGCACGTCGCTCGACGAATGCCGCCATCGCCTCACGGTGGTCGGCGGTGGCGCTGGCCATGATCTGCTGACGGTTCTCGATGTCAATGGCATTTTGCAAGGCAGGAATCTCCAGCGCGCCCCACATGCCTTCCTTGGTCAGGGCCACGCCGAAGGGGCTGTTGCGCATGATCTCGGCGGCCTTGGCGAGCGCCGCGTCCGTCAGCGTGTCGTCGTCAAGCAGGTCGACGACGAGGCCGATTCGATACGCCTCCTCCGCGTCGAAGACTCGGCCTGTCAGCATCAGCTCCTGCGCACGCGCAACGCCGACGATGCGCGGCAGTAGCCAACTGGTACCGATGTCGCACGCCGACAGCCCGATTCGAATGAATGCAGCGTTGAACTTGGCCGAGCGGGCCGCCAACCGGATATCTGACCCGAGAACGAGCGCGAACCCTCCCCCGGCGGCTGGACCATTGACGGCAGCAATCACCGGCTGCGGCAACGACCTCAGCGCAGGGATGAGCGACGCGATGTGCTTCTGGACTGCGAACCCGGCCTGAGTGTGCCCAAGGTGTTCCGTGTGCGGCGCGGAGCCGTACCCGCGCAGGTCGAGACCAGCGCAGAAGCCCCGTCCGGCGCCAGTGAGGATCACCACGCGAGCAACCGGATCGACGGCGATCTCGCGAATGTGGTCGTGCAGCGACTGCACCAACTCGGCGGTCATCGAGTTCAACGACGACGGACGATTGAGCGTGAGGAGAACCACGCCTTCGGTGGGAGAGGTGCGTTCGATGACGGCCATGCACCATGCTGTCCGATTCCGTGTCGCACCAACGAGTTACGCTCGCCGGGTGCCTCGCGCGTCCGTTGCCCCGCCTCGTAGTGACCCGCTGCGTCGTGTGCTCTCGGCGTACCGGTTCGGCGCCTACGACCCCACCACGCAGCTCGGTCACGGCGAGTTCTGGCGAGCGACATACACGCCGCACGGCGCAGGCACACTGCACCTCGACTGGAGCGACGGCAACACGCGGGCCGAGGCCTTCGGTGATGGCGGCGATTGGTTGTTGGCGCACGTGCCCGCGCTCACCGGTGCGCTCGACGCCGGCTACACCTTCGAGACCTGCCATTCGCGGCTGCTCGCCGCGCAGCGATCGTCGCCTGCTGTGATCTTCGGCGCCAGCCACACGCTCTACCACGAACTGCTGCCGGTCATTCTGGGCCAGCGAATCACTGCCGGTGAGGCGACCCGCCAATGGCACCAGTTGGTGCGCCAGCTCGGCGCGCAGCCACCTGGGCCGCACCCGACCCTGCGCCTTCCCCCGTCGGCGGATGACCTGGCCAGCCGCCCCGCGTGGTGGTTTCACCCATTGGGCATCGAGGCCAAGCGAGCCAATGCCCTCCGCGAAGTCGCGCGCCACGCGCAACGACTTCACCAATGGGCAGAGTTACCACCCGCTCAGGCCGCGCATCAACTACGTCTTCTGCCCGGCATTGGTCAGTGGACCGTTGGCTCGGTGCTGGCCACCGCGCTGGGCGACCCGGATTCGCTGGCAGTCGGCGACTTTCACCTCAAGAACGCGATCACTTTCGCACTCACCGGCCGCGCCCGAGGGACCGATGACGAGATGCTGGAGCTCCTCGCGCCGTATGCCGGCCAGCGTGGCCGGGCGGCCAAGCTGCTGCTCGCCGCAAGCTCGCCACCGCCGAAGTTCGGGCCTCGCCAGCGTGTCATGCCCATGAGCCGCTGGTGACGACTCTTGGTGTTAGCGTCGCGGCGTTTCGACGCTCGACAACTCTCCGATGACCACCGCCACCGCTGAAATCCCCACCTTCGACCCGCTGACCGAGACTGCTGCCTGGCGTGGAGTCCTGCGCAAGGCTGGCCTCGTCTACCTGTTCTCCCGCCTTTGCGTGATGATCGGCGCGGCCGTTGTCGCCGCCGAACTGCGCGCTGACGCCAACCTCGTCACGACCAACTTCCCCGACGCCACCTTCGCTGACCCGCACTATGCGAGCAAGGCGATCCCGACCAGTGCCGTGCGCCCGATGATGGATGTTCTGACCTCGTGGGACGGCCTGTGGTACTTGAAGATCATCAGGTCCGGGTACCCGCGTGCGGTGCAGGCCAATGTCACATACGACGTCAGTGATGCTCGCGCCGCGTTCTTCCCGGCATACCCGATGCTGGTCCGGCTGGTCGACAAGGTACTGCCCGGCGGCGACACCGTTGCTGCGCTGTTCACCAACTTCGTACTGGGCGCTGTGGCGGTACTGCTCGTGGGCATGTTGGCCCGCGAGCTGTTCGGCGTGCGGATAGCCGAGCGCTCGATGGTGCTCATGGCCCTGTTCCCGGGCAGCTTCGTGCTCTCGTTTGCCTACACCGAGGCGCTGTTGCTCACGTTGGCCGCAGGCTGCATGTGGTTCTTGTTCAAGAATCAATGGCTCATCGCCGGGGTCCTTGCCGCGGTGGGAACAGCGACGCGACCCAATGGCATCGCGCTGATCGCCGCCTGTGCGATTGCGTCGTACTTCGCCATCCGTGATCGACGTGAGTGGCGGTCGCTGGTCGCTCCTCTGCTCGCTCCGATCGGGTTCATCGGGTTCATGCTCTGGATCGATGCACATACGGGTGAACGGGGTGTCTGGTTCCGGGTACAGACGGAGGCCTGGGGTGAAGGCACCAGCTTCGGACTCACCGCGATTCGTCGCACCCTCAAAGCCTTCACACATCCGCTGACCTCGCCGACCAACACCATCACCGCGGTCAGCGTGGTCACGATGGTGTTGCTGCTGTGGTTCCTGCGCAAGCATCGACTGCCCTCGTACTGCACCGCCTACGTTGCCGTCGTGCTGTTACTGATGCTGCTTCCCAGCACTGTCACGGCCCGCCCACGTTTCCTCTTCACTTCGTTCCCGCTGCTCATCTCCGCCGCTGTCTGGTTCGAGCGCGACAAGCGTGATTGGTGGCCATACGTCATCGGGGCGTGCTCCGCCGGCCTCGTGGGCCTGACGGCTCTCTACGGGGTCCTGGGGGCCATTCCGTGAGCCGCGGGCAACTCACGGCGCGCACCTCGCGGTGGACCGTGGGCCTGCTCGCCCTCATTGCCTACCTGCCGGCGCTGCTGACCAAGCCCGGCCGCATGCCAGCCGACACCAAGCTGTTCCTGTATCTGAACCCAGGTCGGCTGATCGCCGACGCGCCGTTCACGTGGGACACGCGCCAGTTCGGTGGTTGGGTGCCGCACCAGACGATTGCCTACCTGTGGCCACAGGGCCCGTGGTACTGGGTCTCCGACCAACTCGGCGTGCCGGACTGGGTTGCACACCGACTGTGGATCGGAACACTGCTGTTCCTCGCCGCCCTCGGCGTCTACTGGGCGGCGCGACTGCTCGGGATGCCCAAGCACGGTGCCTTGGTCGCGGCCGTTGTGTACCAGCTCTCGCCGTACATCCTTCCGTACGTCTCGCGCACGAGCGCGATGTTGCTGCCGTGGGCCGCAATCGGCTGGTTGGTGGGCCTCACCATTCGCGCCGTCACCAGCGAGCATCGCTGGCGCCACCCCGCACTGATGGCGCTGGTACTGTTCTCGTGCAGCGCGGTCAACGCGACCGCGGTGATGATGATTGCCCCGGCGCCGATCCTCTGGTTGCTCCACGCGCTGATGCAGCGCACGATCGAGTGGCGACGGGCCGTCGGTGCGGCCCTGCGTATCGGTGGCCTGGGGATCGCAGTGTCGCTGTGGTGGATCTTCATGTTGCGAGCGCAGGGCGCGTACGGCGCCGACGTTCTGGCATACAGCGAAAGCCTGCAGGCCACATCGTTGACATCTGCCTCGACCGAGACCTTGCGCGGCATGGGCTACTGGCTGTTCTATGTGCGCGACCCGTACGCGTTCACCACCACCGCTTCGCAGGCCTACATGGAGTCCGGTCGCGCGATCGCGATCAGCTTCGGGCTGCTAGTGACCTGCATCGCCGGGCTTGCACTCACCCGCTGGAGCCAGCGCCGTTATGCAGCGCTGTTGGTGCTCGCCGGCATCATCCTGGCGGTGGGGGTGCACCCGATCGACGACGCCTCGCCGTTGATGTCGCCACTGGCGGAGAACTCGCGTAGCTCGCTGGCCTTGGCGATTCGCAGCAGTACCCGAGCATTGCCGGTGTCGAACTTCGGACTGGCGCTCGGGGCCGGAGCGCTGGTGGCTGCGCTGGCCGCAACACGGTGGCGGTTGCGTTCCCTGGCGCCCACCCTGGTGATGCTGCTGGCAATCGTCAACCTGCCTGCACTCTTCGACGGCAACCTCGTCGACCCTGCGCTGGAACGAGCCCAGACGCCACCGGCCGCCTGGCTGCAGGCAGCCGACGGCCTCTCCAGCTCATCGTCCGAGTTTCGGGTCCTGCAGTTGCCCGGCTCCGAGTTCGGCGCATTTCGCTGGGGATACACCGTCGACCCTCCCCTGCCCGGGCTCACCACCAAGCCGCTGGTCACCCGCGATCTGTTGCCGTTGGGCTCCCCGGGCGCGATGGACCTGCTCTATTCGCTCGACGATCGAATGCAGGACCACACGTTGGACCCCGCATCCATCGCCGCCGTCGCTCGCTATCTGGGTGTCGACACCATCTGGGTCGCCAACGACCTTGCCTTCGATCGCTTCCGTACGCCGCGCCCCGAGGAAGTCGCCGACCTGTTTCGTCGTCGACCTGACGGCCTCGGTGAGCCGGCCGAATACGGCGTCTCGGTTCCGAACTCGCCGAACATTCCAATGGTCGACGAGACCGCACTCAGCTCCCCGGGCATCGGAACGCCATTGGCCCCCGTCGAGCTGGTTCCAGTGAACGACCCCGTCTCCATCGTGCGTGCGAGTGACCGTGTCGTGGTGCTGGTGGGTAGCGGCGACGGCGTTGTCGATGCCGCCGCCGCCGGCCTGCTGCACGGCGACGAGGCGCTGCGCTACGCGGCGGATCTCACGGCTGACGATCACCTCGACGGCGCCGTCGTCATCATCACCGATTCAAATCGCGATCGCGCCCACCACTGGCGCAGCTCGCAGGACATCAGCGGCTTCACCGAGATGGGCGGCGACGGCAGCGACGTGCAGCGCATCGACGAGGGCGATCAACGCCTTCCCGTGTTCGGTCTCGTTCCCAGTGCCGATGATCAGACGATCGCCACCCTCGACACCGGGCTGGTGGTCACCGCCAGCGGCTACGGCGAACCGTTTGCGTATCGCCCGGAGCAACGGCCGGCAATGGCTGTTGACGGAGACCCTTCCACCGCCTGGGTGGTCGGCGACCGCAGCGACCCCATCGGCCATTTCCTCAACGTGTCGACCACCGACGGCACAGTGCACCTCCTGCAGCAGCAGAGCACTGTCGCCAATCGGATGATCACCTCGGTTCGCATCTCCGATGGCACGAGCGCGTTGCTCGATGTCGCCCTCGGACCGGAATCGCTGAGTGGCGAGGGGCAGCCCGTGCCGGTGACGGCCGGTGTCCCCATCACGATCACCATCACGGGCGTGGCAACGCGTGACGGCGGCACCGACACGGGCCCCTCTGCCGTCGGTTTTGCCGAACTCGGGCTTGGTGTCAACACCGAGATCGTGCGAGTGCCGATCACCGACATCGCCGCCGCTGCCGGCACGCCCACCGCGGTTGTGCTGACTCGTCTGCGCGTGGACCCGCGCAACCGCTGGCGCAGCGACCCGGAGCAGACGATGCAGCGCGAGTTCACCCTCGCGGCAGCCCACGACTTCACGGTGACGGCAACGTTGCAGCGCAACGATCGCGCACTGGAATCAGTGCAGGATTCGCTCGACCTTGTCAGCGGAACCACCACATCGAACCGACATCTCACCGGTGTCCCGGAAGCTCGTGGCCTCTTCGCCGCCGATGGCGATGAGGCGACGGCATGGACCTCGCCCTTCGGAGAGGCCGTTGGCTCCACGTTGACCGTGCCGCTCACCGGCACACCGATGACAGGCCTCGACATCGTGCAGTCCGTCGACGCCCAGCACTCCCTGATCACTGGCGTGCAGCTGGTCGCCACCGATGGCGCCGCCTACGACACGGCGGTTCCGACGCCCGATGCCGAAGGGCGCAGCATTCTGGCCCTTCCGCAGCCGCTCAGCGGCACACAGTTCACCCTGACAGTGACAGCGATCGACGCCGCAACCACGATCGACCGCCGCTTCGGCGAGCTCACCACGCTGCCGGTGTCCATCCGGGAGCTGGTGTCGCCTGCGATTGCGTCGCCGGCGAAAGGACCGACTGCAGAGGCGCGCTGCGACGACACGCTGCTCGCGATCGACGGCCAGCCCATCGGACTACTGCTACCTCCAGCGGGCGACACCACGCTCACCGACGCGCAGCACGTCAGTACTTGCGAGCCGCTCAGCCTTGCCGCGGGGACGCATCACATCAGCACCTCCAATGGCCTCGTCGGCGGCATCGACGTCAACCAGTTGGTTTTCGACGACGGCGTCGCCGCTGTCCAACGAACTGCTCCCCCGGCCGTCACCGTCGAGCGCACCCGCACGACGCGCACTGCCACGGTCGCCCCCTGCCCCACTGGTTGCTGGTTGATCATGGGCGAAGGCTTCAACACCGGGTGGGCGGCACGTAGCGGCGGCCACTCGTTGGGCGCACCGCAGCAGGTTGGTGGCGGCTTCAATGGATGGTGGCTGCCGCCGTCGACGACGCCGACGACCGTCGACATCGAGTGGCACGCGCAGACTCCAGTGACCGTTGCGCTCGCGCTGTCGGGCCTCGCGGTGGTGGGCTGCATTGCGCTGGCCGTCGGTCGCCGGAGGAGATGGCGAATGAACCCGATGAACCCCGCCGCGTTGGTGGTCGCCGAGCCGGCGAGCTTTGGCCGAGATGTTTGGCAGCCAGTTCCTCTTCGCCATGCGATGGCTTCCGCGGCAGCACTCATCGGGCTCACCGGCCTACTCGTCTCACCGTCGATGGCATTGGTTGCGCTCGTGCCCGCTGTCGCCGTCGTCGTCCTCCGACGGCCCGCCATCGCCGGCGTCGCGGCGCTGCTGCTGGCTGCGGCTATTGGCGCCCGCATCACCCAGCGCCAGATTGTCGGACGTTACGCAGCCAACGCCGGCTGGCCCGGTCTGTGGGACAAGCTCCACGGCCCTGGGCTGCTGGTGGTCACCCTGCTGGTTGCAGCGACGCTGCTGGATCGACCACCTCGTCGGGCGCAGTCGCAGCCCGTCGAATGAGCATCTGCAGAACGACGGCAGCGATGTACATGCAGAGGCCGGCAAGCAACGCCCTGTTGAACCCGAGGGACATCGACAGGATCGTGGTGAACGACGAACCGATGACGGAGAAGAACCCGTTCACCGCCCAACACCACGCGACCAGACGCCCACGAACGCTCTCGTCGACACCGGCGGCCGCAATCGCAGCGTCGATACCAGTGGGTAGGAACACGCCCAGCAACAAGCCGATCGGGAAGAGCAGCGCCACCACCACGGCGATGCGCGCCCACTGCCCCCAGGCCAACGCTGAGTCTGTGATCGACTCCGCAACGGCGATGTAGAGCACGCTGAGCGCGACCAGCGAAGCGGCAACACCTGGCAGCCCAGCCCGCGGCCAGCGCTTGATCACCGATGAGAAGCGTGCGCCTACCGCGGTTGCGATCAGGAGCGTGAACAGCGAGACGGAGAGCGAGAGTGTGGGGAAACCCAGCAGCAGCGCAAAACGCTGGATCATTGAGATCTCGATCAACATGAACCCCAGGCCCAGCGCGGCGAAATAGCCGAACAGACGCGCCCGCCCACGAACCTTGATGGCCTCGCCGCGGCGCCGGGTGAGGCCGAATGGCAGCCACAGGAAGATCGCCGCGACCACCGTGGAGACGACGACCAGCACCAGCAGAAGTCTTTCGCCGATGGCGATGTCGTTGTCCTCGAAGTGGCGCGACCAGTCGCTGATGACGGTACTGAAACTGGTGAAGTGCCAGAAGAACGGGCGGTCGTCGTCGATCGCGCCGATCTCGAACGGGTAGTCGTCCACGATCGCTTGCACCTGGTCGTCATCGAGGGTGATCAGGTCGGAGGTCAACCCATCCGCACGGACGACGCGGGGCAGGTACTTGGCCTGCGACTTGGGAAGGGCCGTCAGCGATGTCTGAATTCGGTCGAGTGCAGCGTCGGTGACCGGCGAGGCGAACAGCATGATGGTGCTGACCTTCTCCAGGTTGTCGTCGCCGCTGTCGATGATCAGCGCAACGTTGTCATCGAACGCTTTCACCCGGTCCTTCATCGCCGCTCGCGCGGTCAGCAGATAGCGAGCCGTGCGCGTTGGCCGCGTGTCGAACGCGAAGTCACCGAACTGCGCGACCACGGCGCCCTGCGGCGTGAGGTGATCGACTGCCGTCTCCACCATCTGACGGGTGTAGAGGTAGCTCTCCGACAGTACGAACGCCCCTGCCGTTGCCGCGTTGGAGGCCGCATAGCTGTCGGGTGCCACGAACCAGATCAGGTCGTACTTCGTGTTGGAGCGAGCGAGGAAGGTGCGCCCGTCGCCCTGCACGTAGTTGACTCGCGGGTCGTCCACCACATGGCCGGAGTAGTCGGCGAACGTGTTGCGTAGCAGGTTGACGGTGACAGGGTTCAGTTCCACGGCATCAACGTGGCCGGCGCCATAGGTGAGGGCGCCCATGATCTCGTTGCCGCCGGCGGCGCCGATGATCAGCACCGACGGCGCGTCGCTCTCCAGCGCGGCGAACGGCACCTGGCGAATGTCGGTGGCGAACCGAGCCGTGGTGGCCGGGGTGCCGTCGTAGCGCCAGATCGACGACCCCCACAGGCCATCGTGGTGCAGCACCTTCAAGTCGCCCAGGTCAACAGCATCCACGCGGAACACGGCACCCCAGTCACTGGCGGCCACCTTGTCGGTGTCCTTCAGTGTCTTGGTCGCGTCAGCCCTAATCTGCAACTGGCCGGCCGCCAAAGCCAATCCCGCCACGAGTGCAACGGACATCGCTGTTGGCACCCACGTGCGGCCCTCGGCAACCACCATGCCCAGCCCCAACAGCGCAAGCATCACGAGCGAGATCAGGATCATCGCCGGCGGGCCGATTGTCGATTCCAAGGGCACCGCCACCAGACAGCCTGCGGCTGCACCGGCCAGATCCCAGAAGTACAGCCGACGCATGTGAGCGGCTTGGTTGACGACAAGTGATGCGAACAACATGCCGACCGCGAAGAACACACCGGTGATGGACACCGACAGCACCAGCAGCAGGAGCAACTGCCACGCGGCCTGCTTGGTGCTGCCGATCCAGATCAGGTTGACATCAGTGGGAAGGCGGGCCACGACTGCATACCCGACCACGCCTGCGACCGCTGCGAGCGGCGCAACCCGCTGCACGAGTCGCACAGAATCGATCGAGCGGAGTCGGTTGGAGAGCGACGTGAACGCGCTCGCTGCACCAAGGCCGAGCAGCGCCAGACCGATCACGAAGTACGTGTAGTAGTAGAACAACTTGAAGGAGATGACACGCGTGTACGCGATCTCCAAGGTGAGGCTGACAAAGCCGATCACGAAGGCTGTCACCAACCGCAGGACCACGGTTCGGCGGCTGGCTGACGTCATGAACATGCTCCGCTGGGTTTCACGGAGGGTCACCGTAGCTGTGCGCGGCGACGGCCAACGGCTTCGACGCCCGCTACCACGGCCAGTGCACTGAACAACACCAGCGACGGCTCCGCGCTGGACCGAATGCGGTGGCCCCCGTAGAAGAGCACAGTGGTACACGCAACCACCAGGAATGGCAGCAGTAGCAGCCACCGGTTGCGACGACCGAGCTGTCGTACGCCGAACGCGGACGCCACTGCCATCATCCAGAACGACACGATGCCTGCCCACGCCGCCCACTCGGGGCGTTCCTCGCCCACGTCCTGGTGCACCAGGTCGCGTAGCCCATGGAGATCCAGCGTGCGGCCCACTCGGGCCAGCACCACAACGGGAACGTCGCCGAGGTGCCCACGCACGTAGTGCACCGCCAGCGAGCGCTGACGGGCGGAGCGGACGCTCGGCTCCTCGTCCATCCGATACTCCGGGTCGGCGAGCACGCAGTCGAGGTTCCAGCCACCGACACTTTCGCCGCCGTACGTCGAATCGCAGTTGGCCCCCAGCAAAGTGGTGCCGTCGTTCGTCGTCAGGAGCACAGGGTTCTCGAACCTGGCCAGGTTGAAGGCAACCCAGGGAAGCAGCACCGCTGCAACCACGGCGGCGACCGGCAGCACCGCCGGCCACACCGCAACACTGTGTCGCCGGCGGCACAGCCCCAGCCACACCACAACCAGAGGCACCAGCACGATCAGTTCACTGCGAGCAAGTGCGGCAAGGCCCAACGCCATTCCCAGCAGGACGAACGACCGACGCGTGGCAGCCTCGACCGCGTCGAGGGCGAACCACAACACGCACGCAACCAGCAACATGCTGATGCTCTCCGACATGACCAGGCCATCGTTCATCCACAGGTTGGGGGCAACAGCGGCGACACCGGCCGCGCAGATGCCAACCCTCGGACCGCCCAGGCGAGACCCCAACTTGCCCAGCATCCACACGAGCGCGATTCCGCACGCCAGGGTGACCAAGCGCTGCCAACGTGCGTAGTCATCTCCGAAACTGACCGGCGCCATCAGTAGCGACGTCAGCGGACCATGCTCGGCGCCGGGCTGATCGACGAAGAGCTCCCGAAACAGGCTGCCGTGCGCCAACTGGTAGGCCTGGCCGCTGTAGTACAGCGAATCGTTGAGGCCCAGCGGGCGGTTCCACTTGGTCAGTACGTGGACAATGCGAATCGCGGCGCCCAGCCCGACCAGCAGGCGTATCAGGCGCCGGTCATTCGCAGTGAAGGGCTGAGCGCGCATGGCAGGCGCAACCGTAGCCTCGCAGTAGCCTTGCCCGCCGAAAGGGGTGCAGCCGTGAAGGTTGGTGTGCTGGTGGTTGCCTACAACGCAGAGAGCACGTTGGCGCGCGTCCTCGACCGCATTCCCGACGCCACGCAGCTGCAACTGGCAGAGGTGTTGGTGCACGACGACCACTCCACCGACGGCACACACGGCGTCGCCCAGCAGTACGTCTCGCAGGAGACCGTTGGCAACAATCCGCGGTTCCATCTGACCGTGGTGCGCCACCCCGAGAACCTGGGGTACGGCGGCAACCAGAAGGCCGGCTACACCTACGCCATCAACCACGGCTGGGATGTCGTGGTGCTGCTGCACGGCGATGGCCAGTACGCCCCCGAGATAATGGGCGACATCATCGACCCCATCGTCAACGGCGACGCCGACGCAGTGTTCGGGTCGCGCATGATGCACCGTGGCGAGGCCCGCAAGGGAGGCATGCCGATGTACAAGTACGTCGGCAATCGCATTCTCACCACCACACAGAATGCGCTCACCGGGCTCTCACTCAGCGAGTGGCACTCGGGCTATCGCGCCTACCGAGTCAGCTCGTTGGCGCAGCTACCGTTCATCGGCAACTCCGACGTGTTCGACTTCGACACCGAGATCATTCTTCAACTCGCCGACGCCAAGATGAAGATCGTGGAAGTGCCGATTCCCACGTATTACGGCGACGAGATCTGTCGCGTCAACGGCCTCGAGTACGCAAAGGACGTCGTCGTCGACACCGTGCGATATCGCCTCGGCCGCTCGGGTTTCGGCAGCGGAAACCTGGGCCATGTCGCCGAGCCGTACGCCTTCAAGCCATCGCCGTACAGCTCGCACGGCCGCATCCTGCAGATGGTGCAGGGGCGGCCTCCCATGCGCATTCTCGATGTCGGCTGTGGCCCGGGCTGGCTCGCGAAGGCGCTCACCGATGCCGGCCACACAGTCGTTGGCGTCGACATCGCCGAGGCCGATGGCGTTCGAGATCGGATGAGCAGCTTCGTGCCCGCCGACCTCAGCGAGGGCATTCCCGAAGAGGTCGGTGGCGACTTCGATCTGGTTCTCGCAGCCGACATCATCGAACACCTGCCCGACCCCGCACGCTTGCTCAGCGCGATGGCTGCCCGCGTGCGCCCGCAGGGTTCCATCATCGCCAGCGTGCCCAACATCAGCCACTGGTACCCGCGCTTTCGCATCACTGCCGGCCGCTTCGACTACGACCAGCGCGGGGTGCTGGATGCCACACACTTGCGCTTCTTCACCCGTCGCCGCTTCCTGCGGGTGGCGGAGGAAGCCGGGCTGGAGCACGTCGCGTTCCGGCACACCGGCCTGCCGCTCGACGCGCTGGGGCTCAGCTCGTCCAAAGTGGTCACGGCCACCATAGGAAAGGCAGATCGCCTGCTGGTCAGCCTGTGGCCGACCATGTTCGCCTACCAGTTCGTGTACGAGTTCAGCCCGTGGCGAGGCGGGGCACTGCGCAACGACCTCCCCGTATGACACCAACCTCGACGGGGACTGTGCCGCCCGCCACCGCCGGAACCAGTGCGCTCAACGCGTACGAGCCGTCGCTCGATTGAATGCGCGGCGTCTGCATCGCCGCCGTCGTGCTGTTTCACGGGTGTGCGCAGGCCGGGCTCGTCGGATGGGTGCGTGGCGGCTTCATCGGCGTCTCGGTGTTCTTCACGCTCAGCGGGTTCCTCATCACGTCGCTCTTGCTGCGCGAAAACTCGTCGGCCGGCCACATCCAGCTCACCCGGTTCTGGGCACGCCGCATCCGACGGTTGTGGCCGGCGGCATTCGTCGTCGTCGCGGCCGTCATTGCGCTCAGCGTCTCGGGTCCGCTCGCTGCCCAGTCCTCGGACACGATTGCAGGCACGTGGAACGTGACCAACTGGCACGTCATCGCCGGCGGTGAGAGCAAGCTGCTGCAGACCATCGTCGGGCCGTTGGGGCCAACGTGGTCATTGGCCGTCGAGGAACAGTTCTACGTCGTGCTCGCGCTGCTACTCGTCGTGGTCCTCAGGCTGCGGCGCTCGACGACGTGGCTCACGGTTGCCGCGCTACTCGGTGTCGTGGTACCGGTGGTGCTGTCGAACGTGGCGACCGACTGGCAACCATCGCTCGAGTTCAACACGGCCCTCCGCATGCCCGAACTTTTCATGGGTGTGCTGCTGGCGGTGTGGCACCGCAGCGGTCGCCGGCAACTCACGAGCACATCACTGGGGGATGCACTCGCCGGAGGCGGCATGGTGATTCTCGTCGGCTTGTTCCTGTTCGCCGACTACTCGCCGCCGTGGCTGCTACGCGGCGGATACACGTTGGTGGCAGTCGTGACCGCGCTGATCATCATCGGGCTGCTGCGGCATGGCCGTGTCGCCGCTGCGCTGTCCTGCAAACCGCTGCGCTCACTCGGCGTCGCCAGCTACTCGCTGTACCTGGTGCACTGGCCGGTGATGTCGGTACTCACACGCGATCGCACCGGGCTGCACGGCGCCACATTGCTTGCGGTACTGGTGGCCGTGTCGGTGGGGGTGGCGTGGGCGTTGCACATGTGTGTCGAGCGGCCCGTTCGTCGGCTGGACACCGCGCCGCTGCCCACCATCGCCGCTGGTCTCGCCGGCGCTGTGCTGCTGACGGTCGCCGGCCTGGTGGCACTGTGATCGCCACCTCCGCACGCCGCCTCTGGGCGTGGCAGCGCACTCCCGAGTCGCTGTGGTCACGCCGCATCACGTTGATCGCCACCATCATCTTCCTCCTGGTGGTCTGTCGTGGTCGGCCGTGGGACCTGTTCGCCCGTGGTGGTTTCAGTACCGACTTCTACGACGCGCAGGCGCACGCGTTCCTGCGCGGGCGACTCGATGTGCCGGCCAACATCCCAGGCCCAGAGGGCTTCCTCATCGACGGCAGGACATACCTGTACTACGGCCCCACGCTGGCCGTGCTGCGCCTGCCGTTCGCCGTGTTCGGGCACTGGGCGGATGGCCGTCTGTCACTGGTGTCGATGGTCGTCGCCTTCTTCGTTGCGTGCACTGCAACGTTCCACCTCTCGCGCCGCATCAGCGCTATCCTCGGTGGCGGTTCGGCCCGGCGGCATGCGGTGTTGGTCGCCGCCGTTGCGTGCTCACCGGCACTCAGCCTCGCCGGGTGGAACAGCGTGTACGACGAGACGGAGATGTGGGCCTTTGCATTGTTCCTGCTCACCGCCATCGCTGCGCTGCGCATGTGGGAGGTACCCACGCGGCGGTCAGTGATCGTCGCCGTTACAGGGGCCTGTTGCACGGTGCTGACGCGTTCCAGTGTCGGCCTCGGTGCGTTGTGTGCCGTCGGGTTGGTGGGGGCGCTGCTGTGGCGTCGTCATCGACGAGCAGCTGTTGCAGCCGGGCTGGGCGCCGTCGGCGGCGTGCTGCTGAATGTTGCGCTGAACGTCGCCAAGTTCGGCACGTTGTTCGATCTACCCGCTGATCGCCAACTCCTGAGCCTGCAGAACCCGGCGCGAGCGGCATGGTTCGCGGGCAACAACGGCAGCTTCTTCAGCCCGCGGTTCCTGCCGACGACCGTCGTGCAGTACCTCCGACCCGATGCGCTGCGGTTCGAGCGGCTGGTGCCGTTCGTGCGCTTCGGACCCGCCGCCCGTGAGTTCGGCTCGTACCCGCTCGAGGGCAACACGCCTGCGTCGTCACTGCCGACCTCAGCGACACTGCTCTTCCTGCTCGCACTTGTCGGTGTGTGGGTGTTGGTCGGTCGCCGGCCGTGGCCTCTCCTTGCGCTGTGGACGGGTGCACTGGCGGCGGCGGCGCCCAGCTTTCTCATCGGGTTCGTCGCCAATCGCTACCTCACCGACATGTTGCCGGCGCTCGTCGTCCCCGCCGCGGCTGCAGTCGCTGTCGTCATGCTCCCGGACGGGCTGCCCTGCCGCGCCGTTCGTTGGCTTGCCGTCGCTCTCACGGTGTGGGGCGTCTGGGTCAATGTCTCGCTGGCGTCATGGACACAGAACCTGAAGGAGCCCGGGTTCACGGCAATGCGCTACCGCATCGACGACGCCGTATTCGGTGGCGCTCCCCCGTCGGTCACCGATCTGGTGCGCGGAGTCGATGCACCGCGCGATGGCATCGTCGCGATCGACGGTGAGTGCGACGGCCTCTACATCTCGGAGCAGATGGGCTGGGTACCGCTGGAACTGGCTGACGGCGTGAGGCGCCTGGAAGGCACAGCATCACCCGATGCCGGCACCGGCAGCATCTTCTCGGTGGATGGCACGATCGAGATCTCGTTCAACGACGACGGGTCGAGCGCGAGGGCCACGTATCAGCCCATCGTGGGCGACCCCGTGGCCGGCCCCGCCGTCCCCGTCGCCGGTGGCGACACCGTCATCACGGTCGAGTCGGATCCTGTGACGGGTCACCTCACCGTTACAATCGGCGCAAGACCGGCGCTGTTTGCATTTGCGGCGCCCAACCTCTCCGACGCCGAAGTCAGCTCCTCCTTCGTCGTCCGCACCTCCGATGGCAACACACCGATCTGCGACGACCTGCAGGCGCGGCGCTAATGTCGACGCCGTTGAACCAGCAGCCGATCACCCCTCTCGAACAGCAGCAGATCTTGGTCGCCGGTGCAGCCGGCGACACGTTCTGGCATCGCGTCCGTTTCCATCTCGTCGGCCAGGCCGCTGCCCGCTCGGGCGCCGACACCGTGCTCGACATCGGCGCCGGCTCGGGCCAGCTCGGTGACTGGTTGGTGGCGCAAGGCCGTTCGCTTGCATACCGGTTCGAGGAGACGTCACCGGTGCTCGATGAAGGGCTGGCGGCACACTTCGGCGCCGATCATCGCAGTGCGATGACCGCTCCGATTCCGGCAACCACACTGGTCACCATGCTCGACGTACTCGAACACATCGAAGACGACATCGCCGCGCTCAGCACCATCAACGCCCGCATGGAGCCCGGCGCACGGTTACTCCTCACGGTGCCCGCCTTCCAGTGGGCGTTCACCTCCTGGGACACTGCGCTGGGCCACCACCGCCGGTACTCGCGTCGGCAGGTGCGCACACTCGCCACCGGCGCCGGTTTCGAACTGACGTCCAGTGCCTACCTGTTCCCCGAACTGTTGCCGTTGGTCGCAGTTCGTAAGCTGCAACGCGGCGAGCGCGAGCACGCCGACTTCCCGTCGCTGCCACGCTTCATCGACCGTTCCGCGGAGGTCTTCAGTCGGGGCACGACGGCGCTGCGCCGCATCTGGCCCGCCGGCACATCGGTGGTCGCGCTTCTCACCAAGCCCACCTCACCGTGATTCCGGTCGCACTGTGATCTGGGTGGTCAGCCCGATGCTGCACGACACGGAGTCGTACCGGCGGCTACGCGAGGAAGTCATCGCGGCTACTACCCCTGTATACGGTCCCGTCCGGTTCCTTGTCGTCGACGATTCGGCCGGCACCGATGCCGACGTCGAGACCCTGCACGGCTTCGACGACGTGCAGGTGCTGACCCCGCCGTTCAACCTCGGCCACCAGCGAGCGATCGTCTATGGGCTGCGGCATGTTGCACCAGCGCTGGCGGATGACGACGTCGTGATCACGATGGATTCCGATGGCGAGGACCAACCAGCCGACGTGCCCCGCCTGTTGGCCGCCCTGCGTGAATCCGGTGTTGCGCTGGTACTCGCCGAGCGCACCAAGCGCTCCGAGCCACTGTTGTTTCGCGTGTTGTACGTGATGTTCCGGGTCTTCTTCCGACTCATCGCCGGCATCACCGTCCTGTCGGGCAACTTCGCTGCGCAGCGCGGCGACTCGCTGAAGGCAACGGTGCATCACCCCAGCTTCGACCTCTGTTACTCATCCACGCTGCTCGCGCTGCGCCGGCCGACAACGACGGTGCCCTGTGCGCGAGGCAAGCGTTTCGCCGGCAAGTCGCGGATGAACACGTCGTCGCTGATCGCTCACGGAATTCGGATGCTGTTGCCGTTCTCCGAGCGCATCGCGGCGCGCATGTTGGTGATCGCAGCCACCACGTTCGTTGCCGTCGTGACGCTGCTGGTGCTGACGGCAACCGGTGCGGTGTCGGGTGTTTCCGGCACGGTCGGGTTCACGCTCACCATCGCCGCCGGCCTGGCGTTCGCAACCAGCTTCATCTGCTTCCTGGTGCTCTTCGCCGGCTTCTCACAGGCGTCGCTGCGTGACTGAAACTCCCGCGGCACATCCCACGGCAGAACCGAACGTGTGGGCTCGGCGCTTCGTGCTGGCGGTTGCGCTGCTGCCGATCGTGGCGGCCGTCGTTCGCGCGCTGATGCATCACTGGTTCCCCATCGGTGACAACGCGTTGCTCTACGTGCGCGTCGCAGACGTGCTCACCGAACACCACCCGTGGCTCGGCTCGTGGACATCGGCATCGCTGAGCGTCGGCGAGAACATGAACAACCCCGGTCCCATCTACGCCGATCTGGTGGCTCCGTTCGCCAAGCTGTTCAGCCCTGGGCCCGGCGCAGCGATCGGTGTCGGCGTCGTCAACATCCTGACGATCGTGGCGATCAGCGCCGCGGCACGCCGTATCGGTGGGTGGGTGTTGCAGCAGTGGGCGTTGCTCGCCGCTGCCGCACTGGCGTGGTCGATGGGCAGTGAGATGCTGTTCGACATCTGGCAGGCCCACGCACTGCTGCTGCCGTTCCTGCTCCTGCTGGTGCTGCTGCTGGGGGTCACCGACGGCCGGACCTGGTGCATCCCATGGTCGCTTGCCGTGATCTCCGTTTTCGTGCAGACGCACATCAGCTTCGCCTACATCCTCGCCGTCCTGTGCCCGGTCGCCGCGGTCAGCTATTGGTTGGCACGGCGGGCCGGGCCACACCTGCCGCTGAGAAATGCGCTTCGGTCGCGAATCGTGCTCTGGACCGGGCTCGCGATGTTCGCGATATGGAGCCAGACCCTTTACGAGCAGTTCTTCGGGCCAGGCAAGGGCAACCTCAGCCGACTGGCGGACAACACCGGCGGCGGCGACCTGCAGGTAGGCCCGGCCAAGGCGTTGGGCATCACGGCGCGCCTGTTCGCGCTGCCGCCTTGGTGGTTCCGCAGCGGCTTCTCAACCTCCGTTCCCAACACCACGCTCACCGGCACGCCAGAGGCGCCGAAGCTGGAGCTTCCCGGCCTGCCCGGGGCCGGTGTCGCGGCGGTACTGGTAGTCGCGATGGTTGCTGTCCTCGTGGCGCTGGTCGTGTACCACCGCCGCCGAGGTGCACATCTGCTGGCGGCAGCGTGCACGCTCGCAGTGGCGGCCGTCGTCGGCTCGGTGCTCTCGGTCAGTCAGCTCACCGTCGGCAGGGTCGGCTTCTCCTCGCACCACGTTCGCTTCCTGTGGCCGCTGGCAGTGTTCGTTCATCTCGCCCTCGGGTGGTCGCTGGTCGACCGGCTGCTGCGCGGGGTCCACCGACGCCAGTCGAACCCACGCGCGGCGCGCCTCGTGCCGTGGGCGCTGGGCGCTGCAACCGTGCTGCTCAGCCTCGCCGCCGTCCCCTACTTCGCCCAGCCACAGGGCCCGGTCGCGTTCTACTCGTCGATGCCGATTCTGCGCCGGGTGATGCCCGAGCTGGAGAAGCTGCGCGACGTGCAGCCAGTGCTGTACGACGTGTCGCAGGTGCGCATCTTCGAGCCGTTCAGCTCGACGGTGATGATGCGCCTGCAGGAGCTGGGCATCGAGTTCCGAGTGACCGACGAGGTCATGATCCGCCAGCTGGGCGAAGGGCGTCGTGCCGACGGGACCGAGCAGAGCCGCATCTTCCAGGTGCAGGGCTCGCCGGCGCTGCTGTCCAACCAGGAGTTCTGTCTCATCGCGTTGGCCAGCGAATTGCCGGCGGACGAGGAAGGGGTTGCCATCGAGTACGCCGACCAGATGGCACGGGAACTGTCCGATGGGCTGATCACCATCGACGACAGCGTGCTGCGCGGCAACGACGCCGCCATCGAGCCGTTGATGCGCGCCGCAATCGCCGGCGATTACTCGGCCGCACAACACATCGTCTACGAGGGCTACCTCAGCCGTTGGTATGCCAACGGCGAAGCACTCAGCGAACGCGACCTGACCGGCGAGTTCCCGCTGGTCGACCACTACATGGACACCGTCTACGGCCTCTTCAGCGACCAGTCCGCGCCGTGCCCTTGAACGACATGTGCCCCTGAACGACATGTGCCCCTGAACGGGCGAGCCGTCAGGGGAACTCGTAGTGCACGACCTGCCAGGTGGTTTGGTCGCCGCTGGTTTCCAACCTGAGGAATCCGTTCTGGTCGACTGAGCCGGATCCGAGCACTGACCCGACGGGCGGGACTTCCATCCGATGCACCCGTCCGTCAGGGGTGAGGCGATCGACGAACTCGTGGCCGTCGAAGGTGAGGAAGATCATCACGCTTCCATCGGGAAGCGTCGGCATCTGCCCGAAGTACTGCCGTGCTTCGGTGGATGCATACACGAAGGTTGTGGAGACGCCCTCCCACACCACCCGTAGTCTGGTTTCTCCCGTGGATGCCTGAGGGTCGGCCGCGACGTACTCCACGGTCGGTCGTTTGTTCATCACGGGGATGAGCCCGTCGATCACACCTTCATTGACGATCACCTGGGTCGGTGTGAGTTCGATCCGCACACCCCCGATCGAGGTCACGGGGTGGGTACTCAAAGGTGTTGCAAGATCAGCGGGGTCGAACACCCACAGCTGCGCAGCCTGTTTGCCACCGGCCCCAAGTGGTCCGTACATCACTGCGTACACCGTGCCGGCGTCGTCCACGACGGGCTGTGTGTTCACAGTGACGCCGTCCGGCCACGGCACTTCCGTGGTGCGCACCGATGCTGGATCACCGGCGACTCCGGCGGGCGTGGGCTCGACGACGACCCAACGCCCGTTGCTCATATCAGCGACGAGCAGGCGACCATCGGGTAGCTGCACGGGAGCCCATGGTTGCACCGGCTCACACTCCTGACAGAAGTTCTCGACCGCAAGTTGACCGGGGCCGCTCCCGAAGCCCAAGGTCGCCACCGATTCGCGCACGGGCTCGACGGTCTCGACCACATCAGCCACGATCACGGTCTGTTCGATGGCGGGCGGGTTCGTTGATGCTGTCGTCGTGGACGGGACGGGGCGTGTTGTCTCAGTCGTCGACGCGGTCGTCGTGGCGGTCGTCGTGGCGGTCGTCGTGGCGGTCGTCGTGTCCGTGACGTCGACGCGATCGCGATCTCGTAGAGCGAGCACGCCGACTCCCACCATTCCCAGCACGATCACCGCAGCCGCAACGAACATCCACGAGCGTCGCGGGGGTTGGGGCTCGGACAGGTGCACGACGACCTGCTCCGTCTGAACCAGAGCCAGGCCGGCCTCCGCGTCGAAGCCTTCGTCCATCGTCTGACGCAGCGTTGCCGCAGCGGCCCTGCCTCGTTCGTCGATCGTGGTCATGACATCACCTCGGCATTGTCGGTGCCCAACGAATGGGCCAGGTTCTTGCGTGCGTTGAACAGCGCCTTCTTCACGGTCCCGGGGGCAACGTCGAGCACCTCCGCGATCCGGTTCACCGCAAGATCATCGACGTAGAACAGCACAGCGGCGTTGCGTTGCAGGTCCGGCAGCGCCCGCAGCGCCCGCCAGAACTCATCGTCCACCGCGTCCGCCGCAGCCGACACACCGCCGACCGGCAGCCGCTCGAGTGCGTAGAGTTCACGAACCCGGCGTCGATGCACGTCCGTGGCAAGGTTGAGCAGCACCCTGCGCACCCACGCTCCCGGACTGTCGAACGCACCGACCTTGTCCCATTGGCGATAGGCGCGCAGCATCGCCTCGTGGGCGAGATCGGCACCGATCTCGCGGCTACCGGTCAGGCCCGCGGCGAGCGTGCGGAGCGATCCGATCTCCCGCCGATAGAGCGCTTCGAATTCCGAGCCGACCGGCGATCGACCCGAGCGCTGCTGCATCATCACATTTGAGCACACGACGCAGCGACCGAATCGGTTGCCTCGGCCGTCACGAGAGCTAGTGCTCTGACCACATGGGTTGGTAGGTCGCGTCCTGCCGACTGCTGCTGCCGGCTCTTCTGGGCGTGCTGCGTCCCGGACTGCGGAACTGACAACACCCAGAACGAGCTATGGGACCATCGCTGCCCAGAAAGTCCTT
>JBBQMG010000051.1:0-24504 GCA_038328705.1 Acidimicrobiales bacterium | reverse complement strand
GGCGTCGTGCACTGCGAGATGTTCCCGCTGCTCGACACCGATGGCCCGAACACCGTCGAGCTGTTCCAGATCTGGATGAATCTGCCCGCCAGCGACAAGATGGTCGACCCGTACTTCACCATGCTGTGGAGCGAGGACATTCCTCAGCACGCACACCTTGACGATGCTGGCCGCGAATCGGCGGTGACCGTGATCGCCGGGGGTTACGCAGGGCTGACGCCACCGTCGCCGCCGCCCGCCTCGTGGGCGTCACGTCCAGAGGCCGACGTGTCGATTCTCCATATCACGATGCAACCCGGCGCCAGCCTCACGCTGGCCGCTGCCAACGGCGATGAGACGATGCGTGTGCTGTACGTGTTCGAAGGCTCGGTCGCCATTGGCGGCGAAGACGTCGCCACCAGTACCGGCGCCGTGGTCGACGCAGCGCAGTCCGCACCGGTGGTTGCCGGTCCTGAGGGTGCCGAGATCCTGATGCTGCAGGCACGCCCGATCGGCGAGCCGGTCGCCCAGTACGGGCCGTTCGTGATGAACACCGAAGCGGAGATTCAGCAGGCGTTCGCCGACTACCGCCGGACCGGGTTCGGTGGTTGGCCGTGGGATAGACCCGATCCCGTCCACGCCGCCGACGCAGGCCGATTCGCCCACCACGCCGACGGCCGCCAAGAAGGGCGGCAGCCGGCGTGACCGACTCGCGCAACCCAGCGACCATCGCGGTCACAGCGGGTCGGCCGGGGAAAATAGGTGACCCGCTCAACCACCCGATCGTGATGGCCAGCAACTTCCGAGGCGAGGCAGGGGAGTACACGCGCACGCACGGCACTCCCGGCTGGATCGGCCTCGAGGAGGCTGTGGGCGCACTTGAGGGCGGGCGAGCAGTGTCGTTCTCGTCCGGTATGGCGGCTGCGGCGTCGGCCTTGTTTGCACTCGCGCCGAAGGTGCTCGTGCTGCCCAGTTGTTCGTATCTCGGGGTGCGCGCCCTGGTCGCCGACCTCGTGCAGCAATCACGGTTGGAGGTTCGCTTCGTCGACATCGGTAACACCGCCGAGGTCGTTGCCGCCACCGCCGGCGCCGACGTCGTGTGGATCGAAACGCCGACGAACCCCACGTTGGATGTTGCCGACATCCCGGCCATCTGTGCGGCAGCCGCGGCCGCAGGAGCGAAGGTGGTGGTGGACAGCACGTTCGCCACGCCGATCTGTGCGCAACCCTTGGCCGAGGGTGCGACCATCGTCATTCACAGCGGAACCAAGTTCATCGGCGGCCACAGCGACTTGCTGATCGGCCTGGCCATTGCCGCCGACGATGCGGTTTATGAGCGGCTGCACCAGACACGGCTGGTGAATGGCAGCACGCCTGGTTCTCTGGAAGCCTTCCTCGCGTTGCGCGGTCTGCGCACACTTCCGTTGCGCATGGAACGGATGCAGGGCAATGCCGCCGAAGTGGTGACGCGGCTACGAGCCCACCCGTGCGTCACCGACGTTCGCTACCCGGGCTTCGGGGCGATGGTGTCGTTCGTTCTTGCCGGAGGCGCCGATGCTGCAGATGGCGTGTGCCGCGCGGTCGAAATGATCGTGCCGGCCACCAGCCTCGGAGGTGTGGAGACCTCGCTGGAGCGGCGCCAGAAGTACGCCGGTGACGCGCACGTCGCCCCGGGCCTGATCCGGATGAGTGTCGGCATCGAAGACATCGACGACATCTGGTCCGACCTCGCCCAAGCCCTGCCGCCACGCTGACGCATCCGACGGAGGGTTCCAAGGACCTGGGGAGGGGTTGAAACCCTCCATTTGGCTAGGGATGGCGGGCGAGGGTGACGGCTCCGAGGGCCAGCTGGGCGCTGATCGATGCGGCGCAGTCCGACGGGACGGCAGTTTCCACTGCCGCCTCGCTGACCGTTGCCACTAACCCGTCGCACCACAGTTGGCCGCTGCCGAACAGGCTTACCTCATTGCCGATCAGCAGCGTCGGCGAGCCATCGGCGGGTACTGCGAAGACGACCCAGTCCGCAGGTATCAGACCATCGGCCGCCAGGTCGGCCGACACCACGACTTCGCCGGCGCCGATCGATCGAGCGGCGACGACATCGGCGGGCACCGACGTGACTGCGCTTGGCGGGACCATTGCGAGTGGGTAGTCGGACGCTGTCGCCCCAACCAACTCACCGGCGGCAACAGGGCCGCTGGCGACCCACACCGTGCGCGTCGCGCCCCACGAGTCGCGCTCTCGAGTCACGTCCGCCAGTGCGCCCGCGACACTGAACCACACGACAGCCGCGCACATCCAGACAAGCAGCCAGTAGAGCCACGGCCGGCGCGCGAACAGCAGCCGTAGCCGGGGGACAATGGACATGGAAACCTCCGCCACCGCACCGGTGGATTGCGCCGTGCTTGGGGGAAGCCGCCTCAGCGCACCATATCAGCGCGCATGCGATTCAGTGACTCAGTCGCTTTTTGAGCTGGAACTGCTGGTTGGCGCCGGCGTGCTCGCGGGTGCGGACAGGGCGGGCGTTGAGGAGCTGCTCGAGTCACCACTGGACGACGATGGGGTTGTCGAGCTCGGCGCTGACGACGAACTGTCCGACGATGCGGCCTTCGACGGCGAACTGGAGCCGCCACGGCTGTCGGTCTTGTAGAAGCCGCCGCCCTTGAACGTGACGCCGACAGGCAGGAACACCTTCTTGACCGGCATGACGGTGCCCGACCCAGGGTGCACGGCTTCGGTGAGTGCGTCGTCGCTGAAGGGCTGCTGGACCTCGATGGTCTCGCCGGTATCGATGAACTTGTAGACGTATGTGGGCATCGGTGGCTCCGGTGGCTGTCGTTGGTTGTCGGTGACAGCTGGTTCTAGCAGTCGAGTAGTGCGAGTGCTAAGGCTACCCGGCGCTCGGCGCGTAGAGTGAGGGTATGCGGGCACGAACAGCAGTGATTCCGGCGGCAGGGATGGGTACCCGGTTCCTGCCGGCGACGAAGGCGGTTCCCAAGGAACTGCTGCCCATCATCGACACTCCGGCGCTGCAGCTGATCATCGACGAAGCCGTCGGGGCCGGTATCGAGCACGTTGTCGTCGTCACCAGCCATGCGAAGCCGGCGATCGAGGCCTACTTCGCCGAGGCTCCCGAGGTCGTCGCCAAACTGCACGCCACTGGTCGTCACCAGGTGGCGGATCGCCTCGAGCGAATTGGCCGCGACGTTCGAGTGACATTTGCCTATCAGGACCAAGCCCTCGGCCTCGGCCACGCGGTTGGTTGCGCCCGCGAGGCGGTGGGCGACGAACCCTTCGCGGTGCTCCTGCCCGATGAGATCATGGGTGACTCCAGCCTGCTCGCGCAGATGTGCGATCTGAGCGCAGCCACCAGCGGCAGCGTCGTGGGTCTCAAGCGGGTCCCGATGGCCGACGTCAGTGCCTATGGCGTCATCGACCCGTCGAGCCCTCTCGACGATGACGGTGTGGTCAGCATTCGGACGATGGTCGAGAAGCCGGCGGTGGCCGACGCCCCCAGCGACCTCATCATCATTGGCCGCTACGTGCTCACCCCTGACGTGTTCGACAAGATCGTTGCCGTCCAGCCTGGTGCCGGTGGCGAGATTCAACTCACCGACGCGCTGCGGATGCAGGCCGCCGACGGCCCGTTCCACGGCGTGCTTCGTGACATCCGCCGCTACGACACGGGCAACCCGCTGGGTTGGCTCACCGCGGTGGTCGAGATTGCGCTCGACGACGAACAGATCGGCGCCGACTTCCGTACGTGGTTGCAAGGGCGAGTGTGAACGCAGCGGCCGAAGCCGCTGGCTTCTTGGCGCAGTTGACCGCAGCGGGTTCGCCGACCCGCGCGATCACCGAGCAGGCGTACCTAAAGAGCGAGCTGCAGTTCGTTGGCTCCGGCGTGCCCGCCATGCGCGTCGTCGCGAAGGGCTGGCTGAGCGCGCACCCTGGTCTCGCCCATGACGAACTGTTCGCGGTCGCCGACGCGCTGTGGGCTCATCCTGTACACGAGTGCCGGCAGTCAGCCGTCGAGCTGCTGGTGTTGCGTCCACAACTGATCACACTGCTCGACGTGCCGTGGCTCTACAACACGTTGCGCGACAGCTACACGTGGGCGCTGGTCGACCCACTGGCCGGTTCGGTCGTCGCCGATCTCGACGCCCGCGACACCCTGGGTTTGATGCCTCATCTGGACCGCTGGGTGCACCACCCAGACTTCTGGATTCGACGGTCGGCGGTGCTCTCCCTGCGCACGGTGCTGCGTCAGGATCGCTAGCTCGATCGATTCTTCGCCTACGCGACTCTGTTGCTGCCAGAGACGGAGTTCTTCATCCGCAAGGTGCTCGGCTGGGTGCTGCGCGAGGTGGCGGCCCGTCATCCGGAGATGGTGTCGCACTGGCTGCGCGATCACATGGCGCAGATGAACCTCGTGGCCTTGCGCGAGCCGATGCGTCGGTTGGCCGATGCTGACGAGCTGCGCGCGCTCTACGACACGCGTCAGGACAAACGGCGGAACAACGCGGGGTAGTCGAGCACGAGGCCGAACTCGTCGACCTCCAGCTCAGCGCTGGTGCCAGTCTCCAGCTGCTCGACCAACCACCGGTGGGAACCGATCCGTGTGTAACGCCGCAGGTCCGGTCGGACTCCCAGCGTTTCAGGGTCGACGTACACGACCGGCAGTTCGGCGGCGTGTCCCTCGTGGAGCGGTAGTCGTCGAATGGGGAGCGTGTGGGTGAACGGCGTACAGGCAAGGTCGACGTCGTAGCAGCCGTCCAGCTCGGTGCGATGGGCGCCGTTCATCTCGCCCCAGCGGCCACTGCCATCGGTGGCCAACCATAGGTCAGGCTCCTCTAGATCGCGGAACAGCAAGAACTGGCGGACCTGCCAGGTCGGCGACAGCCGCAACACGTACTGCACGTTCTCGCGACCAACCTGGCCGCTGACCGTGAACCCTTCGTTCTCCCACAAGATGGTGGTGGTCTCCTCACCATCGCCCTCCCACGTTGCCCAGCGCGCCACGTGGCCCGTGGGTTCATGGGCGGAGGGAAACGGGGCGTACGACGTCACCTGCCTCACGGTACCGTTGCGGCGTGATCGACATCACCGAGGCCCGCCGCTATGTGCTCGACCGCTGCCCAGCGGGTGCGCCGACCGAGGTGCCTTGCCGCGAGGCAACCGGCCTTGTCCTGGCCGCTGCAGTCGTCGCGGCGGAGGACGTGCCCCCGTTCGCGAACAGCGCGGTGGACGGTTACGCGGTCGTCGCCGCGTCGGTAGCAGCCGTCCCCGCCGACCTGCCTGTTGTCGGCGAGGTGGCCGCCGGTGCCCACACAGACCGGGTGCTGCAGCCTGGCGAGGCCATCCGAATCATGACCGGCGCGCCGGTCCCGGCTGGGGCCGATGCGATCGTGATGGTGGAGGACACCGAACTGCTCGGTGACCGCAGTGTGGATGGCTCGGTCTACGTTCGTATTCGTGCGTCGACGACGGCCGGTGTTGCGGTGCGTGGCGTTGGCGACGACGTTCGCGCAGGCACGGCGCTGTACCCGGTGGGCACACTGGTGACCCCGGCGGTCGCCGGCGTGCTGGCCAGTGTGAACGCGGCCGTGGTGTCGGTGGTTCCTCGGTCTAGAGTCGCGGTGTTGAGCACCGGTGACGAACTGATCGACGACGGCTCGCCGCTACAACCCGGCCAGATCCGCGAGAGCAATCGCACGATGCTGCTGGGTGCCGTGCGCGACGCTGGTTGCGCGGCGGTCGACCTCGGAATCGTGCGCGACGACGAAGCGGCACTGGAGGATGTGCTGCGCGCGGCGGCGTCCACCTGCGATGCGATCGTCACCAGCGGCGGCGTCAGCATGGGCGACTACGACGTGGTGAAGGCGGTGCTCTCACGCATCGCCGACATGAAGTGGATGCAGATCGCGATCAAGCCTGCCAAGCCGTTCGCCTTCGGTCTGCTCGCGGCCGACCAGCGTCATGTGCCGGTGTTCGGATTGCCTGGCAACCCGGTCAGCTCGCTGGTCAGCTTCGAGCTGCTTGCCCGCCCTGCGCTACGCCAGATGATGGGCCACACGGCAATCGACCGCCTGACGATCCCGGCCATCGCCGACGATGGCCTGCCGCGCCGTCCCGATGGCAAGACCCATTACGTGCGTGTGTTCGCCAGGTTCGGCGACGACGGGCGTGTACACATTCGATCGGTCGGGGCGCAGGGCAGCCATCAGTTGGCGGCCACCTCGCAGGCGAATGCGATTGCCGTCGTGTTCGATGGCGATGGCGTCGCGGTGGGCGGCGACGTCCAGACGATGTTGCTGTCGTTGTCGTGAACGTCGGTAGTGTGACGCGATGGACTTGATCGACCCGTTCGGTCGCACCATCCGTGATCTCCGCATTTCGGTCACCGATCGCTGCAACTTTCGCTGCACGTACTGCATGCCGGAGGAAGGCATGCAGTGGGTGCCGCGCAGCGATGTGCTCACGTTCGAGGAGATCGAGCGGTTGGCCCGCCTCTTCGTCGAACGGTTCGAGGTCGACGGGTTGCGCCTCACCGGCGGCGAGCCGACCATGCGGGCCCACCTCCCGGTGCTGGTCAGCAAGCTGGCTGCGCTCGGTGTCGACCTGTCGATGACCACCAATGGTTCGACCCTGCGCAACATGGCCCACGAACTACGTGACGCCGGCCTCCGCCGCGTCAACGTCAGCCTCGACACACTCGTGCGCGAGAAGTTCCATCGCATGACCAGGCGCGACGAGTTGGAGCGTGTTCTCGACGGCATCGAGGCCGCGAAGGAGGCTGGCTTCTCGCCGGTCAAGATCAACGCCGTCATCGAGCGCGGGGTCAACGACGATGAGATCGTCGACCTCGCTCGCTACGGCCGCGACAACGACGTGGAGATGCGCTTCATCGAGTTCATGCCGCTGGATGCAACGGGCCACTGGCTGAACGACAAGGTCGTCGGACAGGACGAAATCGTCGCCGCGCTCTCCGCCGAGTTCCCGCTGGAGTTGGTGCCTGCCCGCGGTGCAGCGCCGGCGGATCGTTGGCGCTACCTCGATGGCCGCGGCATGGTCGGCGTCATCCCGACGGTGACCAAGCCGTTCTGCGGCGATTGTGACCGCGTACGTATGACGGCTGATGGCCAGTTCCGCACATGCCTGTTCGCGACCACCGAGTTCGATCTGCTGAAGATGATGCGCGCCGGTGCCACCGACGACCAGGTCGCGGAAGAGATCCAGCGTGCCGTCGGCATGAAGTGGGCCGGTCACCAGATCAACCAGGTCACCTTCGTCAAGCCCCGCCGTTCGATGAGCCAGATCGGCGGTTAGCGCTGAGTGGCCCGACGCCGGCATCGAATGTTGCCAAGCGTTGAGATTCGCTGCCAGCGTTACGGTTTCGCCGTCCACGGTAAGGTCGCAGATGTGAAGGTTCGTGCTGCCCTGGGGGCCACACTTGCGGGGGCGCTCCTCCTTGCTGGCGCTCGGTTCGACCCGGTCACGCACGCGGCCCCGAATGGCCTGCGCACACAGGCGATTGTGGCCGTCGGTGGCTCAGCGGCTGCCGCGGAGCCAGCGGTGCGGATGAGGCTGCCTGGGCCGACGCTGGGCGGGTGCCCGATGTACCCCAGCGACAACACGTGGAACACGAAGGTCCGCGACGCACCGCTGCTGGCCAACAGCACGGCGATGGTCAACTACATCCGGGCGCGGGGCAGCGACAACCTGAACCCGGACTTCGGTGAGAACCCCGCGTACGGCATCCCGTACGTCGTCGTGCCGGCGAACCAACCGCTGGTGCCGATCAGCTATGACGCATATGCGGACGAGAGCGATCCTGGCCCGTTCCCGATTCCGCTCGATGCGCCCGTCGAAGGCGCCCCGGCCAAGGGTGACCGTCACGTGCTGGTACTGCAGCAGGGCACGTGCACCCTGTTCGAGCTCGGCGTCGCCCGCAGGAGCGGCCCCGGGTGGTTGGCCGCGGGTGGTGCCAAGTTCGACATGACCAGCAACGCGCTGCGCCCGCTGGGTTGGACCAGCACGGACGCCGCCGGCCTACCGATCCTGCCGGGCCTGGTGCGCTACGACGAGGTCGCCGCCGGTCAGATCAACCACGCGATCCGCATCACCTTCAGCTCGACCCGTCGCGGCTACATCCTTCCCGCAACCCACTTCGCATCGGCGGTCGCCGACCCCAATGCGCCGGCGATGGGGCAGCGGCTGCGCTTGAAGGCGAGCTTCGACATCAACGGTCTCACCGGCCAGGCTCGCGTGATCGCGGTCGCCATGCAGAACTACGGAGTGATCGTTGCCGACAACGGCAGCAACTGGTTCTTCCAGGGAGCGCCGAGCAGCGGCTGGGTGGACAACGACTTGAATCAGCTGAAAGGCATCCCCGGCTCCTCCTTCGAAGCGGTCGACACCGGCCCGGTGGTTACTTCCTAGCTGAACGAGGTACTACAGTTCCGTGACAGATGAGTGACCTGACTTTCACACACCTCGACCCCATGGGTCGGGCTCGCATGGTCGACGTGACGCCGAAGGATCCGACACACCGTCGGGCTGTGGCTCGTGGTCGTGTGTTCATGCAACCGGCCACCACCGAGGCGGTCGTCAACCGGGAAGTGAAGAAGGGCGACGTTCTCGCCGTGGCCCGTGTCGCTGCCATCCAAGCGGCGAAACGCACCAGCGACATGATTCCGCTGTGTCATCCGTTGCTCGTGGGCTCGGTAAATGTCAACTTCGAAATCGGTGATGATTTCATCGAGATCGAAGTACAGGTCGACACGGTCGACCGCACCGGTGTCGAGATGGAGGCGTTGCACGCCTGTGCTATCGCCGGGTTGACCATCTACGACATGTGCAAGTCCGCCGACAAGGCAATGGTGATCGGCGAAATTGCACTCTGGGAGAAAGTAGGCGGGCGGTCCGGTACGTACCGGCGACCCGCTAACATTGCATCCGATGTTACGAAAGTAGTAGAACCGTAATGAATCGGATGTCGACCGTTGACCCGAAGTTCGGCTTCAAGACACCCGGAGGAACTCTTGTGAACACCATGACCTCAACTCCTGCCCTTCGCTCCCAGCCCATCGATGTCAAAATGACAGGCGCAATCTGATGCAGCCAATCGTTCTCCTCGCCGTCGCCGCCGTCTGGGCCGCCGTCATCATCCCGCCGCTCTTGCGGTCACGGGTCGAGAACCGGCCCAACTCGTCGGTCACCGACTTCCGCCGTCAGCTCTCCACCCTGCAGCGCGCAGTTCCCACTCGCACCATGGTGCCGATGCGCAGCATGGCTCGCCCGCTGGCGCAGGCACCGCAGCAGCGTCACATGGCGCACGGCCAGCCCGGCCAGGTGCGTCGCTCGCCGGCAATGAGCTCGGCGTCGATGACCGGCGTCGCGCCGCAGCGCAGCCACGGTGGCGCTCACGCCGACAACACTGCTGGCCACCGTCAGATGCACCTGCACAAGGTCAGCCAGCGCGAAGTCCTGCGCCGCCGTCGTGCCAACGTGCTGTTCATTCTTGTCGTCACCGTCGGCATCACCGGCTTCCTTGCTGCCACCACGCACGCCAACGTCATGGTCTACGCCTTCGCTCTTTCCTTCGTTTCGCTGTGCGGCTACTGCTACAAATTGGTGCAGTTGCGCAACTACGAGATGGACCGCAGCTACGGCGATCAGACCTGGTTCAACGCCGCCTGACACCGCTACACTCGGGTCTCCAACCGGGGGTGTAGCTCAGTTGGCAGAGCGCAGCAATCGCACTGCTGAGGCCCGGGGTTCAATTCCCCGCACCTCCACCCGGATGTTCGAAGCCCTTCCCACTCGGGGAGGGCTTCGTGCGTTGTGCGCCCCAGCGCGTCATCCGCCGCGAGCTGCCTGCGCCGGCTCGGTGAAGACTGCGGCGCCCACGGGGGCTAGGTGTCACGTCGCACGAAGCGACAAGGCGAATGGGCGCGGATAGCGTGACGCCGCACTTCGAAGGGAGGTCCCATCCCATGGACCGAATCTTGATCGACGACCTGCGTGTCCTCACCGTGATCGGCGCTTTGCCACACGAACGTGAGACGGCGCAACCAATCCGAATCGACCTCTCCATCGGCGTCGATCTGCACGAGGCCGGTCGTAGTGACGACCTTGCCGCCACCGTGCACTACGGGCTGGTGTGCGAGCGCGTCACCGAGCTCGCTCGCGACAGCAAGGACATGTTGCTGGAACGGCTCGCCGCCAAGGTGGCAGATGTCGTCCTCGAGTTCGACCTTGTCGACGAAGTGGAAGTCACGCTGACCAAGCTGCGTCCGCCGATCCCCGAGAGCGTGCAAAGCACCGCCGTCAAGATCTTGCGCACCCGGGCGGAAGCAGCCGCTCCGCCGCTGGTGGCCCACTCAGCGTTCATCGCGCTGGGCAGCAACCTCGGCGATCGCGAGCGCTACCTGCGCTTCGCAGTGAGCGAGCTGAGCAACATCGTTGCGATGTCGCAGGTGTTCGAGACTGCCCCCGTTGGCGGGCCCGATGATCAGGGTGCCTACCTCAACATGGTCGTGCAGATCGAAACGCCGCTCGACCCCTACGCGCTGATTCGCCGCTGCCAGCGCATCGAGGCCAACGCTCTGCGTCAGCGCATTGTGCACTGGGGCCCGCGCACGCTCGATGTCGACCTGTTGTTCTACGACGACATCACCATCACCAGCGAGGCGCTGACAGTTCCGCACCCGCGCATCTTCGATCGTCGCTTCGTGCTCGCCCCGCTCAGCGAAGTGGCGCCGCAGCTGTGCCCGCCGGACTGGGACGCGACGCTGCCGCCCAGCGAGATCCACGCCCGCGGACCGCTCACCCTCTAGATGCGCCCGTTCCTATTCGCTGGCAATGCGACGCTCGAACGAGCGCACCTTCGCGGGGTAGTGCACGCGGCCGAACTCTGGCGTGTTGCGAATGACGATTTCCAGCAGCTCATCGTGCTGCGCGGTCTCCTTCCAGGGCAGCGCGATGTACAGCGGCAGGCCGAACACGCGCATGGCAGCCAGGTTGCTGTAGACCCGCTTCTGGTAGAGGTAGCGCTCGTCCCACGACCAGTTGCTGGGGGCGAAGCCGGTGCCAGGGTCCAGCACGCACCGGCTGCGCAGCCCGTAGCGGTCGGCGTCGCGGAGGCGTGCGTCGAAGAATTCGGTGATCGCTTCGACGGGGTCACGGTCCACCATCTCCATAGCTCGCGGGTTCGGCCCGCTCAGGAACGGCACGATGATGGGAACGTCGAAGTCGGCGGCCACCTGCCACATTTCATCGCTCTGCATGCCGTCGGCCGCGTTGATCACGGTGGCGCCTGCCTGCAGAGCTCGGCGCAGCACCTCCGGGCGCCACGTGTCCACGCTCATCGGTACGCCCAGCGCAACCAGTGCGGGCACCAGGTCGCGCAGGCGCGCCCACTCGGCCTCCCACGGCACCACGGTGGCAGCATCGGTACTGCCCTGGCCGCCAAGGTCCAGACCGTCGGCCCCGTCGGCCAGCAGCTGATTGGCGCGGGCGAGGGCCTGCTCGACGGTACCGACGATCGAGTCGGCATTCAGCGAGTCGGGGCTGGCGTTGACCACTCCGTAGAGGAACATGGCGCTGGATACTACGAGCCAACGTGGTCGCTGCGATGAGCGGTGTGCGGACATTTGAAGTCGACGAGTGCGCGCTCGACTTGTTGTTGGAGGCCAAGCAGGGCCGGACGGTTTCGGTGTGCATTCCGTGCCGTGACGAGGCCGCCACCATCGGCCCACTGGTCAACATGGTGCGCCACACGCTCATGCGGCGCATGCCGTTGGTCGACGAGCTGATCGTGCTGGACGACCGCAGCACCGATGACACCGCCCAGGTTGCGGCAAGCGCCGGTGCGACAGTGATTCCGATCGAAGAGCTGCACCTGGTGCACGGCGTGGGCCACGGCAAGGGCAATGTTCTGTGGGCCAGCCTGGCCGCCAGCAAGGGCGACTTCGTGGTCTGGCTGGATGGAGATGTCACCAGCTTCGAGCCGAACTGGATCGCCAAGCTGCTGGCGCCGATGATCGACGACGACTCGGTCGCGTTGGTGAAGCCAGTTTTTCATCGACCCACACAGCTGGGCGGCGGCGGACGGACGACGGAACTGGTCACTCGACCACTGATGTCGCTGTACTACCCGCGGCTCACTGGGCTGCATCAGCCGCTGGCCGGTGAGTACGCAGGTCGTAGGGAAGTGCTGGAGCAGCTGCCGTTCGTGCAGGGCTGGGGGGTGGAGATTGCGTTGCTGATCGACATCGCTGAGCGTTACGGCGCAGAGGCAATTGCGCAGGTCGACCTTGGTGTGCGCGAGCATCGTCACCGCAGCCTGCATGCGCTTTCGGTGCAGGCCGCAGAGGTGATGGCGACGATGTTGGGCCGTGTTTCCGGCGGCGCATTGCTGGCCGGCGGCGACCACCAGCTACGTCGAGCCGATGGCTCGGGCGTGCCGCTCAACCTCTCCGAGCGCCCGCCGCTGGCCAGCCTTCAACGCTGACACGGCAATCTTGAGCTTCAGCCGCCCAATGTGACCAGGGCTTTGCTGACTTTGGCGAGGCTGACGGGTCGGGCAGTACCCAGCTGTTGAGCGAAGATACTGACGCGCATCTCCTCCAGCAACCAACCGACATCGATGAACTCCGCCGTGATGTCATCGCGCTCGGTCCGGCGCAGTAGGGCGACGTAGCGAGCTTCGAGGGCGGCGACGTCGCGCAACTTGGCAGCGTCGCGGTGCGGGTCCTCGGGAAGCTTGGCGAGTCGATGGTCGATGGCACGGACGTAGCGCACGACATCGGCAAGCCGGCCGACGCCAGTGGCGGCGACGAAGCCGGGCCGCAGCAACCGGTCGAGTTGCTCGCGAGCGTCGGCCGCTGAACTGGCGACGGGTGGCGCCACCAGCTTGTCCAGCCGGCTGCGCACCTCATCTGCGGCAGCGATGACCTCGGCGGTGGTGCGCAGGGCAGTGGCAGCAGTCTCGGGCAGAGCGTTGCGAGCGGCGCGCACGAGCAGCTCGAACTCAGCGGCGCTGAACGCGACCCCGCCACGCTGTTCGATGACATCGTCGGCAGCAGCCATGACACAGTCCGCCGCAATTGCGTCGAGCGAGATCTGGCCGCGGGCCAGCGCAAGCTTCGCCGAGTTGGTGAGGTACTGCTCGACGGTGCGCTTGCTCACCGGCACCGCCAGCAGCAGCAGGCGCCGTACCCCGGCACGCATCACCTTCGCTTGCAGCGCGGGTTTGGTGAAGACGCGGATGCTGACGCTGTTGCCGTCATCGAGCAGCGCCGGATAGCCGCGCACCGACACTCCTGCGCGCGACGCGGAGACCTCCGACGGCAGGTCCCCGAAGTCCCACGTGATGATTCCCTTGCGTTCTTCGATCGGCGACTCGCGTGCAACCGCGGCCCGTACTCGGGGTGCGACCAGCTTGCGCAGTGCGACGATGTCCTTGCCGATGGCGACCGGTGTTCCGTGCTCGTCGTCGATGGAGAAGCCGATGCGCAGGTGCGGTGGTACCAGCGATACGTCGAAGGCATGTGGAGGCACGGCCACCCCGGCGATGTCGTTGACCACTGTTGACAGCGCCGCGGCCAGCGCGGTGCCGTCTTCCCACGCCGCTGGCGTGCCGAGTGAGGCCACCACCTTGTCGCTGACTTCGTTCATCGGTACCAGCTCACGCCGGTACTCCTTGGGCAGCACGCGCAGCAGTGCCGCGACCAGGTCGGCGCGCAGGCCGGGCACGTTCCAATCGAAGCCGGTGGGCTCGACCTGGTTGAGCGCGGCGAGCGGCACGTGCACGGTGGCGCCGTCGTCGGTGGCGCCCGGCTCGAACCGGTACGTGACGGCCAGCGCCATTGGGTCGCGGCCCTCGATCTGGTGGTGCCACACGGTAGGGAAGTCGTGAACGCTGGCGGCGTTGTCCTCGCCGACGAAGTCCTCCAACCGCATGGTGAGCAGCTCAGGCTGCTTGGCCCGCGTGAGCTTCCACCAACGGTCGAAATGCCGAGTGCTGACCACGTCGGAACCCAGCCGCCAGTCGTAGAACGTGAACACTGCTTCCTCGTCGACGAGGTCGACCCTGCGGACGCGTTCGCCCCACCCCTTCAGGTCACCGAGGAAGCGCTGGTTGCGCTCCCAGAACTTGCGGTTGCCCGCGCCCTGTTCCCAGTCGCCCTCGACCAACGCACAGCGAATGAAGATCTCGCGGGCGGCAGCGCGGTCGATGCGGTCGTATCCGATGGTGCGGTTGCCCACGATCGGCAAGCCGAAGAGTGACACACGCTCGCTGCACACGGCCGCGCCGCGGCGGGCATCCCACGACGGCTCGCCGTAGCTGTGGCGAGCCAGGTGCTCACCGAGATCCTCCGCCCACTCCGGCTGCACCGATGCGACGACGCGTCCCCACAGGCGATTGGTCTCGACCAGTTCACCGGCAATGATCCACTTCGGCAGCGCCTTGGACAACACCGAACCGTTGCCGATCGCGAACTTCGAGCCGTGCGCGCCCTTGTACTCGCGGGTGGTGCCGTCGCGCATACCCAAGTGGCTGAGTAGACCGGACAACAATGCCTGGTGAACACGGTCGGGGTGGCCGGCGGTACTGCCCTGACGGATGCCGATCTGCCCGGCGACCTGGCGCAGCTGGCTGAAGAGGTCTTGCCACTCGCGGACCCGCAGGTAGTTGAGGTACTCGGTGCGGCACAGCTTGCGGAACTGGCTGCTGCTGAGCGCCTGCTGCTGTTCACGCAGGTAGTCCCACAGCTTGACCAGCGAGAGGAAGTCGCTACCTGCCACCTGGAAGCGGCGATGCAGTTCGTCAGCGGCTGCGCGGTGCTCAGTCGGTCGTTCCCGAGGGTCCTGGATGCTCAGCACGGCCGTGATGATCATGACCTCGCGTACGCATCCGTGTCGCTCGGCCTCCAACACCATCCGGCCAAGGCGCGGGTCGATCGGCAACCGAGCCAGTCGCTTGCCCAGCGGTGTCAGCCGCCGGTCGATGGTCCGCTTGTCATTGGCATGCTTCGTGTCGGAGAGCTGCTGGATGGCGCCCAACTCCTCGAGCAGCCCGTAGCCGTCGCGCACCGAGCGCGAGTCGGGCGGGTCGAGAAAAGGGAAGGCACTGACGTCGCCGAGGCCCAACGCCGTCATCTGCAGGATGACCGACGCCAAGTTGGTGCGCAGGATCTCGGGCTCGGTGAACTCCGGTCGGTCACTGAACCCGGCCTCGTCGTAGAGGCGAATACAGACACCCGGGGCGACTCGGCCGCAGCGGCCGGCGCGCTGGTTGGCCGATGCCTGCGAGACCTCCTCGATGGGCAGTCGCTGCACCTTCAACCGATGGCTGTAACGCGACATGCGCGCAGCGCCGGCATCGACGACGTACCGCACGCCGGGAACGGTGAGCGAGGTCTCGGCCACGTTGGTGGACAAGATGACCCTTCGCCCACGGTGGGGCTGCCAGATGTGATGTTGTTCGACCGCTGACAGGCGCGCATACAGCGGCAGTACGTCGGCGGGGCCGCCGCGCGAGGTGCGTGCCGACTCGGTGAAGTGGCGGCGCAGTGCATCGGCGGTGTCGTGGATCTCGCGCTCACCGGAGAGGAAGACCAGCACGTCACCGTCGCCCTGGTGTGACAGTTCGTCGACAGCATCGACGATGGCCTGCACTTGATCGCGGTCATCATCCGGGTCGTCCTCGCGGGCACCGAACGGTCGGTAGCGAATCTCGACGGGGAAGGTGCGGCCGCTGACTTCGATGATCGGCGCCGGCGTGCCATCGAGCTGCGCAAAGTGCTCGCTGAAGCGCTGCGTATCGATGGTGGCCGAGGTGACGATCAGCTTCAGGTCCGGGCGCTTCGGCAACAGCTGCGCGAGGTAGCCGAGCAGGAAGTCGATGTTCAGGCTGCGCTCGTGGGCCTCGTCGATGATGAGCGTGTCATAGCGGCGCAGCATGCGGTCGCGTTGGATCTCGGCCAGCAAGATGCCGTCTGTCATCACCTTCACCAACGTCTGCTCGCCGACGGTGTCGGTGAAGCGAACGGTGTAGCCAACGGTGGTGCCCAGATCGGTGCCCAACTCCTCGGCGACACGCTCGGCGATGGTGCGCGCTGCCATTCGACGCGGCTGCGTGTGGCCTATCAAGCCGTTCACGCCGCGCCCCAGATCGAGACACAATTTGGGCAACTGCGTGCTCTTGCCCGAGCCCGTTTCGCCGGCGACGATGACCACTTGGTGGTCGCGAATCGCTGACATCAGGTCGTCGCGCCGCGCAGCCAACGGCAGTGTGTCCGGGCACGCGAGCGCACCACGAGCGCGCAGCAGTTCGACGGTGGCGGCGCGGCGCTCAGCGGCGGGTTGCGCAGTAGAAGGTGTTGATGACAGGGCCATGATGGATACGAGCGTTCAGCATGGCACCGGTCGCCCCTGTTGCGCACGGTGATTGGAGACTAGGTACGCAACGTGCGACCATTGCCGGATGATCGCTGTACGGAATGGGCTGGTAGCTGTCGTGTCAACGGCTGCTGTCGCGTTGATGGGGTGGGCGCTGGCAGCGTGCGCTCCGGACGGCGACGATTCCCGCTCGATGTCTGCTGGTGAGCAGGTGGCACTACAGGCGGGATGCGCCTCGTGCCACGGGCCCAATGGCGAGGGTGGTTCCGGGCCGAAATTGAGGGGTCTCTACGGGTCGCAGGTCGAGCTGGCCGACGGCAGCACCGTGATCGCCGATGGGGCGTACCTGACCGAGGCGATTCGGGACCCATCGGCGAGGCAGACCGCCGGCTATGGCCTGATGCCCGCCAACTCGCTGAACGATGCGGAGATTCAAGCCGTGGTCGAGTTCATCAGGTCGTTGCAGGTCGTGCCGTGATGTCGGATCTGGAGCGCGAGTACTCGCCCAGTTCGCGGGTCGGCGGCGATGCGAGTCCATTCGTGGCGGAGTATGTGTCGGGGAGCAAGGCCGCTCGCGCGCTGCTCGACGAGCGTGTGACGGTACTGCCCGACGGCACGATCCTGGTGGTTGAGGATCCAACGGCACCGTTGCTGGTCTTCATTCACGGCGGGTACTGGCAAGGGCTCAGTGCGGCCGCATCGCTGTCGCTGGCGCCGGCCGCGCTTGCTCGCGGTTGGTCCTATGCAGCGGTCGAATATACCATTGCTCCGGGTGGCACAGTGCCGCAGATGGTGCACGAATGTGCCGCAGCGTTGGCCGCACTGTCAGCGTCGGTTTCCCCGGCCAGCGTCGTGCTCGTGGGTCATTCTGCCGGTGCGCATCTCGCAGCAATGGTGGCGCTCGTGTCAGCGTCGATGTTGCACATCGATCGCACCGTGCTGCTCAGCGGAGTGTTCGATCTGCGGCCGCTGCTGCACACCACGGTCAACGATCCGCTGGGGCTCGACGAATCTTCAGCTGCCGCGCTGAGCCCGCAGCTGCTGCCGGTCACGGCCAACCACGATGTGGTGGTGGCGTGGGGTGACAACGAGACCGAGGCGTTCAAGGCGCAAAGCCGTTCGTACGCCGCGCACCTGAGGGCTGGTGGGTTGACGGTTGCCGCCTTCGAGTGCGCCGGCCGTCACCACTTCGATATCGTCGGCGACGTGACCGACCCGCAGACCGAACTGGGTCGCGGCGCCATGGGAGGGCTGTGATGTCAGGAACATTCGCGGCGGACGTGGTCGTACTGGGTGCCGGCTCCGCGGGATGTGCGGTAGCCGGCCGCCTGGCCGAGCAAGGCCGTGATGTGTTGCTGGTGGAGGCCGGACCCGACTATGGCCCATCGGATTCGGGCCGTTGGCCGTTGGAACTGCTGAGCGCACGCATGTTGGCGACCAGCCACGATTGGGGCTACCAGTCGGGTCGCTGGATGTTCGAACGTGCTCGCGTGATGGGCGGCTGCAGCAGTCACAACGGTGCGATCGCTGCTGTCGGCCACCGGGCCGACTACGACAATTGGGGGCTGCCCGGCTGGACCGGGGCCGACGTTGCACCGCTGTTCCAAAGCGTGATCGAGCGATTGCGTGTGCGTGCGTACGAGCGTCATGAAGCCGGCCCGTTCCACGCCCGCTGCCTCGATGCGGCCGAGGAGATCGGCTGGCCGATCGCGAGCGACCTCTGCGATCTCGACGCCGGCCCGGCGTTCGGGATGGAGACGGTCAACGTGGTCGGCGACACGCGCTGGAACTCGGCCTTCGCGTACCTCGACCACGTGCGCGGCGGCACGTTGCGCGTTCTTGATCAGGTGATGGTCGATCGGCTCGTGTCGTGGGGTGGCGGCACGGTTCTGCTGGCTGCAGCTCGTCACGACGAAGCCATCACCATCGAGGCAGGCACTCTCGTATTGGCGGGCGGTGTGTACGGCACGCCGCTCTTGCTCGAACGTTCGGGAATCGGCGCGCCGGCTGCGCTGCGGACGGCCGGCGTCGAGCTCCGCTTGGACCTGCCAGGTGTCGGCGCCAACCTGCACGATCATTCGATGGCGCACGCCGACCGCAGGGTCGGGCCGCAGCTACAGCAATGGCTGGATGAGGCGGCGGCGACGGGCTTCTTGCCCGAGGAGCAGACGCTGGGCAAGTTCGTGTCGTCGGTGTCGCCCGATGGCCTCTACGACACGCACATCTTCCCAGTCTGCGCCAGCGACCAGACCAGCTTCCTGCACGGTCGCGTGCACGTGGAGGTGGCGTGCATGACGCCGCGTAGCCGCGGTGAGATCCACATCAGTTCTGCTGACCCCAGCGCACATCCGCACATCGATCACGGCTACTTGAGCGATGCAGATGGCCACGACATCGCCGTCCTCCGCGACGGTCTGGTGCACGCCGAACGTCTGCTCGACCACCCACTGTTGGCCGCGGTGCTCGGCGAACGGATCACCGACATGAGCACCGACCAGGCCATCCGCGACACGGTTGCGCACTACTACCACCCGGTGGGGACGTGCGCGATGGGAACAGGTCCGATGGCGGTCTGCGATGCCAACGGCCGAGTGCACGGCATCGAGGGTGTGGTCATTGCCGACGCCAGCCTGATGCCGCAGATTCCACGAGCCAACACCAACCTCCCGGCCGTCATGATCGGCGAACGAATCGCCCAAACCCTCTAGCGGAGGCCACCCTCGCACGCTGGCACCGAATGTTGCCCAGGCGTTGAGATTTCAGACCTGCGTTGTCGCTTCCGGCTCGTCGACTTCGTAGAACTGAATGGCGCCACCGGCGACCGGGCTCAGCTCGACGCCGATCGTGAAGGTCGGGCCGGTGCCTTGCACGACGAGGTTGCCGTTGGTGGCCCCCTCCGGCCGAATCTCGACAATGCGCAACTGTCCGTGTTGCTCCAGCAGGCGGCCAGCGGCAGCCCGCTGGCCGCTGAACGGCTCGTCGAGCGCGACGTTGTCGCTGAACAACGCGTTCGCCGCGTCGTCGCTCCAGCCGTTGAGCAGCGCGATCAATGCGTCCGCCGCTGCGGCGAGCTGCGGGCTGACGGGGGTCGTGATGGTGGGGACTGCGCCGTCGGCGAGCAGAGCCGCCAACATCTTCATGGTCATTGTGCTCATGTGGGCGTACGTGCTGTTGCCAAGGGCGATGACCCCCAACTGTTTGCCGGCGAGCCAGCGCATGCTGCTGCCGTACCCGGGCAGCCCGCCGGCATGCGACACGATGGTGCCCAGATCCGAGTCGATGCGCAGGTTGACGCCGAACCCATAACCACTCGGGCACGTCCGACCGGCCACGGTGCTCTCGCCGATGAACGTGTGGATCCGCTGCATCTCTCGGCGTGACGCGATCGACAAGCCGATGTCGGTACTGTCGTCGTCGAACCAAGCGACCCACTTGGCAAGGTCGGCCACCGTCGTCCACAGCCCGCCCATCGGCGCGATCTCGCCATCGCCGATCGGTGTCGGCCAATCTCGCACCAGTTGCCCGTCCTGAAAGCGATGCGGGCGCGCCCAGTGGTCGTGATCCGGTCGCACCCATGCGGTCTCGTTCATGCCGAGCGGTTGCAACAGATGCTTGGTGATGTGGTCCTGTACTCGTGTACCGGTGGCGCGCAGGATGGCGCGGCCGAGCATGCCGAATCCGAGGTTGCTGTACTTGTACGCCGCGTTCGGCGCGTGAGCGAACGTCGGGCCGGCGGCGTAGATGACGTCGATCTCCTCGGCCGTGAGATCGAGGTGACGGTCGGCCCACGCATCGTCGGTGGCCAGGCCGGACGTCATCGACAGCAACTGGCGGATCGTGACCGGAGCGGAACCGGCTGGGCCGACGACGGTCGCCAACTCGGGTGCGTGCCGGGCGATCGGATCGTCCAACTGCCACACGCCCTCGTCGCGCAGACGCAGGACGATGGCGGCGGTGAAGCTCTTCGTCATCGAGGCAATGCGATAGACCGCCGTCTCGTCGGCTGGTAGGTCGTCGTGTAGTTCGCCGGTGTGCCCGTGCTCGGCCAATCGTCCATCGACAATGACACCCCACGAAATGGATGCGACATGTTCGTCGCGGGCGGTCGCATCGGACAGTTCTTGTAGGGCAGCTCGGCACTCAGGAGTCACGCCCGGCGACGCTATCTGTGAGGAACGGTGAGCAAGTCTCCTTTTCCGCGATGGGGTGACCAGACACGAATGTCATCAGGTGCGCGAGGTCGGCGGCGATCTAGGGTGCACGTGTGAGCAATTTGCCGCCCCCTCCGCCGCCGTCCTCGAACCAGCCGCCAGATCCGCCGCTGGGCAGTCTGCCGCCGCCGCACATCCAACCCCCTGTTCCGGCGACCACTCCTGCCTCGGGGCGCCCGCCTCTCGGTGTACCAGTGTGGGGCTGGCTGGCTCTTGTCGCCGTACTGGCGGTGGGTGCAGTCGGCGTCGTGGTGTTGACGGGTGGTGATGACAAGGGCAGCGTTGTCGCTGCCACCACCGTTGTCGCGACGGGCGATTCGACAGTCACGTCGGAAGTGTCGATCACCGAACCAGCGACCGACTTGACGACCCCGTCGACCGACGAGCCGATGGTGACTGACCCACCGATCACCGACCCTGCTTCGACCACTGACGTCGTTGCCGGCGCACCCGCAGGAATCACCGGCGACCGGGACAATCCGGTCCCGCTCGGGACCATTGCCGACATTGGGGGAGGGTGGCGTCTCCAGATTCTGGAGGTCGTTCCCGATGGCGCGGCGGCCGTGGCTGGTGAAAACGATTTCAATGACCCGCCACCGGCTGGCTCTAACTTCACCCTGGTCAAGGTCGCGCTGGGTTACTTCGGTGTGGACGATCCCACTTCTGCCTTTCAACCAACCATCTCGGCTGTCGGCGCGTCCAGCCTCGAGCTCGAGTCGGGCTGCGGCGTGTTGCCGAACGAACTCGATTCATTCGTCGATGTCTTCTCGGGCGGAGTTGTCGTGGGCAACATCTGTTACGTCACGACCACTCCTGACGCAACAGCGCTGCAGTTGTACGCGGTCGGTGACTTCTTCGACAGTGATGAAGTGTTTCTCCAGGCCAATGGCTCGGCGGATGGGCTGGTACCAATGGCCCCGTTGACCGGACCGCAGGCCGGCGCCGCCTCGACGCCGAAGCGGCAGGCGCCGACAGCACTGTCGACCGCGGTCGACCTGGGCGAAGGCTGGACGATGTCGGTCACCGGTGTGGCCCGGGATATCACCGACCTCGTCATGTCCGAGAACCAGTTCAACGATCCACCCCCGGATGGCTTCCGTTTCGTCGGCGTCGATGTCGCCTACTCCTACTCAGGAAGCGGCTCGGCTGCGGCCTACCAGGTCACTACCAAGGCTGTAGGCGACGGCAATGTCGAGCTGGGGAGCAATTGTGGTGTGTTCCCCGGTGAAGTCGACAGGTACAGCGATGTCTTTGCGGGTGGAAGTGTCGCGGGAACGATCTGTTTCGTGGTGCCGTCTGCAGGCCCGAACATCGTGGTGTATGCCGAAGCCGAGTACGGCAGCCCACCCATCATGTTCGCAGTCGTCTGACACGTCCCGCCGCTACCTCCGGCCTAGAGCGCGGCGGTGATGTTGGCGAACAGTTCCTCGTAGGAGTCGTTTGGTGGGAACTGTGGAAACTGGGCGGCGATCGCGTCGGGGGCGTGGAACCAGAAGCCAGCGTGCGCGGCGCCCAGCATGGCGGCGTCGTTGTAGGAGTCGCCGGCCGCCACCACTCGGTAGTTCAGACCGCAAAGCGCGTTGACCGCATGGCGCTTCTGGTCTGGCATTCGCAGTGCGTAGTCAACGATGCGATCGTCGCTGACAATCAGCTGATGGCACAGGATTGCGGGCATCCCGAGGTGACGCATCAGCGGTGCGGCGAACTGCTCGAACGTGTCACTGAGGATGATCACCTGCGTGCGCTCGCGCAGCTCATCGAGAAAGGCGCGGGCGCCTTCCATTGGCTCCAACCCGGCGATCACGTCGGTGATCGTGCTCATCAGCAGGCCATGTTCCGCCAGCAATGCCAGGCGACCCGTCATCAGTACGTCGTAGTCCGGTTCGTCGCGGGTGGTCCGCCGGAGAGCCTCGATACCGGTGCGTTCGGCAACGGCAATCCAGATCTCGGGAACCAGCACACCCTCCAGATCGAGGGTGACAATGGTCTGCTGTCTGGTCGGGGCTCGTTCGGCAATGTCGTTCACGGTGGCCTATTCTTCACGACGGCCGGCCGTCGTGAGAAACGACAGCGCGAACGAGGGGACATAACGATGATCAGCACCATGTCGAGCACGATGATGGACAACTACCAACTCACCTTGCTGCCCATCTTCAAGTACGGCAGGCAGGTGCACGCGAACAGCAAGATCATCACGTTCACCGGTCAGGAAGGCGACGCGGCGTACGTGGAAAGCACGTTCGGCCAGGTCGCGGATCGCGCCGACCGGCTGGCGTCTGCCCTTGCCCGCCTCGGCATTCAACCAGGTGACCGCGTCGGCACGTTCATGTGGAACAACCAGACCCACATGGAGGCGTACCTGGCCATTCCGTGCATGGGTGCCGTGCTCCACACGCTCAACATTCGCCTGTTCCCCGAGCAGCTCGCGTACGTCATCAACCACGCCGAAGATCGCGTCATCATCGTCGACGCCTCGATTGCACCGTTGCTCGCTCGGGTGCGCGACCAGCTGACCACCGTGCAGCACATCATCGTCAAGGGCCCAGGTGATGCCTCGTCGCTGGGTGCCGGTCTGCTGGACTACGACGAGCTGTTGGCAGCCGAGCCGGGTGGGTACGACTACCCTGAAGTCAGCGAGAACACGGGTGCGGCGATGTGTTACACGAGCGGCACCACGGGCAATCCGAAGGGTGTCATGTACAGCCACCGCAGTACGTACATGCACTCGCTGCTGGTCACCTCCACCGCCAACATTGCGCTCAGCGAGCGTGACCGCATGCTGGTGATCGTGCCCATGTTCCACGCCAACGCGTGGGGCACGCCGTACGCCGCGTGGATGATCGGTGCCGACCTCGTCTTCCCGCAGCAGTTCCTGCAGGCAGCGCCAATCGCTCGCATCATCGGCGACACCAAGCCGACGCTCACCGGCGCTGTGCCCACGGTGCTCAACGATCTGCTGCACAACGCGCCCGACACCGACATGTCCAGCTTCCGCCTCGTGATGTGCGGTGGTTCGGCTGTGCCGCGCGGCTTGATCGACGGCTATCAGGCCACGTTCGGTGTGCCGATCGTGCAGGGATGGGGCATGACCGAGACCAGCCCGGTGTGCGCCATCGGCCACCCGCCCAAGGAGATGGGTGACGGTAGCGAAACCGACTGGCGGGTCAAGACCGGCCGCATCATCCCAGGTGTGGAACTGCGCATCACCGACGACAACGGAGACGTGCAGCCGTGGGACGGCGAGGCCCTCGGCGAGATCGAGGTGCGTGGCTCGTGGATCACGGCCAGCTACTACCACGTGGAAGATCCGGAGAAGTTCCACGACGGATGGCTGCGCACCGGCGACGTCGCCAGCGTGCTACCCAACGGGTACGTGATGATCAGCGACCGTGCCAAGGACGTCATCAAGTCTGGCGGCGAGTGGGTCTCGTCCGTTGACCTGGAGAACACGCTGATGGGCCACCCAGCCATCCTCGAAGCTGCAGTCATCGGCGTGCCCGATGATCGCTGGGACGAGCGCCCGATGGCGTGCGTCGTGCTCAAGCCTGACACGACCGCGACCGCCGAAGAACTCCGGGCGTGGCTCACAGAGCGCACCGCCAAGTTCTGCGTACCCGAGCGTTGGACGTTCATCAGCGAGGTCCCCAAGACCAGCGTCGGCAAGTTCGACAAGAAGGTCCTGCGCGCCTCGAACACCGCCGGTGAGCTCGAGGTGGAGAAGCTCGCCTGATCCGCACTCTTGGTCTCCTGAGCGCGCTGGTAATCCTCACGGCGTGCGGCGCCGAGTCGGGCTCGGTGACGAACGCGCCGGCTCCAACGACGTCGGCGCCCAGGTCATTGGAGCCTGCGCCGGCGACGACGGTGCAAGCGAATCCCTCCACCGTCGCCACGCCCGAGGTTGCGTGGC
>JBBQMG010000050.1:0-24561 GCA_038328705.1 Acidimicrobiales bacterium | reverse complement strand
TCCCGCTATGGCACGGATATGGCACGAAGTGGCACGACGACCGATTTCGGGAGGGCTGCTCGGAGGGCGCACCCTTTCTGAGCTGGGCTTTCGATGGAGCGGGTGACGGGAATCGAACCCGCGTTCTCAGCTTGGGAAGCTGATGTTCTGCCTCTGAACTACACCCGCCAACAGACGTGCACGATACCGCCGTGCATCGACGGCCGCCACCGAGATGCAGGGTGCCAGCGCACGGGGCTGGCCACTAGTGTCGGGCCGTGATTCTTTCCGATGCGACCCTGCGTGAGCTGATCGAAGCCGGGCGCATCGTGCTCGACCCGTACGAGTCCGATCTGGTGCAGCCGGCGTCGGTCGATGTTCGCTTGGGCACCGAGTTCCGCGTGATGCGCAACAGTCGGCTCACCCACATCGACCCGTTCGAGACGCAGGACAAGCTGATGGACACGGTGATCGTGCCCGACGGCGAACCGTTCGTGCTGCACCCCGGCGAGTTCGCGCTGGGTCACACGGCCGAGGTGGTGGGCTGCCCCGACGACATCGTCGGTGTGGTCAACGGCAAGTCGTCGCTCGGCCGGCTCGGTATCCAAGTGCACGCCACCGCAGGCTTCATCGACCCGGGCTTCAAGGGCACCGTGGTGCTCGAACTCTCCAACGTCAGCAACCTGCCCATCCTGTTGCGCCCGGGTATGAAGATCGCGCAACTCGTGTTCCAGCGGCTCGACCGCCCGGCGGAACGCCCCTACGGTCACCCCGACCTGAAGAGCAAGTACCAGAACCAGCAGGGTGCGGTCGCCTCCAAGTACAACCTCAACTCGCTGTAGTCGGCCAACGAGCGGGACGGTGGGTGTGAGACGCAGGTCGTGGTCGGGCTCGCTGCCCGTGGCGTTCGCGATTCTGCTTGCTGCCTTCTGCGCGGCCGGCTCGGCTCTCTACGTCTCGTCCGCTGGGTCGGCGGCGATGCGTCAACAACTCGACCAGACGTGCCGTAGCGACGCGGCCTTGCAGCTGCCGATCCTCCCGGGGTTGCCGAACGCGAGAGAAGCCGCTGAGAAGATCGGCGCGAAGGTGCCGTTCACCGATAGCGAGCGCCACGGCGCGGCGTCTTCAGTTCTTGTGACGACCAAAGACGGCACTGAACGCAGCATCGTCCTCGAGTATCTGGAGGGGTTGACGGATCACGTGACGCCGGTGATGGCGCCGCTCGCTCCAGGAGAGCTTGCGCTGTCGCGCACGAACGCCGGGCAACTGGGCGTCGTCGTCGGCGATGAACTGACCACCGACGACAACAGCGTGCTGACCGTCGCTCACATCTTCGACGACATTCCGTTCGCGCCGGTCCCCGATGCGTGGTGCGGGCTTCGAAACCTTGTCGAGCCAAAGCCCTCTGGTGACCTGCCCCCAGTGTCGGCACTCATTGCCGAGGCGACCGTGGCGCAGTTCAACGTCCGCTCAACTTACGTATACCCCTACATCGAGTACCGCATCACCACCGCTCCGGTGACGCTCACCGACATCTCTGCGTCGCTCGCTGCCTATCAGACCGCAGACGATGAATGGCGGGCAGCCTTCAGTGGGGCGAGTCTGGAGGGCGGCCGCACGGAACTGCCGGCCGTGTTCGCACGTGCGCAGGCCGTAGGTGTGACGGTGGAACGATCGCTCGCACCCGTTGGGCTGACCAGCTTGCTCAGCGTCGCCGGTGTGCTGGTGGCAGCGGCTGTTTTGATGGCTCGCGAGCGCCGTCGCGAGCTGCGCCTCCTGGCGGTGCGTGGCGTCCACCCCGTGCGTATTGCCTTGGGCACCGCACCGTCGGTGGTGGCGGTTGCTGCCCCGGCGGCCGTGCTCGGCTTCGGTCTGGCCTGGCTACTGGTCACGCAGTTCGGGCCGGCTTCGCTGCTCGAGACGCACGCTGTTGTCAGCGCGGTGGTGGCGACGTTCCTGTGTCTCGTCGTGGGGCTGGTGATGGTGGTCGGCACGGTTGCGTTCGTCGCGGACCGTTCCGTGGATCGCCCTGTGCGCCAAGGGTCCAGCCGTTGGTTGCTGCCGTTGGCCGGGTTGCTGTCGGTGGGCCTGACGCTGTGGTCGTTCCAGCGACTCGACTCGCGCGGGGGCATCCGTACCTTCGGTGTCGAGGCTCGCGGTGGAGACCTGTTGGCGTTGGGCTTTCCGCTCTTCGCGCTGCTCACCGTCACCGCGCTCGCGGCGTTCGCGCTGCGACTTGTGGTTGCGGCGGGGCGGTTGTCCGGTACGTGGTTGCCGCGAGCGTCGCGGCTGGGTTGGCGGCGAGTGGTGATGGAGGCCGGTCCTACCGTCGCAACAATCGCCGCAATCGCGTTGGCTTCCGGCTCTCTGATCACAGCCACTGCGTTGTCAGACGGGGCGCAGCGACAGCTGGTGGAGAAGGCGCAGGTCTACGCGGGAAGCGACCTCTCTGTTGCGATTTTCGACGACCCGGTTCTGGCCCCCGACGTGCAGGCGCGATCGACCCTGGTGTGGACAGCTCGTGCGAAGTCAGATGGAAATCGCGTGGACCTGTGGGGTGTCGACCCGTCCACGTTCGCCAACGCCGCAGCGCTTCGCGGTGACGCTGCACCGCAGTCGCTTGCGCAGTTGCTTGCGCTGCTGGATGTTCCGACGAGCACCGGCCTGACACCCGCTGTCGCGACCGGCGGCGCGTGGAAGATCGGTGATGTGGTGAGCCTCGATGTGACGGGCAACGCGTCGCCGTTGAAAGTCGAGTTGGTTGCCGTCGCTGACTTCTTCCCCGGTAAGACCACGGGTGCGTCGCTGATCGCCGTTGACGAGTCCGTGGTGACGACGCAGGTGAAGTACTCGGTGCGACGACTGCTGGTGCGCGACCCACCAACGGATCTGGTCGAGACGCTGCGCGCCGGTGGCACCCGGGTCGGCGTCGTGCTCGACGCAGCCACCACCTTCGACGCCTCCAACTTCAGTGGTCTGCGGTGGGCCTACCGACCGCTGGCCCTCTTGGGCCTGTTGTTCGCGATCATGGCCGCGGCGGTGCAGTTGCTGGTCGTTGCGGCCCGACGCGACACGCGACGGGCTGCGTACGTGGTGATGCGCCGCACCGGTTTCCGAACACGTTCACTGTGGCTCGCGGCGCTCGTCGAAGCTGCGACACCGCTGCTCGTCGGTGTGGTGCTGGGTGTCGGCGCAGCACTGGGCGCTTCCGCCCTTGCCGTCGGGCGTCTCGACCCGATGCCGCTACTGGCTCCTCCTGCCCGCTTCGTGATGCCCTGGGACACGGTGTTCACGCTGTTGGCGGTAGCACCGGTATGGGTGCTGGTCACCGCGTTCATCATCGTGCGCACCACGGTGCGTGCCGACCCGATGCGTGCCATGCGAGGAGACCAATGAGCGCTCTGATCGCGTCCTGTAGCGAAGTCACCCGTCGCTTCGAGGTACCGCAACGGCACGGCGTTGCATCGTCGGTGCTCGCGCTCGACGCTGTCAGCGCCGACATCGTCGCCGGTCGGCTGGTGGCGCTCAACGGGCCAAGTGGCTCTGGCAAATCGACGCTGCTGGCGATGCTCGGTGCACTTGATCGGCCGACAACCGGAACCGTCGCGGTGGATGGGTGCGACCTCGGTTCAATGGACCGCGCCGGCCGGCGCCAAGTGCGGAGATCGATAGCGGTGATGGTGATGCCGCAGCCAGCTGACAACCTGTTGCTCGCGCTCTCCGGTCGGCACAATCTGTTGGATGTGGCGCGGCTGCGTGGCGTTGGGGGCAACACCGACGAGGCACTCGACCACGTCGTGACGCTGCTCGGGCTCGGCAGGTTCGTCGACAACCTGTGCGGCGCGATGAGTGGTGGCGAACAGCAGCGGTTGGCCGTGGCCTGCGCGTTGGTGGGTGCGCCGCCGTTGGTGTTGGCGGACGAGCCCACCGGCGCCCTGGATGCCAACAGCGCTGCCACGTTGATCGAGGCCCTGCGCACTGCAGTGACAAACGGCGCGACCGTGGTTGTCGCCACGCATGACCCGCACGTGGTCGCTGCCGCCGATGACGTCATCCGGCTGGACCATGGCAGGAGGGTGTCATGAGCGGCATCGTCGCCATCGACCTGACGAAGATGTGGTCCGTAGAAGCTGGCCTGCGACCGGTCACCTTCACCGTGGAGGCGGGCGAGCTGGTCGTGGTTCGCGGCCGCTCTGGCAGCGGGAAGTCAACGCTGCTCGCGCTCGTTGCGGGCCTGTGCGCGCCCGACGTGGGCACCATCACAGTTGAAGGTGTGGTGCCGTCGGTCGACATGCCGTGGGCCAGCGTGGCGTTCGTGCCCCAGGCACTGGCTCTTGCGGTGGAGCTGTCGGTTCACGAGAACATCAGCGACGCTGCACCACTCGCGTCGGACGCTCACTTGCACGAGATGATGGAGCGGCTCGATCTGCACGAGTTCGCTCACCGTTTCATCGATGAGATCTCGATGGGGCAACAGCAGCGTGCGGCGGTGGCGCGCGCCTGCGGTGCGCAACCCCACGTGCTGCTGGTGGACGAGCCAACAAGCTTTCAGGACGGTCACCATGCTGCCGCTGTGATCAGCGAACTCACCCGGTTGGCGGGCGACGGAGCGGCGGTGTTGGTGGCAACGCATGACGACGCCGTTGTCCGCGCTGCCGATCGCACGTTGGAGTTGGCCGACGACCTTCTCTGACTGGGGCGCGCCACAGAACTGACTACTACGGCGTGCGCAGCTCACGGTCGATTGACGCCGCGCGAGCTTCGATTGCTGGGCCGTTCGCGACTACTGCGAGTGACGTTGCCACCGCTCTGCCGGCTTCCGCTCACTAAGCTGCGCGGATGCTGTCCACGACTTCCCGTCGCTCTTCCTCGGCCACTGCGTGTCGGTTGGCCGTCGCAACCATCGCGTGCGCAGTCGCGCTGATGGGCTGCGGTGATGACGCCACGTCATTCTCGAATGCAGCGAAGGCACCTGCCGCTGCCGACCTCGACGCTCGCACGTTCCTGTCGACCAAGGTCGCAGGCCAGACGTTGGTAGCGGGCACCAAGGTGACTTTCTCCTTCACCGCCGACTCCATCTCCGCGGTGGCGGGCTGCAACACGATGAATGGTGCCTACACCATTGAGAAGGGCGTCTTGAAGGTGCCGGCGATGGTGCAGACGCTGATGGCGTGCGACCCTGAGACGGCGGCGCAAGACGTATGGGTCAGCGCGCTCCTCGCCGGTGGCCCCTCCATCCTGCTCGCCTCGAACGAGCTGATCGTGCAGGGTGGCGACACCACGCTGACCCTCGGGGACCGTAGCGAGATCGCCAACGAGGACGCACTCGACGGGCGTACGTGGGACCTCGTCTCACTCGACGCTGCTACCGCTCCCGAAGGTGCGTACCTTTCCGTCGCCGATGGCAATCTGTACATGGTCACGGGCTGCAACCGTGGCTTCGGTTCGTTAACGGTGACCGACCTCGCAGTGGAGATTGGGCCGATCGGCCTCACCCGCATGGCCTGCGAGCCGGCCCTCAACGAGTGGGATCTGGCGCTGACCGCCTTTCTCACCGGTTCACTTGACTACGTGGTCAATGGTTCGCAAGTCACATTGACGAACGGCACGCAGACCCTCACGCTGAATGAGATTCCGTAGGCCGACGCTAGGTCATTCTGCCCATTGAGCCGCTCAAGCCTTGCGTCCCCAGATCCTGACGATCACACTTCGACTTTGCTGGGGTACCCAGCGGCGGGAAAGAAGCGATGAACGGCGGTTTGCACTCGGTCACTTGAGCCGCCTGGAGCAAGTGGTGAGCGAGACCGACCTGACCTGAACGGTTCCGAACGTGGCGCCAGGCGCCAGTGTCTCGGTGTCCCACTCCGTCACGCTGCTGCCCACGGCGTGGGGTCACACCTTGCGGAACGTGACCACCCCTGTCACCGCTGGGGGCACCTGTCCGGTCGTCGACGACTGCGCCACCATCCACCCGGTGCCGTCATGGTCGTTGTCCGAGGTGTCGAACCCGCCCGACGGCACCACGGTGCAGACAGGGACCAACGTCACGTACACGCTGACGGCTGATCAACACCTCGTCGGCGGTGGTGACCGGTGCGGTGGTCGTCGACGGCATGTCGAAGGTGCTGGCGAATGCCACGATCGCGGGGGTACTGCCGTCGACACGGTGCTGGCCATTACGAACTTCGCCTGGTTCGTACCCATGCTGCAGCCGGGCGGCTCCGCGTCCATCTCATACGCGGTACGCATCAACGATAGTGCTTTCAACGCAACGCTCACCAACGCCGCCACCCCGGAAGCCAACGCCGGTGGTGTATGCGTCAATGCCTGCTCCACCACCACCCGCACAGATGGTGCGGCCGTCGAGCCGCCCACCCTGTTGCCGGTGACCGGAGCCCAGGCAATCGAGATGTTGCAGTGGGGTGCGATGCTCCTGGCAGCGGATCTGCTCCATGGTGGCCCGACGCCGTCGGGCAGGTCGCTAGCCACCAGCTATTGCGGCGGTGTGAGAAGCCCCGGCCGCCGGCCGGGGCTCCTCCGCGTGCGACTGCTGCGACTGCCAGCCCGACAGTGCGAGTGCAAGGCGGACAGTGCGAGTGCAAGGCGGCTATGCGAGTGGGTACTCGCATACCGGGGTGCGAGTGAGCACTCCGATGGAACCGCGACACTCGCACCGCATGCGTGACACTCGCACTGGTGAGCTGGCACTCGGGTTGGTGGTTGGTGGTTGGTGCGGCAGGCGAACTTGAGCCCGGGCTCAGGCGACGGGGTAACCGACGACCGGATCGCCGGTGGAGATCGGTGCGTCGAGGTTGGCCAACGCTCGCTCGCCGGCTTCGATGGCGTCGAGCAGGTGGATGGAGATGTCCGCCACCTTCACCTCGCTCTCCTCCTTGCCGGCTGCCTTCACGCCGTCGTCCAGCATGATGTAGCAGAACGGGCAGGCGGTGGCGACGCGGCTGGCGCCAGTGCTGATGGCCTCGATGGCACGCTCGTCGTTGACCTTGGTGCCGACGTTCTCTTCCATCCACATCCGTGCGCCACCAGCGCCGCAGCACATGCCCTTGGTGCCGTTGCGCGGCATCTCGATGATTTCGATCCCCTTGATACTGCCGACAACCTTGCGCGGTGCCAGGTACACGTCGTTGTGGCGGCCCAGGTAACAGCTGTCGTGATAGGTGATGCGCTCTTCCAGGGTGGCCTGGCTGACGTCGAGTTGGCCGGTGGCGATCAGGTTCTCCAGCAGTTGCGTGTGGTGGATGACTTCGTAGTTACCACCCAACTGCGGGTACTCGTTCTTCAACGTGTTGAAGCAGTGCGGGCATTGGGTGATGATCTTCTTCACGCCCATGCCGTCGAGCATTTCGATGTTGGGCACGGCCAGCATCTGGAACAGGTATTCATTGCCACTGCGGCGAGCGCTGTCGCCGGTGCACATCTCGCTGGGCCCGAGGATGGCGACGGTGATGCCGGCGCGGCGCAGCAGGTTGGCCATGGCCTGCGTGACCTTCTTGTTCTTGTCGTCGAAGGACCCGGCGCAGCCGACCCAGTAGAGGTACTCGGCTTCCAGCAGCTCGCCCGGATCGACGACCTGGACTTCGAGGCCCTTGGCCCAATCTCCACGCTCGCCCTGGTTCATGCCCCACGGGTTGCCCTGGTTCTCCATGGCGCGATAGGCGTTGCCGAGTTCGGCAGGGAAGTTGCTCTCCATCAGCGACAGGTAGCGGCGCATGTCGAGGATCTTGTCGACGATCTCGATGTTGACCGGGCAGATCTCGTCGCACGCACGGCAGGTCGTGCAGGCCCAGATCTCCTCAGCGGTGATGCGTTCGAAGAGCGAGCTGGAGCTGATGGTGATCTCGACGTCGGTGCTCATCGGTGGGGTGACATGCCCGTGGGTCGCGCTGGCCGCCATGACTTCGCCGGTCTTGAGCACGATCTCGCGCGGGTCGAGCGACTTGCCGGTGGCGTGGGCCGGGCACACGCTGGTGCAACGGCCGCACATCGTGCAGGCGTCAGTGTCGAGCAACTGCTTCCAGGTGAAGTCCTCCACGACGCTGGCGCCGAAGCTCTCCAGCGAGGTCTCGGCGAGGTTCGGCATCGCCCGCATGGCGCCCTTGGGACGGTCGCGGTCCTTCAGGTACATGTTGAGCGGGCTGGTGAAGATGTGCCGCAGCATGGTGATGGGCAACATGATCAAGAAGGCGGCGAAGGCCACCACGTGCAGGATCCAGGTGATCTGGTGCCACACGGTCAGGGTGTCGGGGCTGAGGTCGGTGAACAGACGGCTGAGCGGGTAGCCGACGAAGCTCCACTTTTCGTAGCTCGGCGACTCCATCTCGGCAATGCGGAACGCTTCGGCGAGGAAGCCGGTGACCGAAATGATGAAGAAGGTGGCGAGGATGGCCACGTGCTCGGGCTTGCTCTTGATGCGAATGCGGTAGGGGCGCTGGATGTAGCGGCGGGCGACGGCCCACAGGATGCCGGTGAGGAACACCAGGCCGGCGAGGTCGCCGAAGAAGCTGTAGGCCATGTACGTGCGGCCGTGCAGGAACTTCAAGTTCTCCGGCAGCTGGTGGTCGATCTCCAGCACGGTGGTGACGCCCAGCAGCGCCATGAAACCGAAGTAGATCATCGAGTGCATCATCCCGGCGCCGGCATCGCGCAGCAGGGTTTGCATGTAGGCGCCGGCGCGAAAGTCGCGCAGGCGGTTTTTGACGTTCTTGCGGGTGGTGCGGCGGCGGTCTGGAACACCGCGCTCCCAGTTGCGCACTCGGTCAGCGAACTTGAACGCACCCCAGATGAGCAGCATCGGGATAACGGTGTAGAAGGCGACCTGCAGCGAACCGGGGATGCCTTCGAACACTTCACGCGTGACGGCGTTCTCGTTGTGCCAGTGCGTGAACTGCGGGATGATGCCCGATGCGAGCGTGAACACGCCCATGAAGATGCCCAGGGCAATGGCCAGCTGATGCGGTTTGAACTGCTTTAATCCGCGCTTCAGTGAGACGCTGGTTTCGCCCTCGGTGGTGTCGGCGGCAGGAGACGGGTGCGTGCTCATAGCGCACGTCACCATAGTGGGCGATGCCGGTCCGGGCCGCCTCCAGTCCGCATTCGTTCGGCGTGGGGCCGACGCTCGTGAATTCGTGATTTCCGGGTGGTCAGGCTCGGACGCATGTGGTGCCACGCGCGCACAGCCCCCCCCGCAGCCGTTGCGGGCTCCTGCTGGTGGCGGTGCTCGTGCTGGCGGCCTGCTCGGCTGGTGGCGGTGCTTCACCCACCACCGTTCCCGCCGAGACCACGCCCGCAGTGGATGTGCCGGCGACCGATGCGCCCACCACTACCAGCCCGGCCGAGGAGCTGCCGGCGCTGGACGACGTGACCGCACCTGCGTGGAAACCCACCACGCGCACCGAGGAGCTGGAGGTCACGATCCCGCTCATCGACTTGCGTCTGGTCTCGTTCAACGTCGACAAAGCTGACATGGACACCCTCGGCCCCACCCAGTCCGACGACCCGACGCGCGGCATCGTCTGTCGCATCAGAGTGTTCCCGCTGCTGTGGAAGGCCCAGAACGACGACGAGACACCGAAGACTGCATTCGCTCACGAACTGTTCCACTGTTTCCAGGGCTGGTGGAACCCCATTGGCGGGTTCCCGGCTTGGTTGACCGAAGGAAGCGCCAGCTTCGCCGCGTTCGATCTCTACCGCTCGAGCTTCGACCCCCCGGCGCGCTACAACACGGACAAGTGGTTCACCCAGCAGTCGGCCCCGTTGAGCGCTCGCAGCTACAGCGCCTGGCCGCTGTTCGAATCGTTCCTCCAGTACGGCGGTGATCCGTACGCGGCGGTGAAGGCGATGTACGTGGCCGCAGGGGAGGGTGGCGCCACGCGGCCCGCCGACGTGGCCGGCTGGTTGAAGGCCGGTGGGCTCGATGAGGTGGTGTTTCGCGCACGATGGTCGAGCAACGCGTTGCGTTCTACCGCGTTCAGCGAAGACGAGTGGAGTATGAAGTGGCCGCACACTCCCGGCACTGGTCCGCACGACCAGTCGGCGTCCGCTGGTGTGCGCGGCGTCGGCACGTACCGGGTGCATGGCAGCGAAGGGTTTGCGTAGGAGCAGAACGTGGTCACGATGGCCCGAAGGTTGGCTTTGTTCTGGTCTCTCCCTCGATAGCTCCCATGCTGACCCACGCGGAGAGTGGCACGGCCGCGGTGGCGGAGGACGACACGCGCCTCTTCTGCTTCGACGAAAGTCGTTGTGCGTGCCCTTCCGGCGGCACCACCGGCGCCACGCAGATGGACGGTCGCGACATGGTGTTCTCCATGGCGGCCAGCGAGCAGAAACCGCTGGTAGACGTGATCGCCGTGCCCTGGAATGCGACGCAGTTCTGCAAGAAGACCGAGGACCCGGCATCGGACAACGGCGACCCGCACGTGCTCAGCTTCGACGGTGTTGCTTTCGACTCGATGGCCCGCGGCGAGTTCGTGGCAGCGCGCGACGAACGCGGCGATTTCGAGGTGCAGGTGCGCCACGACGTGTTGCAGAACCCGGTCGCTGCACTGACCGGTACCAATGCGGTCGCGATCAGCGACGGCACGCACCGAGTGATGTTCAAGGGGAATCTGAACCAGGGTGCGGATCGCACGATCACAGTGGACGGCACGCCGGCGGCCGACATCACCGCCGAACTGCAGGTGGGCGCCATCGATGTCACCTCGACAGCTGAGGATCACTGGACGGCCACGTGGACGGACGGCACCACCGTGGACCTGCGTTGGAACCATGGCTGGTTCGTGTCGGTGGCACTCGCGACAGAACGGGTCCGCCGTGTGACCGGGCTGCTCGGCACCGCCAACGGCGACTTCCGTGACGATCTCGTGCTGGCCGATGGCACCCACATCAACCCCGATGACCAGGCCATCATCGATCTCGAGTACGCCAAGCGCTGGTACTTCAACCAGAGGGATTCACTGTTCGACTACCAGTCAGGCGAGTCCACCGTCACGTTCCGAGTCCCGTTGCCCAAGGCGCCGTCGCCTGCCTCGGACAAGGTGGTGCAGCAATGCACCGACGCGTTACCGGGCGCCACCTCCGCCGAGGTCGCGGCGTGCGCGTACGACGTGGCCGCGACGGCGACAAGGGCTACATCACCACCTACGCGTCCGCCGTCGGCGAACGAGTTGCCAACGACCCGCTGACAAAGCTCACCTCACCAACCATCATCTCCACGTCTTCGACGCCGGCAAACGGCTCCTCGGTCACGCTGTCGGGCTTACTGGCCAGCGATGCCTTCGGCGACTCCGCCGTGAAGGAGAAGCTGACCACGACCATCGACGTCAAGGAGGGCTCTGTCATCCTCGGCTAGGTGGAGGTGTGCGACCCGACGGTCGACATCCGCATGGTCGCCGAGCTGCGCGGTGGTAACCAGCAGCGCAACGAGGTGCACCTGTGCGACTCGTACGGCTTCAACGTCAAGCACCGTGACAGCGATGAGGTGGTGCCCGGCGAGGCGGTCCTCTGGGCGAGCGCCGGTGGCACCTACGACATCACGATCCTGTCGTCCGCACAGGCCCCGCAGTTCACGAAGGTGGTCATCTCCACCGACCCGACACCGACGGTCGTCTCCGCTGCAGACGCCGTCTCGAAGGGCTACACCGGTCGTGTCGCCGGCCCAGCCGACATGGTTGTGCTGTTGCTACAGACCGATACCACGGTCAGCTGGACGCTGGCCGGCCTGGACGCCGCTTGCGGTGACGCCCAATAGGGTGCCGACGTTCTGGGCAGCGGAGCACCGCTGGTGATCACGACATGCGGCCATCCTGGTGCCCTGTCGATCGGGCCCACCGCCGAGCTGGTGGTGCCATTCATCATTTACGCGCACGCGTCGAAACCGGTCGACGTCGAGGTTCTGCCCCAGACCTGACCGTTGGTCAGCCGAAGTACTGGCGGTCCAGATCGCGGATGCGGCCGGCCAGGGTGGCGAGCAGCTTGTGTGCCAGCGCGGGCACCTGGTCGAGTACGCCCATGAAGTGGCGCTGGTCGAGCAGCAGCAACGTGCAGTCGGTCTCGCAGGTGACGGTGGCGGTGCGCGGGCCGTGATCGAGCAGCGACAGTTCGCCGACCATCGTGCCGGGTCCGAAGGAGCCGACCTTCTTGTTGTTGCGCTTCACGAGCACGGTGCCGGTGAGCACGATGAACGCCTCGCGACCGGTCTGGCCCTGGTCGACGATCAGCGAACCCGCGGGCATCGTGATTTCATCGCTGGCTTTCGCGATTCGCTCGAGGTCCTTCGTCGAGCAACCCTGAAAGAGGGTTGCGTTGCGCAGGTGCTCGAGTTGTGCCTTTTTGCTGGACATGGTGAAAGCGTAGCCCGGTTGCTCACTCGTGGATGACGAATGCGATAGAGCGGCACGGGTGCCGTTGATGAGGGTTCAGAACTCGATGACGCTGCGGCGGTAGTCGGCCGGCGCAGCGTAACCCAGCAGGTTGAGCAGGGTGGCGGCCACGTTGGTGAGGCCTGCATCCGCCGGCGGCGCCATGTGGTACTCGCCGTCGTAGTTGGGGTCGTAGATGGCGAAGGACACGGGGCTCAGGGTGTGCGACGTCTTCGGCGAACGCACGCCGTCGGCCTCGGTGTACATCACGTCGGCGTTGCCGTGGTCGGCGGTGAACACCAGAACGCCGTCCAGCTCGCGGATGACGTCGACGAGGCGGCGCATGCACTCGTCGATGATGTCGACGGCCTCGATGGTGGCCTCGAGATTGCCGGTGTGGCCGACCATGTCACCGCTGGGGAAGTTGAGTCGCCCGAACCGGTACTCACCGCTGCGCAACAGGTCGATGACAGCGTCGGTGATCTCACGAACCTTCATCGCTGGCGTGGTGTCGAACTCGACGTTGTCGGACTTGATCTCGACGTAGGTCTCGAGTGTGCGGTCGATGTAGCCGGAGCGATTGCCGTTCCAGAAGTACGTGACGTGCCCGAACTTCTGGGTCTCGCTGACGGCGAAGCTGTGCACCCCTTCGGCGCAGAGGTACTCACTGATCGTGCGCTCGATGGTGGGTGGCTCGACCAGGTACTGCTTCGGGATGAGCGCATCGCCGTCGTACTGCAACATGCCAGCGAAGAACACCGTCGGTGCCGCTCTGCCGTCGGGGCCGGTGCGGTCGAAGACGGCGAAGTCCAGCTCCTCGAAGGCGCGGGAGATCTCGATTGCCCGGTCGCCGCGGAAGTTGAACAGAATGACCGCGTCGCCATGCGCGACCGGGCCGACCGGTTTGTCGTCGGGATCGACCACGACGAACTCGGCGAGGTACTGGTCGCCGGTAGCGCTCTCGGCATACATCGTGGTGACGGCTTCGCTGGCCGACGCGAACGTTCGCCCCACACCATGCGCATGGCACCGATAACCCCGGGCCACCATCGGCCAGTCGGCGCCATAGCGGTCCATGGTGATTCGCATCCGCCCGCCACCAGAGGCGATGCGGAAGTTGCGGCTGGGTGCGCCGTTGTTGATCTCAGCGAGCACGGCCTCGGTGGCGGCGATGTAGTTGATTGCGCTTCGGGCCGCAACATCGCGTCCGTCGTGGAGGATGTGCACGGCAGCACTCGTGACCCCTTCGATAGCGGCTCGGCGCAGCATGGCGTAGAGGTGCGCGGTGTTCGAGTGCACGTTGCCGTCGGAATGCAAACCGACGAGGTGCAGCGTGCCGGCGCGCCCGTGCGCCATCGCCTCCTTCCACACGGAGGACTCGAACATGGCACCGCTGGCGATGGCTGCGTTCACCAGCTTCGCGCCCTGGGCGAAGATGCGGCCGGCGCCGAGTGCGTTGTGACCCACTTCGCTGTTGCCCATGTCGTCGTCGGATGGCAGGCCGACGGCGGGCCCGTGGGCAGCCAGTTCGGTGTACAGCTCACCCGCGTACAGCTGATCGAGCACGGGCGTGTCGGCCTCGGTGACAGCGTTGCTGGGCCCTGCTGGTGCCACCCCCACCCCGTCGGCGATGACGAGCAGCAGTGGACCCGGGCGTCCGGCGAAGGAGTCCAGCTTGTGGAGCGAGAGACCCGGAGTCATTTGGCGACCGTTTCGATGAGGTCGGCGGCAAGGACGGTGCCGTTGCGACTGCGAATCACGGCGGCGCCGGCGGCCATCCGCGTGTGGAGCGCTGTGTCGGACGACAGGCGATCGACGGCGCCGGTGAGTTCGTCATCGGCGAAACCGTGGGTGTCCAGCCGCACTCCATAGCCCAGCTCGTGCACCCGCTGCGCGTTGTCGTACTGGTCCCAGAACAGCGGCAGGACAATCATCGGCTTGCCGAAGTGGAAGGCCTCCGTGGTCGTGTTGTTCCCGCCGTGCGTGATGATCAGATCAACATACGGCAACACGTTCGTCTGCGGTACCTGAGCGGCACCCCACATGTTGTCGGGCAGGTCGTACTCGTCGGCCAACGGCCCCTTGGAGACGATGTAGCGATGGCGGGTGGTGCCCAAGACCGACACCAGTCGGCGCATCAGACCAACATCTGCGCTGCCCAACGAACCCAGCGAGAGATAGACCAACCTGCTGCACGGGTCGGTGCTGGTCGCTATCGATGCGGGCACATCGAACGGCTCGTCGGTGGCCCGCACTGACGAGTCCAGCCGGTGCCACGTGCTGCCCAGCGGACGACGATCGGTGTAGTCGGCCACCTCCGGATAGAGGTACAGGTTGAGGTCGCCCTCGTGGACGAATTCGAGATCGGCCAACGGCGGCGCCCCGCACGACTGCACCCATTCGTTGTATGTCGCCCACATCTCGCGATGTGTGCGTTCGTACTCACCGTTGAATGCGGCCCACTGCGATCGATCGTCGCTGGCGTAGCCACTGAACAACGGTGGTATGTCGGGCCCCTTCATTTCCAGCGGCTGGCAGCTGACCGAGCGCACGAACGGCACGCCGGCGGTGACGAGCGCGGGGAACGCGTTGACGTTGTCCTCGATGATCACATCCGGACGCTGCCGCTCGATGATCTCCTGCAGTTGCGGCTGGCAGTACATCGCCCCGTCGATGAGCGCTTGCCACGTCGGCTGAATGAACCCGGTGAGCTGCTCGATGGTTGGTTGACGAAAGACCGGTGCGGTGTCGCGAACGAAGTCGATCCAGAACTGGCCGGCTGCCTCGGGAGGTGCATCTGGCTCGGGCTCGGCGGGCGCTGCAAGGTGCACGAGGTCTTCGACGAAGCCAAGCGTCTCCAGGCGACCCGTCCAGCTGGCTTCGGCCGCGAAGATCACGGTGTGACCGCGCTGGCGCAGGACGTTGCCGACGCCGATGCAGTTGTTGGTAGGGCCGTACGCACTTTCCGGCATGAAGAGGAACCTGGCCATCCCCCGTTTCTAGCCGATCCTCGCTGACTAGTGTCGTGTTCGATGGTCACACCAGGAACATCCGCAGAGGTGGCCTCCAGGCTTGTCGGCCGGCCGCTGGAAGGCGAACGCGCGATCACCGTCGACCAGACCAACGAAAGCGTCATCGTCGGTGATGAGGTAGTTGTCAAGTGGTTGCTACCGCCCGTGTTGGCGCCGCATCCAGGCGTCGAATTGCTGCACCACCTCGCAGCCCGTGGCTTCGACGACATGCCTCGTTTCCTCGGTGTCGAACAGCGCGACGAGATCGTGTTTGCGGTCGCGACCGAGTACCTGCCAAGTGCGCTCGACGGTTGGGATTGGTTCGTCGACGATGTGGATGCGTGGCTGCAGGGCTCGACCACGTTGGAGGCGGTGTTGGCGTGGGCCGGTCGATTGGGTTTGCTGACGGCCACGTTGCACGTCGCGCTGTCGGACCTGCAGCGCGGCCCGGTCGCAGCACGCACGTATCACCTGCAAGCCGTCGATCGGCTGCACGATGCGTTGCGAATCGTCGATGGCGACGAGGGGCGGCTGCTGCGGGAGATGGCGCCTGCGGTACGACGGGCGCTGGCACCGTTGGAGAGTGGCGAAGTACTGGCGGCGCATCGCATTCACGGCGACCTGCACGCCGGCCAGTTCCTGCGAGCCGGCGACCGTGTGGTCATCACCGACTTCGACGGCAATCCGTTGGCCGACAGCGCCGAGCGTCGGCTGCCGCAGTCGCCCCTGATCGATGTCGCCTCGATGATTCAGTCGATCGATCATGTCGGTCGGATAGTGCTCAGGCGCCGCCATCCGAACCGCGGCGCCGAGGTCGACGAGTTCATTGCCGCCGCGGTCGAAGCCGCTCTCGCCGCTTACGGGCCGGTCGATCACGACTTGCTGCACGCGCTACGCGTGGCCCAAGAACTTCACGAGTACCGCTACGCGGCTATGCACCTGCCGCGCTGGATGTACGTCCCCGCTGCCGCCCTGCCCGCGCTCTTGCGTGCCCAGTCGATTCGCTAGCCCGCCGGCCAACTCGTGGGTGCGAGCGCGAACGCGAGTGAGGCCACTTCACTGGCCGTCAGGCCGACTGCATCGATTCGCACCACGATGTCGTCGGGTCGGATGTACACCAGGTGCACCTCGACGCCGTCGCCGATGATTCGACCTGTCCTGCCTCCGATCGGGTACGACGCGCTGCTGGCACCGAGGTATCGGCGGGTGGACAGCAGCGCATCGGCATCGGCGGCGTCGAGTGCGGCCACCCCGGCCAGAACCTCGGTGGTGATGCTGAACCAGCCGGTGGCGGTGCCTTCCCACTGGCCGACACCCGGAACCCTGACAACATTGCGAGGGCTGGAGTCGTCCAACCAGGTGAATTGCGGCCGCACGCCGAGTAGCACAAGTGCGTCAGCTGGTGTGGGTACCGGCGTATCGGAGCCGGCGCAGTCTTGCCCGGAGCCGAAGGCGAGCAGACACAACGTGCGGCCCGAAATGCGCCACGTGCCGGCCTGCATCAATGCGGCGCCCGTCATCAGGTCGGGAAAGTACGGAGATGGCCCGTCCTGCCATTGAACGTGAAAGGTGACGTCGGCGCGATCTGCTGCGTTGAACTGGACTCTCTCGACCTGGATGCGACCGAACTCGATGATCGATCGGGCCGCCTGAAGTCCTGAGTCGATGACATCGACGTTCGACTCCCGTTCTCGATGAGGGATGCCCGCAGATTCTTGTCGAGGTCGACCAGGATCCAGTGTTGATAGGCGAAACGAACTGCCGCCTCGGCCGTCACCGGGTCGGTGGCCGCATCGGTCTGTGCCGGCAGCGGATCGTCGATGCTGACGCCACCGAGCGGCTGCGTGGTGCCCAGCGGCGTCGTGGCGTAAGTCGTGCCAGCTTCACCACCCGGCACGGTCTCGACGGCGGCCATGGTGACAAGGGTTGCATCGGCCTTGGCCTCGTCGGAGGCGGCGTTGGACACGCGTGAGTTGTCGCCGCAGGCCGCGGCGAGCAAGCCACCAATCAGCACGAACACCACCCATCGGCGACGCATGAGGGAACCCTACCGCGCCTCGACGGATACCGAGTCCGCGACCGAACCTGCACTGGCATGGGTCGTGGTGCAAGGCTGGGGCCATGAAGGCAAACGAGTTCCTCGCCGATCTGGAGGCCAAGCCGGCGACACTGCGCCTGCTTGCCGACGCGCTGGATGACATCGTGTGGCCGGTGGATGCGGGCGGTCAGATCGTGCTGACCGGAATGGGTTCGTCGTGGTTCGCGGCCGAGACTGCCGCCCGACGAATGCGTCGCGCGGGAGCCAACGTGGTCGCAGAACTGGCTTCGGTGGAAGCGTCGTACCCGGCCAACCCATCGCTCACCATCATCGGCATCACCGCCTCCGGGAGGAGCAAGGAGACCCTTGAGCTTCTGCGCGCGCACCACGGCACCAGCCGGACCATTGCGCTCACCAACACTCCCGACGTAGCACTTCCTGCGGACGCCGTGGTTCCAATGCATGCCGGTGTGGAGGCTGGTGGTGTCGCCTGCCGCAGCTACCTGCACACGTTGGTCATGTTGTTGCATTTGCAACATCGACTCACCGGCACCATCCCCGACCTTGCCGAGAAGGTGAGCCGTGCCGCCCACGCCGCGACTGCATTGTTGGACAGCAAGGGCGACTGGCTGCCGACGGTGCAAGCGCTGCTCGGCGGTCCGAACGGCACGTGGCTGATGGCGCCTGCGGAACGTCTGGGTAACTCGCTGCAGGGGGCGTTGATGCTTCGAGAAGGCCCGCGCCGCGTCGCCGACGGATGCGAGACCGGCGACTGGAATCACGTCGACGTCTATCTCACCAAATCTCTCGATTACCGGGCACTGATGTTCACCGGCTCGCGGTTCGACGCTGATGCGGTGCAGTGGATGCGCGAACGGCGCAGCACGTTCATCGCCGTTGGCGGGCACCTGCCCGGCGCCGCTCATGAGCTGCGCTATCCCGGCGATGACGACCCGTTGGTCGCGCTCCTGACGGAGGTCCTGGTTTCGGAGTTGGTGGCCGCCCGCTGGTGGCTGGAGAGCTTGGACGAGCACTGACCCACTAGCGTCGCGCCCGTGACCTCCAGCTACGCCTTCGACCGATTCCTCCGCTACGACGAACTGACCAGTTGGCTGCAGGAGACCGCTGCCGCCCACCCCGAGCTGATGACGGTGGAGTCGTACGGCCACTCGTACGAGGGCCGCGATCTGTGGGTGGCCACCATCACCGATTCGTCGACAGGCGCTCACGACACCAAGCCGGCACACTGGGTCGACGCCAACATTCACGCGATCGAAGTAACCGGTGGGGTTGCCGCGTTGCATCTGATCGAGCACCTCGTCACCGGCTTTGGCAGCGACCCGATGGTGACCGAAGCCGTGAGGACGCGCACCTTCTACGTCGTGCCGCGGGTGAACCCCGACGGGGTGGAGTGGGTGCTGGCGGACAGCCCTCGGTTCCGCCGCAGCAGCGTGCGCCCCTGGCCATGGCGTGATGCCCACCTGGCGCCGGGCCTGCACGAGCGCGATATCGACGGCGACGGCGCGATCCGCAACATGCGCGTGGCTGACACCAATGGTGGCTGGACGACGGCGGCCGACGACCCCCGCCTCATGGTCCGCGTGCCTGCAGAGGGCGCGCCGGGCGTCCAGCGCTACCGCCTTCTTGCTGAGGGCGACATCGTCGATCACGACGGGTTCACGGTCCCCACTCCGGCGCCGCCGGAGAGTCTCGACATGAACCGCAACTTTCCCGCCGGCTGGGGCACCGGTGTCCATGGCAGTGGTGACCACCCCCTCAGCGAGCCCGAGATCGATGGGCTCGTTCGGGCGATCGTGGCTCGCCGGAACATCTGCGGTTACAACGCCTACCACACGTCGGGAGGCGTGCTGCTACGACCCAGTAGCACTGTTGCCGACAGCGCGCTGCCGCCGGTGGACGTGTGGGCCTGGAAGCACCTCGGCGAGCGCGGGGCAGCGCTGACTGGGTACCCCGTGCACTCGGTGTTCGAGGACTTCACATTCGAAAAGAGCAACACGATGAGCGGCGCGGCCGACGATTGGGCGTACGAGCACCTTGGTGTGTACGGATGGACGACCGAGTTCTGGGACGTGATCCAGCACGCAACTGGCAGCAAGGGCGGCAATCACATCTGGTACACCGGCCCCACCGATGCCGAGGAGCGTGCGGTCTACGACTGGACCGTCGCCAACCATCCGGCGATGTATGCCGACTGGACCCCGTTCGACCATCCGCAGCTCGGTCCCGTGGAGATCGGCGGTTGGGATGAAGTGTTCCTGTGGGGCAACGCGCCGGGCCCGATGCTGCACGCTGAGGTGAAGCCGCACGCCGAGTTCGCCGTGTACCAGGCGCTGTGCTCACCGCGGCTGGAGGTGCTGCACTCGTCGGCGACGGCATTGGGTGGCGACTCGTACCGGGTGGAAGTCGGCATCGCCAACACCGGCTGGCTGCCCACCTACGTCACCGTCAAGGCGAAGAAGGATGGGCTGGTGTTGCCATTGGTCGCCGAGCTGTCGGGTGCCACGGTTGTCGGCGCGCCGGCCCGCCAGGAGCTGGGCCAGTTGGGCGGGCGTCTCGACCTGCAGTTCCACAGTGGCAAGAACGACGGAACACCCGACCGCGTGATGGCGTCGTGGGTGGTGCAGGGTGCGGCGGGTACCGAAGTGACCGTCGCAGTCAGCCACCAACGCGCCGGCAGCCAATCGGTCACCGTCACGCTGTAGCCGGGCTCAGTCGAGCATCGCCTGGTACACCAGCTGCTTGAGCTGCGTGCGAATCGGGTGCACGCTGCTGGGCAGGAGCTGGGTGAAGAACGACACTGTGAGGTCGTCGACCGGGTCGACCCAGAAGGCCGTGCTGGCAGCGCCGCCCCATGCGTACTCGCCTGCGTTGCCGGCCTGGCGACCCTTCACGGGGTCGATGGTGACGCTGACACCGAGGCCGAAACCGACGCCGTCGAACGTGCCCTCACTGAACAGCGGTCGACCGAAGGCGGTGAGGTCGGCGTTGTTCGGGAGGTGATTGCTGGCCATCAGCTTGACGGTCCGCGGCGACAGGATTCGCACGCCGTCGAGCTCGCCTCCGTTCACCAGCATCTGCGTGAAGCGGTGGTAGTCGTAGGCGGTGCTCTGCAAACCACCACCACCGCCGAACACCTGCGGCGGGTTGAACGCGGCATCGCCCATCCCGGGGATGGCGAACGCCTGGCGAGTTCCGGGCATTGCGCCGTAGAGCACTCCCACTCGGTCGCGGTTGGCCTCGGACACGTGCCACGTGGTCTCGTTCATGCCCAGCGGCTCCAGCAGGCGAGTGCGCATCAGCTCGTCGAGCGGCTGTCCGCTGACCACTTCCAGGATGCGGCCCAACACGTCGAGACCCATCGAGTAGTTCCACTCGGTGCCCGGCTGGAAGAGCAGCGGCAGCTTGGCCAGGTTGTTGCACATCTCTTCCAGGTCGGCGCCGGGCATGCCCCACTCGAAGCCGGCCAGCCGGTAGAGGTTGTCGACGGGGTGGCCGTACATGAAGCCGTAGGTGAGGCCGGCGGTGTGGGCGAACAGCTGCCACACCTGCATGGTCTCGGTGATCGGTTCCAGGACGGGTGCGTTCACACTGCCGGCGCGCCACACCTTGGTGTCCTTGAACGCGGGAATGTAACGGTGAACCGGATCGGTCAGCTCGAACAGCCCTTCCTCCCACAGCTGCAGCGCGAGCACGGCGGTGATCGGCTTGGTCATCGAGAAGATGCGCCAGATGGTGTCGGCCTCGACTGGCAGTGCGTTGGCGAGGTCACGTTGGCCGGAGACTGAGTGGTGCACGACCTTGCCGTGGCGGGCGACCGCGATCTGCCAGCCGGTGAGCCGGCCATCATCGATGTAGCGCTGGAAGTGTTGGTCGATACGAGCCAGTCGCTCGCTCGACATGCCGACCGATTCGGGTGCTGCGTCCTGCGCAAGTGCTGCCATGACCGGACGCTAGCGATACATGTCCCCCTGCCTCAGTACCGAGGTCCGAGTGCGTCGCGACCGGTCCGAGTGCCACGACGTGTCTGCGAGTGACAGCGTCCCATCCGAGTGCCTACTCGCACCCCGGGGTGCGAGTACCCACTCGAAGGGCGCGAGCGCACTCGAACTGGCGGCGAGGCACTCGGATCAATGCACCGTGTGGGCGGGGGTGATCAAGGAATTACTCGGGTCGTCTATCGTCGGCACATGCGTACAGGGATACTCGCCGACCTCGCTCAGCGTGCCTCCGGGCTGGTCGATGATGGGTTGTTCAAGTCCGAGCGAGTGATTGCGTCGCCGCAGTCGGCGCACATCACACTGGCCGATGGTGCGGCCGTGCTGAACCTGTGCGCCAACAACTACCTTGGCCTCGCCGATCATCCAGCGCTCGTCGCGGCAGCGCACGCGGCACTCGACACATACGGCTATGGGATGGCGTCGGTGCGCTTCATCTGTGGCACGCAGACCGTGCACAAGGAACTCGAGGCGGCACTGAGTGCCTTCCTCGGTACCGACGACACGATCCTCTACTCGTCGTGCTTCGACGCCAACGGCGGGCTCTTCGAAACGATCCTCGACGAACAGGACTGCGTGATCAGTGACAGCCTCAACCATGCGTCGATCATCGACGGCATTCGGCTTTGCAAGGCCCAGCGCCTGCGATACGACAACAACGACATGGCGCAGTTGGAGCAGTGTCTGATCGACGCGGCCGGTGCCCGCTACCGCCTCATCGCAACCGATGGGGTGTTCTCGATGGACGGCGTGATCGCGAACCTGTCGGCGATCTGCGACCTTGCCGAGAGGTACGACGCGATGGTGATGGTCGACGACTCGCACGCGGTCGGCTTCGTCGGCGCGACCGGTCGCGGCTCGCCCGAGTTCTGCGACGTGATGGGCCGCGTCGACATCATCACCGGCACGCTTGGTAAGGCGCTCGGTGGTGCGAGTGGTGGCTACACCAGCGGCCGCCGCGAAGTGATCGACTGGCTCCGTCAGCGTTCGCGCCCGTACCTGTTCAGCAATTCGCTCGCCCCCGCGATCACCGCTGCCACGCTGCGCGCGCTCACCCTGCTGCAGGACTCCAACGAGTTGCAGCAGCAACTGCAGCGAAACGCAGAACGCTTCCGCGCAGCGATGCAGGCAGCAGGCTTCACGCTCGCTGGTGCTGGGCATCCCATCATCCCGGTGATGCTGGGCGATGCAAAGGTCGCCGGCGAGATGGCGCAGCGGCTGCTCGCAGAAGGGATCTATGTGACGGCGTTCAGTTTCCCCGTGGTGCCCAACGGCAAGGCCCGCATTCGCACGCAAATGTCCGCGGCGCACTCTGACGATGACATCGATGTCGCCGTCGCTGCGTTCACGAAGGTTGGTCGCGAGATGGGCGTCGTGAAGTGAGGGCGCTGGTGAAGGCCCATGCCGAGCCGGGATTGTGGATGCAGGACGTGCCCCAGCCAGTGCCGGGCGATGGCGAGGTGTTGATTCGCCTCCGCAAGACCAGTATCTGCGGCACCGATCTGCACATCTACCACTGGGATGCGTGGGCGCAGTCGACCATCCCCGTTCCGATGGTGGTGGGCCACGAGTTCATGGGTGAGATCGTCGCGCTCGGCGCCGGTGTCAAGGGTTTGGAAGTCGGCCAGCGTGTGGCAGGCGAAGGCCACGTCACCTGCGGTCACTGCCGCAACTGCAAGGGCGGCCGTCGAGAGTTCTGCCACAACCACACGGGCGTAGGCGTCACGCGTCCCGGCGCATTCGCCGAGTACATCGTGATCCCCGCGCAGAACGTCTTCGTCGTGCCTGCGCACATCGGCGACGATGTCGCGGCCGTGCTCGACCCGCTCGGTAACGCCACTCACACCGCATTGCGCTTCGACATGGTCGGCGAAGACGTATTGATCACCGGCGCTGGTCCCATCGGCGTGCTGGCGGCGGCCATCGCCCGTCATATCGGTGCGCGCCACATCGTGGTCACCGACATCAACCCGTACCGCCTTGCCATGGCTTCCGCCCACGGTGCGACGCGCACCGTCAACGTCGCACAGGAGCAACTCGGTCCGGTGATGGCCGAGTTGGGCATGACCGAAGGCTTCGATGTCGGCCTGGAGATGAGCGGTGCCGAGGCGGCGTTCAACCAGATGCTCGATTCGATGAACCACGGCGGCCGCATCGCGGTGCTCGGCATCCCGGCCGGCCCGATGACGCTGGACGTCAACGATGTGATCTTCAAGGGCCTCAACATCCAGGGGATCTACGGCCGACGTATCTTCGAGACCTGGTACAAGATGTCGGCGATGCTGCAGAGTGGTCTCGATGTGAGCGGCATCGTCACGCATCGCCTGCCCGCCAGCGAGTTCGAGGAAGCGTTTGCAATCGTTCGTCGCGGCGAGTGTGGCAAAGTCATTCTGGACTGGGAGTGATCCTCGACCGGTAGAACTTGAGTCACTATGACTCAAGTTTTCTGTTGGTCAGGTTGTCGGTCGAACGACCCTGGTCATAGGCTTGCGTGTAGTTCGCTCAACATCCCCCAGAACACCATTTGAAGGAGCTTCACCATGGCCAAGGCAGTCGGTATCGATCTCGGCACCACCAACTCCGTAGTCGCCGTCTTCGAGGCGGGCGAAACGGTCGTCATCCCCAACTCCGAGGGTGGCCGCACCACCCCGTCGGTGGTTGCTTTCAGTAAGGCCGGCGAAGTGCTCGTCGGCGAAGTCGCCAAGCGCCAGGCCATCACCAACCCCGACCGGACGTTCCGCAGCATCAAGCGCCACATGGGCGAAAATTGGAAGAGCGACGACATCGATGGCAAGCGCTACACACCGCAGGAGATCAGCGCCCGCACGCTGATGAAGCTCAAGCGTGACGCCGAGGCCTATCTGGGCTACACGGTCACGCAGGCCGTCATCACCGTCCCTGCCTACTTCGACGATGCGCAACGTACTGCTACCAAGGAAGCCGGCCAGATCGCCGGCCTGGAAGTCCTGCGCATCATCAACGAGCCCACTGCGGCTGCACTCGCCTACGGCCTCGACAAGGGCGCCGAAGACGAGAAGGTGCTGGTGTTCGACCTCGGTGGTGGCACGTTCGACGTGTCGGTGCTGGAGATCGGCGAAGGCGTCTTCGAAGTGAAGAGCACCCACGGCGACACCAAGCTC
>JBBQMG010000049.1:0-24613 GCA_038328705.1 Acidimicrobiales bacterium | reverse complement strand
GCGGGTTCTGTGGCACACCACAGACGAACGTACTTTTGTGGTGTGCCACAGACGTTGAAGGACGAGGCGAGACCTGTGGAGACCGATGAGACCTGCATGCCCTGTATGTGCGCTCCCGGCGGCCGCAACCAGAGCGCTCCTCAGCGGTACCGACGGTCGACGTCACCATTCTTGCGACCGACCACTAGTAGGGACTAAAGACCCTAATTTTCAAGAATCTCTCAAGAAACAACTGGCTTGGCCGAAACTGAAGTGTGACACAGATTTATTTCTCCGAACCGGGCAGCCGGGCCGCTGACCGTCTCGTCGCGTCGCATCCGAGCCCCTCGTGAGCGCCGAGGCAATCCCCCGGCTCACCCCGAAGGGGGTCGGCGTGGCAGGCGAGTCGCCATCACTCGAAGTGGCCCCTGCGCTGACTCCGCTGGGATCGGAGGATGCAGCAGCCGCCACGCCCAAGCGTAGGAGGCGCGCTCGTGCGACGGAGAGAGCGCCGCTGTTCAGCATTGGCAAGACGGTCAAGCCGGCCGTCGTCATGTCGTTCTCGCGGCAGTTGTCGTCGTTCCTGGAGGCAGGCATCTCCCTACTGGATGCATTGGAGATCGTCGGCACAGAGATTTCCTCGCCACCGATGCGCAAGGCGATCGCCGAGATCGCAACTTCGATCCAGCGGGGGAGCAGCTTCGTGGACGCGGTGAGCGCTCATCCACAGATCTTCCCCGCCTATTACCGAGCGATGCTGATGTCTGCCGAGTACACGGGAAATCTCGATGAGGTGCTGTCACAGCTTGCTGCGTATCTGGACCGAGACATCACCGCTCGCCGCCAGGTCAAGAGCGCGCTCACGTATCCGATCGTGGTTTTCGTGGTGGCCATCGCCGCGATGATCGTGATGTCGGTGTTCGTTCTTCCCAAGTTCAGTGGTCTTTATCGAAGCCTGGGTGCCAAACTGCCGCTGCCGACCCGGATGTTGTTGGGGTTCACGGACTTCGTCACGACTGGCTGGCCGATCATTCTGGGCACCGTCGCCGCGATTGTCATGCTGGCCGGGCTGACCGTTGGCGGGGACAGAGGCAAGTCGCGCCGGGACGTCGTGGTTATGCATATGCCAGTGCTCGGCAACCTCTTCCACCTGATCTCGCTCGAGCGGTTCTGCAGGGTGCTCTCCGCGCTCGTCTCGGCGGGAGTGCCCTTGCCGGAAGGCATCGGTGTGGCTGCCGACAGCACCAACAACACAATCTTCCAATCGCGGATGGAGACCGTGCGAGCGACGCTTGTGCGCGGATCCGGCCTCTTCGAGCCGATGGTTGCCTCGGACCTTTTCCCAGTCGCGGCCCGCCAGATGATCCAGGTCGGCGAGAAGACTGGCTCGCTCGGCGAGCAACTTGCGAAGGCGTCCGCCTACTACGAACGCGAAGTGAGCTTCTCGATGAAACGCGCGACAGAGCTCTTCGAGCCCATGGTCATCCTTTGCGTCGGACTCATCGTCGGATTTGTCGCTGTGGCTCAGGTCGCAGCCATGTACAGCATCTTCGGGCAGGTGAAGTGATGATCGACACCATGACTTGCCGACAAGCACACCAAATTCTCACTGATCGGCCGCAATTCTGCGGCGTAGAAAGCAACAGAAGGAAGACGAAAATGCATGCCCATTCGAATAAGTACAATCTGGACGGCGATGGGCGGACCGACAGGGGTTTCACCCTCATCGAGATCCTCATCGCAATCGTCCTTGTCGGAATCCTGTCCGCTGTCGTTGTGATCGGCATCAGCAATCTGACTAGCAAGGGTTCCTCGTCGGCCTGCGCAGCGTCGGCTGACGCAGCCAAGGCCGGCGCAGTCGTGTACTACGCGTCCAACAACAACGCCTATCCCACGACCCTCACCCAGATGACGACTGCAACCGGCACTGGCGCGACGGCCGTCCCGGCCGCGCTCTCATTGCCGTCGGGCGTGACAGTCAACACGGTGGCTGTTACCACCCCGACCCCCGCAGGGGTCGGCATGCAGGCATCACCCGCCGGTGGCGGTTGGTACCTGACGATGACGGTCGGCACCAACAACGCCGCCCCGACATTCGCCTGTTCCTGAACTGACGACGCTCGTTCGCCTCGGCCGCATCCGCGGCCGGGGCTGACGTGCGGTGAGCCATGCAACGCGCCCGAACACCCACACCGATCAACCCGACGAGCGCTTCTCGTCGCTGGGTGACGCGTGGTCGAGGCGATCTCGGCGACACACTCGTCGAAATTCTGTTCGCAGTGGTGATCATCGGCATCACCGTCGCCGCGCTGATGTCGAGCCTTGCCAATGCAGGAAACGCCGCCAACGTGCAACGAAACAGCGTTCAAATCGATCTGGTGATGCGCAACTACGCCGAGGCCACGAAGTCTGCAGTGCAGAGCTGTGTCGACGGCGGCACCTACACGGTCGCATATGCCCCACCAGCCGGCTTCACGGCCTCGGCAACACCGACCGGCAACCAATGTCCAAGAGTGTCCGTCCCCGTCGTCCTGCAGTTGAACGTCACTGCGCCGCTCGGCGTGCGCCAGGCGATGCAGATCAGGATCCGCACGCCATGACCCGCCCGGATGTGGACAGGGATCGTGGGGCAGCGCTGATCCTTGCGATCGCACTGGTTGTCATGGTCGGTGCCATCAGCGGTGGTCTTGCCGCCCTGGTGACCTCGAGTCTCAACAACCGGAGCACACTTGTGCTCGTTCGGGACCGCGAGTACGCGGCCGACGCGGTCGTCGAGCAGGCCATCACCCTGGTCCGCGCCCAGTCAGGCACGCCGCTCGCACTGTGCGGCACTCCTGGGGGCTTCGTCGTTGAGACGTTCAACTCGATCGCGATCCGGGCAGAGTGGCGCAACGCCTGCGGCGTGATTCGGGGTTCCGATGGCACTGTCGTAGCGCAACGCAACGTCATCTTCTCGGCGTGTCCCAGCACGGGCAGCGCGTGTGCCGAAGCGGCGGTAGTGCTTCGCGCGCAGGTGAACTTCGAACAGTCGACCGGTGCAGTGACGAGGACCTACGTCCAGTCGTGGAGTTTTCGGTCATGAACACACGACCATCCAAGTCGTTACGAGACCGCGGATTCACGCTGATCGAGTTGCTGATCGCGATCGTCCTCGGTGGAGTGATCGCCGGGGTCACCGTCGCGGCGTTGCTGACCTCGATGAACATCGCCAGCTCGACAACCGATGAGGTGAGCGACTCGTCTGATGCGGGGCTGATAGCGACGTTCCTCTACCGGGATGCGCAGTCGGCTGGAGCCGTCGATCCGAATACGGCGCAGTTGTCCGGAATCGTGGGCATCTCGATGCAATCCTCGGCGGCCGGGTGGGCCGGCTGCCAGCAGACAGGAACGATGGTCGTGCGCTTCAGCTGGCTCGATCGTGCCGGCTCAGCGGCGCAGAACCCCGTCGTCGTGACGTACGCGCTCGACAGCTCCGCCCAGCTCGTCCGACGCACGTGCACCAACGGCACGACAGTCGACGTCCCCCTCGGGCGCCACGTTGGCGCGGCCGTGGCCACCTGCAAGCCGACCAGTGATTGCAGCACCCGATCCAGCTCCGTCACCCTCACGGTACGGGGGGTTGGTGTGCGGGCTCCCGTGACGTTCTCCATGACCGCAGCGCTGCGCGGCACGACACAGACAGGCCCTTCGCCGGCCAACTCCTCGTCGGTAGCGCTGGTCGCGCTCGGCGATCCCGCGGCCGGAGCGCCCTGTCCGAACCTCACACTTTCCGGGACCGGCGCGGTCACGGTGATCGGTGATGCGGTTGTTGACGCAACGTGCGGTGTCGCGCCGATTGTGGGCGACTCGACCACATTGCGCCCGACCGGAACTTCGAGTTCGCTCGTCGGGATCACCGATCCCCTCGCACCGCTCGTCGCTCCCACGGTCACCTGCCCCGCCGGCGGCGTGAACCCTGCAGTCATCGGGGTGAGTGCTGCACCCGACGCCGTCGTCGTCTATCCGCAGCAGGTCACGCTCACTGCCTCGACGGCATTCATGCCGGGCCGCTACGTCTTCTGTGCTGGTCTCGCGATCAATGCCGGCACCACGACCGGCACGAACGTCTTCTTCTACATCCCGGGCGGAACCCTTTCGATTGCCGTTGGCGCAAACGTCGATGTCTCCGCACCGAACTCTGGTGCCTACTCCAACGTGCTGGTCTGGATTCCCACGACCCAGACCGTCACCTTGGCCGGGGGCCCGCGTGCGAGCTCGTTGCGTGGCATCGTCTACACGCCGCGATCGGTGGTGCAGATCTCTGGAGGGTTGGCGGTGAATCTGGGCGGTCTCGTCACCAGGCGAGCCACCATCTCCGGTGCGGGCGGTGTTCGGCTGGGCCTGCCGATCCCGATCCAATCGACCAGCCCAGCTACCTTGCCGACAGGTGAGGTCGCTGTGGCCTACAGCGCCACCGTGACGACTACAGGTGGCACGAGCTCAGGTCGGACCTGGGTGGCGAGCGGCCTGCCCGCCGGCCTCAGCATGAACTCTTCGACCGGAGTCATCTCAGGTACCTCGACCACAGCGGGCTCGTTCGCCGTCATCATCACCACGTTCGACGGCACTCGGTCGGCGACGTCGAGCGACCACACGATCTCGATCGTGCCCAAGCTGACCATCTCCGGCCCGCTCACACTTCCCGTCGGCAAGGTGGGTGCCGCGTACACCGCGACCACCGCGACCGCCACCGGAGGTTCGCCTCCGTACGCATGGACGGCGGCTGGCCTCCCGGCCGGGCTGTCGGTCGGCGCGACGACCGGGACGATCAGCGGCACGCCAAGCGTCGCGGGCATGTTCACTGTCGTCGTGACGGTCACTGATTCGGCCGGTCGCAGCACGCAGCAGGCGTACTCGCTGCAGATAGACACCGCCGTGGTGGTACCGCCGGGTTGCGATGTGCCGGCTGCCGGATGGCAAGGCGAGTACTTCTCGAACAAGACGTTGACTGCGCCAGCCACGCTGTGCCGCGACGACGCGAACATCGCATTCAACTGGGGAAGCGGTGCGCCGGCCGCCGGAATGCCGGCCGACAACTTCTCTGTCCGCTGGACGCGGAAGGTGACCTTCATCCGTGGCACGTACGTCTTCAGCGTTGGCAGCGACGACGGTGCCCGTCTCTACGTGGATGGTGTCATGGTGTTCGACCGGTGGTCGGACCAGTCGTACCCCTCGCCTGTACCGACCGTTTCGGTCCCCCTGACTGCGGGCGACCACGTGATCGTCCTCGAGTTCTACGAGCGCGGCGGTGCGGCACGGGCGACCCTGTCCTGGACGTCACCCTGCACCACAAATGGCACGGGTTGGCTCGGCACGTACTACAGCACGGTCGATCTCACCGGCACGCCGACGCTGTGCCGAAATGATGAGACCGTCGACTTCGACTGGGGCCAAGACGCTCCTGTTGCCGAGATGCCGGTCGACGACTTCTCGGTGCGCTGGACGCGCACCCTGTCCTTCTCCAAAGGCAATTACACGTTCTCGCTCGGCTCCGACGACGGCGGACGCCTCTACATCGATGGCGTTCTGGTGCTCGACCAATGGTTCGACCAGCCGTACCCGTCGCAGCCGCCCTCGGTCAAGATCAAGATGTCTTCCGGATCACACACCATCATGGTCGAGTACTACGAGCGTTCTGGCGACGCCCGCGCAGTCCTCACCTGGTCGTGATGCCGAAGTCGTCCGGTCCCGATGCTGCGCTCGGCCGCCGTACTGAGCTGCGGTGGAGTGATCCTGGGTTCACGCTCGTCGAGATTCTCGTGGTGATCGTTCTCATCGGTGTTCTGTCGGCGGTTGCCGTGCTCGGGATCAGCGGACTGGTGGGAAAGGGGTCTGGTGCTTCCTGCGCCGCGTCTGCAGACGCATCGAGGGCCGCGTCAGCGGTGTACCTGGTTTCGCACGCCGGCTATCCCAGTGACTTCGACTCGATGGTGACTGCGACCGGTTTCGGCGCCACCGCCGTTCCCGCTGCGCTGACGATGCCGGCGAGCGTCACGGTCTCGGGGTTGGTCGCGACGTCGAGCGGTGGTGGTTGGACTCTCACGATGACCCCAGGCACGACCACCGTGCCCCCGGTGTTCACATGTGCGACGGCCGGCGTCAGCACGCTCAAGGCCAACTGGCCATCACTGCACAGCGGACAGGTCGGGGTGGCGTACGCGCAGGTCTACATGTCGGCGACACTCGGCAACCCGCCGTACACGTGGTCGATGAGCGGTCAGCCGTACGGACTGTCGATGGGGCTGACCAGTGGCACGCTCTATGGCACCCCGACGTCTGCAGGAGCGTTCACGGTAACGGTGAGCGCGACCGACGCCGCTGGCGGATCGTTGACCAAGACCTTCCCCCTCGTGATTGCCCCTGCCACCGTGGTGTGCCCAGCCACGTTCACCGGGTGGCGAGGCGACTACTACGGCACCGCGACCTTGTCGGGACCCCCTGCACTGTGTCGCGACGACGCAACCATCAACTTCGCCTGGGGTTGGACGTCGCCCTTGGCAGGGTTCTTGCCGATCGACGCGTTCTCGATCAGGTGGACCAGAACTCAAACGTTCGCCGCCGGGATTTTCACGTTCACCATGGGGTCCGACGACGGCAGCCGCCTCTATATCGACGGCATCCTCGTCCTCGACAGGTGGCTCGAGCACGCATATCCGACCGTACCGCCCGCGGTGGCCATCCCGCTCACCGCCGGGGCTCACACCATCGTGATGGAGTACTTCGATCAGGTTGCGACGGCCAGGGCCACACTCGTGATCACTCCGCCAGCTTGAGACCAGTTCTCGGCTGACCTGGACCTCAGGTCCAGGTCAATGCGATCTGGGCGGCACCGTAGTACTGGTAGTACTCGACCACGATCGTGTGTGGGCCGGCAGCGAGTGTCATCGTCACTGTTTTGGAGGTGTAGGTGTGGTCACTCCACCAGTCGATGACCTGCGTGCCGTCCACGAACAGCCGTGAGCCGTCGTCCGACGTGAGTGTGAAGGTGTGTGCTCCCGAGATGAACACAACGTTTTGGGTCCAGCGAGCCGAGAATCTGAAGATCGGAAGTCCGCCGCCAGGGCCGGCGTTACCCCAGTTGAAGGCGATCGCCTGGTCGTCGCGGCACATCGCCGGTGCCCCCGTCAGAAACTGGTTCGCGTAGTACTCGCCCACGACGCCTGGGTAGGTGCCCGGGCACGCAGCGGTCCCCCCGAGCGAGGTCGTCGTCGGCGTGATCGTCGTTGGCGTGATTGTCGTCGTGACGGCAGCGGATGTCGGTGCCGGGTTGCTCGTCCCTGGCGTCGACGCTGTGTTCGAACAAGCAAATGTCGGGGCGGCGGCCCCGACGCCGGGCGTCATCGTGAGCGTCCAGCCGTTGCCGATGGCGCGCATTCCGGTGGGATCCAACGTCACGCCGGACGCCAGTTGCACGCTGGGCGCCGCGGCCGAGGTCATCTGCAGGAGCGTGGTCGGAAACACGTTCGCCCCGGCGAAGTAGACATTGCTGCCGGTGCGGGCCGCGTCGAGTGAGGTGGTGCAGGCCGCGGTGCCCCCTTTGGACGTGAGATTGCTGATGCCGAGCACGACGGCGACGGAGAGAATCCCGATGAGGACGACCGCAGTGATGATCTCGACGAGTGTGAAACCTCGTTCAGGTCGGTCAGTGGGATTGCGACGCGCGCCGTTGGGCCTCAGGCTCAAAATCGACCTTGTTGTCACGGCTGCCCCTTTGGGTACAACGAACCAGGATGGATCGATGCCAGCGGCTGCGGCGCGGATGAAGTGCGCAAGTCACTCACATCTTCAATCGGCTGATGCCGACGGCCGCTTGAGGTATTGGTTTGATTGCACTGTACCGACATGGCGCCTGTCGAACGTCAGGTTTGGCCAGCTTCGGTCGACGGTCAGGTAGGGTCAGATCACCGAGCGGATCTTCCCCTTGTAGGGCGGCGATCGTCTCGGCAGCGGTGCCCCGGACCTTGGTAGCGCGTCATCAACATGCTCTGAGCGCCGCTCGCGTCGCTCAGCCGAAGCCGTGGTTGTCGCGGCGTGGAGGTCGTCATGCAGGTCGAGGTCAGTACCGATCACAACATCGAAGGAAGCGAACAGCTCACCAGCCAAGTCGTCGCTGAAGTGACCGCGACGCTGTCACGTTTCGCTGATCAGCTCACCCGTGTGGACGTCCACTTGAGCGACGAGAACGCTGACAAGGGGGGCACTGCTGATAAGCGGTGCATGATCGAGGCCCGGCCGGCTGGGCTGCAGCCGGTCGCTGTGACCGACCACGGCGCCACCGTCGAAGACGCATGCAGCGGGGCGCTGCGCAAGCTCACGAGCGTGCTTGACACCCGGTTCGGAAAGCTCAGCAACCGCAAGGGCGGCGACACTCTGCGACGCGCCGAGGAGAGCTGAGGCGGAGAACCTGTAAAAACAGTCAGACCTGACGTCGGCAGCTGCGTCACAGCAACAACGTCACCCTTGGCTATTTGCCGAATCGAATGTTGGGCCGGTTGGTTACGTCCGGCCCAACACGATCAGGCATTACACCATTCGCCCTAGATGTGGGCGGGGCGGTTCGGGCGCTTCTCGTCCCTGGCCACCCGACATTGCTTCTCAGGTTGTTCCCTCGCGGGCGCCGCCGGACACTTCTCGTTCCGGTAAGGCAACACAACCACCGTGGCGTTTGTCGTTTCGGGCATCATACCGAGTTCTGTCGCCGATGCCTCGTCCGGCGCAGTTCGGCTCGCGTCGGCGGTGGCGAACTGGCACTTCATGCCGGACGCTCTACCCACACCGCGGACCCCAGATGTCTGGTGGTGACGGACCCCCAGCGACGAGGGCTCGGAATCACCCAGGAAGGCGGGATGGTCGCCCGTGGGCGTCGAGTGCACTGTGGACCGTATGACAACTCTTACCAACATCACCACCACCCCGTCGTGCTCAGTCGAGCCGATCAACCCGACCTCCTGGTCCACCTACTTCGGCTACGACGAGGGCCAGGTGCGCACCAACCCCACCCGCTTCCTGACCATCGCCGGTCAAGGATCGGTCGATGACGACGGCAACCTGGTCCACCAAGGGGATCTCGTTGCCCAGCTGGCACTGGCTGTCGGCAACGTCGCCCGGCGTGGTCCAGCAGGCGGGAATGACGCTGGCCGACCTGGCCCAACTCACGATCTACGCGACCGACGTCGACGCGACCCTCGCGGTCTACGACACGGTCGTCGAACGGCTCCGTGCGGCGAACGCGGCACCGCCGGCAACGCTTGTCGGCGTGACCCGTCTCGCCCTTCCGGGCATGGCAGTCGAACTCCACGCAATGGCGATCGCCTGAACTACACGCGCCCAGGGTGCGACGTCAACGTCGGGTCCAGCGCACTCCTCGTTGTTGCGCGAGTTAAACGGCCTGCGCTCGCGTATTGGCGCCCAGCTTGCGGTACAACGACTTCAGGTTGGTCTTGATCGTGTTCACAGACAGGTACAACTGCTCGCCCATCTCGGCGTAGGAGAGATGGGTGGGCAGCATCGCGAGCAGGCTCGCCTCGCGGTCGGTCAGTTGAACCGGGTCGTCGATCGAACCCGCTGACCGCTCTCATCGCCAGCAGCAGCCCGACGTGAAGTTGTTCAGCGATCGGCCACGTGCCGCTATCGGCCAGGTCGGCTTCTATGTCGAGCAGTTTGCTGGTGACGAACCTGGCACGCAGGATCCGTGCTCGCGGTCCTGGTTGCAGCGCGTTGATCAACGGTGCAAGGCCACTTGGCTGCCCTCCGGCAGAGGCGAGTGCTTCTATCTCGAGTCCGAGAATTCGATCGGCGTATGGCCGACATGTTTCGAACGCAACTCGTGAGCGGAGGTCCTCGATCTCGCGCAACGCGTGATCAGGATCATCTGTCACCAGTGCCAGGCGCGCCGCGAGGTAGCCAGCCTGAAGATGATCCCACTTGCCGTCGAGAATGGCAGCGTCGCTCTGTGCGCGCCGGGCCAGGCTGGCGGCCTCGGTCAACTCGCCGTTGCTCAGATGGCACCAGCCGGCGGTGATGAGTGTGTCGAAGGCGAGGTGGTGCGGGCCAAAGTGTTCGTCCATCCATCCCAGCGCGTCGTCGACCAGCTTCGTGGCGACATCGAGTCGGCCGAAAAGCCACTCGTGCCAGGCTCGCACCGAGTTTGCTGGCGACGATTCTCCGCGACGACCCCGGCTACACCCGGCGATGGTATCCCGCGCTGGGCGATCGCGCCTCGGTGTGCTCGGTCCATACGGATTTCAACTTCGGGACCAAAGTCCCGGTCGGGGGCGGATCGAATCGTGCCAGGATCGGCTCCGCGTCTTGGTGAGAACAACGAGTCAGGCGTGGGGAGCACAAATGGACTTCGAGACTTCCGAGCAGATGACGACCATTCTCGAGATGGTCGGCGACTTCATGGATCGCGAGGTGATCCCCATCGAAGGCGAGATGCTCCACGGTGATGCGGTCGTGCTCGATCAGCGTGTGCGCGAGTTGCAGGGCAAGGTGCGTCAGATGGGGGTCTGGGCCCCGAACCACCCGGTGGAGTTCGGCGGCCTCGGACTGAACATGGTCGACCACGGCCTGCTCAGCGAGGCACTCGGTCGCAGCCCACTCGGCCATGTCGTGTTCGGCACGCAGGCCCCCGACGCCGGCAACATCGAAATCCTCCATATGCACGCCACCGAGGAACAACGGGAGCGCTATCTGCGTCCGCTGGTGGCCGGGGAGATTCGCAGCTGCTTCTCGATGACCGAGCCGGAGACGGCTGGGTCGAACCCACTACTCCTCGAAACCACGGCGGTCGAGGACGGCGACGAGTTCGTGATCAATGGCCAGAAATGGTTCACCAGCTCCGCCGACGGTGCTGACTTCGCGATCGTGATGGCGGTGACAGACCCGGATGCTCCTCCCTACGCGCGCACCAGCATGATCATCGTTCCGACCGACACGCCCGGCTTCAATCTCGTGCGCAACATCAGCGTGATGGGCGATGTCGGGTCAGGCCACGCAAGCCACGGAGAAGTGATCTATCAGGGATGTCGTGTCCCGATGAGCAACCTGCTGGGCCTACGCGGCGGTGGCTTCACGATCGCCCAGGAGCGGCTCGGGCCGGGTCGTATTCACCACTGCATGCGTTGGCTGGGAATTGCCAGCCGGTCGTTCGATTTGATGTGCGAACGGGCCAACGCGCGGGTCATCGACCCCAATGGCGAGACCCTGGCCGACCGTCAGGTGATCCAGCACTGGGTTGCCGAACTCGACGCTGAGATTCGCGGCGCCCGGCTCCAGACACTGCATGCCGCGTGGATGATCGATCAATACGGAGCGAAATCGGCTCGCGACGAGATCGCTGCGATCAAGTTCTCGGTGGCCAACACAATGCTGAAGGCGGTCGATACCGCTATCCAGGTACACGGGGCACTTGGGGTCACCGACGACACGGTGCTTTCGTACTGGTATCGCCACGAGCGTGCCGCCCGTATCTACGACGGGGCCGACGAGGTGCACAAGACCTCCCTCGGCCGCCGCATCCTGCGCCGCTACGCCTCCCACTCGTAGGGAACGCCTGTTGACCTCGCTGCCAGCAGGGAATCAGCATCGAGCGATCGACGCATGCCCGGGCCACGTCGGCCGCGCACGTGCTCACTCGGGCTCCACGTCGCCCTGCGTTTCGTTGTGGACCCGTTGCCGCGGGCGAGGAGAAGGAGGGTCCAACTGTCGGTCAGCCATTGCTCGTATCGCTCGGCCGTCCATCCGCGCTCGGCGGTCAGCAGCACGTAGAGCTCGGGACTGTTGGTGGCCCAGACCGTGTCGGCCGCGTCGTCGATCGTCAAGCCCCCTCGCAGCTCCCCGGTCTCCGCGAGGTCACCGACGAGTCGACGCATGTTCAACGCCCGGCGATCGCTGATCTGCCGCCAGATCATCCGCGCCTCGTCGTCGGTCGTGGACGCATCGCGCCGGGCCAGGAACAGCGGCGCGAGACGCTCCTGAGTTTTGCTCATCGCTGCTGCACAGATCCGCGACTTGTCGGCGGCGTGAGGGGTCGCCCGCATCGCAGTGACGTGATCGCGATCTGCGCCAGCAACTGCGAGGTCGGTGCCCGAGAGCGCCTGCTCGACGAGTTCGGTGATCAACTGCGGCTTGCGACCCACCAGCTGGTACACGGTGTCGATGTGCACGTTCGCAACGCGAGCGACAGCTGCCACTGTCGTCGCACGGTAGCCATGCTCCACGATCAGATCCTGCGCGGCGTCGACGATCCGCCGCCGAGTTCGTGCTGACTGATCCTGACGGTTCGAAGTGTCGTATGAGCGTTTGTCGGCCCGGCCGTTCACAGCGTGGTTCTTTCATCCGGAGCCACCACGGATCAAATGGGAGTCGGCATGAACTACGCATTCACCCAAGATGTGCCCATCGACGCAGTGTTCTACCAACGGATCACCAGCGGCCAGCTACCGATGATCGACCCGCACCCCGACCCCGGTTCGAAGGATGAAGTATGCGGGCCAGCCTCGTACTCACCAAACATACGGAACTCGTTGACTGGCTCAAAGCAGACCACGGCATCGGCCACGGCCACGGTCACGCCAGCGCCCTCGTTGCCCACGCGCTCAGTAGGAACGATCCTTAAGCGACCACGGGGCGGTCGCTACATCTCGATCGGTTGACCGAGCCGCCACACGGATGGCGCCCAGTCCAGCCGGCAAGCATGGCTCGAGGCGATGCAAACAACTCGCCAGGGTGAAGCGATGGCCAATGTCGCATTCGTCGGTCAGTAGCCCTGCCGGCCCGGAATGAGCAACGGGTACTCATGCCGTCATCGAGTGGTAGTGGTCTACTCGAATCATGAAAACCACACGCACGCGTCGTCGACGCACCGCCGTTTTGTCGGCATCCCTGGTGGTGTTGACCACTGCGCTCGCGTCGGCTTGCGGCAGTTCGCACAGTACGACGACCGGTGCGCAGTCCCCCGAGAACTCGACTGCGGTCGCGCTCGACCAGCTCGTCGGCGATTGGATCGCCGAGCACTTCATCACCGTAGGGGCACTCCGGCCGGTGCCGGACGACCTTGCCGCAGGCATCGGGTTCCGGGGCGGCCAGACGATGCAGATCGAGACCGGTTGCAGCCACGCATCTGCGCTCGTCACGTTTGCATTCGATTCCACGTTCGGCACCACACTCGTTCTCAGTGAACTGACGTTGACGCCGACCGGCACGTGTGACGATCGAGCGGCCGACGTCGAACGAGACCTTCTGGAACTCTTCAGTCATCCGCTGTCGTGGGATGTGCGCGATGGTCAGCTGAAGCTGTTGCCGACCGACGTCACCGACTCGGGACTGATCCTGCGGAACGCTGCCCCCGAACCTGCCGCGGGCACCGGCACCGTCGCTGCACTGTTGGCGACCGCAGCAGATCACAGGATTCGGATGGCCAACGGTTTCGACACGCCGAACGTGTTCTCGTCGGTCGCGATCCTCGACACCTACGGCGTCGCGACTGATGACGGCATGCTCGAGGCAACGGCTGGACCGGTGTCGGTCCCCGACGACGTTCGTCACGCGATCGAGACGGTGCTTGGACCGATCACCGTGAAATGGGTGGCCGACCCTGCCGACGTACCGACCGAACCAACCGGGACTTGGGACGAACAACCTCTGCCCGCACTGCTCACGCTGGCCGAACCGGTGATCAACGGCGGGACCGCAACCGTCGTCTCGGTTCTTCGTTGTGGGTCCGGATGCGTGATCGGCGGCGGCGAAGCATTCGACCTTGGTACTGATGACTCGTGGGCCACCCTCGGGCCGGTCGGCCCCCAATGGCAGTCGTGAGGATCCCGGGAGCGGCAGGTGCCAGCGAATGTCCTTCGGCGGCGACGCCTATGTCCTTTGCTTCGGCGTGCGCAGTTGCATCGCCTCGATCAGTTGTGCGCTTGCCTGGACCGCCCTGGCGGTCTTCGTGGTGCTGCGTCCGGGCAACGGGTGGATCCGTGTGGTCGTGGTGGTCGACCGACGTCGGCTGACCGAGGCAGTGCATCGGTTCGCACGACATGTTGCGGTGATCGACAGGCCCGACTGGCCGCCGACGCTGTCCGTGGCGGAAGCGATGGTGGCGCGCAGGGCCAAGCGAACCCGCCGCCGGTGACCTCGATACCTTGTTGCACTGCCGCTCGTTCGAGCAGGGCGACCGTTCAGGCCTGGCCGGACTCGGTTCCGAGGAAGAGCTCCTCGATGCGCAGGGTGTGCATCGGCTTGGCGGCGGCGCGTGACACGTAGTTGCATGCCAGCCGGTCCTTGATCGCTCCGAGCACCGTCGAGGTCACGCCCAGGATGTAACCCTGTTCGTTGACCGGGGCGTCGTCGACCACCGCACTCCAGATCTGCTCTTCGAGCGAGTTGATCGCCTGCTGGAGCTCGCCGAGGTCGTGCCCGGTCTGCTGCCGCGCGCTCGCGATGGTGTCGGCATGGGTGAGGGCATGCTCGAGGTTCCGCTCGGTCGCTGCTTCGACCACGGCGTCGAACATCGCCGCCAACCGCATCGCGACCTCGTCGGGACCGGCAGCCTCATAGTGCGGCAGCCGCCGCTGTGCCACTTCGGTGGCGGCTCGCTCGAGGATCGACGCCCGTCGGGCAACAAGAAAACCGGCGACATCGACAGGGTGCTCCACTAGTTGCAAGCTACCCGCTGGCGCCTGCGGCGCGCCAAACGAACCACCTGTTGCAGCATCGGTGATGATCTGCGGCGCGGCCAACGGTCGGTCCTGACCTGGCCGCCTTCGAAGCGGGCTATGGTCGCTGCACGATGGATGCCGCGACCCCATCTGCAACCACGCCGCCGGCGTGGCAGCGTGACTCGTCCGAAGTCGCCGACGAGCTCGACGTCGAGCTGGCGATCGGGCTGAGTTCCGCGGAGGCGGCGGCGCGGCTCGAACGCGATGGCCCCAACGTGCTCGATGCTGCCGAGCAGGTGTCGGCTTGGCGGAAGCTGTTTCGTCAATTCGACGATCCGTTGATCTATCTGCTGTTGGTAGCCGTGGTGGTGTCGTTCGTCGCGTGGCTGCTGGATGGGCACGAGGGTGTGCCCTTCGAGGTGATCGTCATCCTGGTGATCGTCATCTTGAATGCCGTACTGGGCTATTGGCAACAGGCCAGAGCCGAGCACGCCGTGGCTGCACTACAGCGGATGGCAGCGGCAACGGCGGGTGTCCTGCGCGACGGGCGCGAAACGCGCGTGCCGGCCGCCGAGGTGGTTCGCGGCGATGTCTTGACGTTGGCCGAGGGCGACGCTGTCAGTGCCGATGCGCGTCTGGTGGAGGCGGCATCGCTGAAGGTCGCCGAAGCATCGCTGACCGGCGAGAGCGAAGCCGTGCTGAAGGACGTTGCAACGCTCGCCGGGCCAATGGGCTTGGGGGACCGAGTCAACATGGTGTTCGGTGGCACCGCGGTGACGCGCGGTCGGGGTCGGGCGCTGGTCACGGCGACAGGCATGGACACTCAGATGGGGCAGGTTGCGCGGCTGCTCGGTAACACCGACGAACACGACACGCCGTTGCAACGTGAGATCGACAGGATCGGGCGGGTGCTGGGCATCGCGGTCGTGGTTATCGCGGTCGTCGTGGTTGCAGCGATCCTGCTGACGAGCGACATCCAGAACGCTACAGACCTGATCGATGTCCTGCTCGTCGGAGTGTCGCTCGCGGTGGCTGCAGTACCGGAGGGACTGCCGGCCGTGCTGTCGGTGGTGCTCGCGCTCGGTGTGCAGCGCATGGCACGCAGGCATGCGATCGTCAAGAAGCTGTCGTCGGTGGAGACGTTGGGCTCGGCATCGGTGGTGTGTTCTGACAAGACGGGAACGCTGACGCGCAACGAGATGACGATCGTGAAGGTCGTGACGGCGTCCGGAGAGGTCGAGATCACCGGCTCCGGCTATCACCCCGACGGGGAGCTGCAAGTCGACGGTCGACTGCTCGACGACACGGAACTCTTGGAAGAGGTCCGCTACGTCGTCGGTGGGGGCAGCCTGGCCAATGACGCCAGTTTCCGTGAGGATGGCGGGATCTGGACGATCCAGGGCGATCCGACGGAGGCCGCGTTCCTCGTTGCCGAGGCGAAGATCACCGGTTTGGCGCAGGACAGGAAGGCCCGCTTCGAGCGTGTGGGCGAGCTGCCGTTCACCTCCGAACGGAAGTTGATGACAACCCTCGAAGCCGACGTCGAGCGGGAAGGGCGGATCGCAGTCGTCACCAAAGGCGCGCCCGACGTGTTGCTGACCCGCTGCACACATATTCGAGTCAAGGGCGCCATCGAACCGCTCACGCCCGAGTGGCGATCTGCTGTCCTTGCGACGGTTGACCGTCTCGCGGATCTTGCACTGCGGACGCTGGCCGTCGCCTACCGACCCATACCGGAAACGGACCCACCCGCCCAGAACGAGTTCATCGAGCACGAGTTGGTCTACCTCGGCATGGTCGGCATCATCGACCCGCCGCGACCGGAGGCACGAGTCGCGATCGAAGAGGCCCATGCAGCGGGCATCCGGATCATCATGATCACCGGCGACCATCCGCGCACAGCCGTTCGAATCGCACACGACCTGGGCATCATCGAGGCCGATGCTCGCACCATGAGCGCTGCGAACATCGACGAGCTGAGCGACAAAGAGTTGGTGGCCGTCGCCCACTCGGTCTCGGTGTATTCGAGGGTTGCTCCCGAGCACAAGCTGCGCATCGTTGCGGCGTTGCAGGCCGGCGGAAACATCGTGGCGATGACCGGCGACGGGGTGAATGACGCGCCAGCGTTGAAAGCAGCCGACATCGGGGTGGCGATGGGGGTCACGGGGACGGACGTGACGAAGGAGGCTGCCGACATGATCCTCACCGATGACAACTTCGCCACGATCGTCGTGGCCATCCGTGAAGGCCGTTCGATCTTCGCCAACATTCGCAAGTTCCTGCGCTTCCTGCTGTCGTCGAACATCGGCGAAGTGCTCACGATGTTCTTCGGCGTGGTGTTGGCCGAAGCCCTCGGGCTCGACACCGCTGGTTCAACGATCGCGGTGCCATTGCTTGCGACTCAGATCCTGTGGATCAACCTGCTCACCGACACGGCACCTGCCCTCGCAATGGCATTCGACCTGCCCCCCGACGACGTCATGGACCGCCCGCCGCGGCGAGTGACCGACCGGGTCATCGATCTCGACATGTGGGTCGGCATCGCCTGGGTCGGCACCGTGATGGCGGCAGCCACCCTCGCTGCCCTCGACCTCGGCCTCGACGGCGGACTCCTCGGCGGATCCGGCGACATCGTCCAAGCCCGTACCATGGCGTTCACCACGCTGGTCTTCGCCCAACTCTTCAACGCGTTCAACGCCCGCTCCGACACGGCCAGCGCATTTCGGCACATCTTCACGAACCGTTTCCTGTGGGGAGCGATTGCGCTGTCGGCAGGTCTGCAGATCGCAGTGGTGCAGATGCCATTCTTCAACGAGCCCTTCGACACCGTTGCGATGTCGATGGGCGAATGGGTGCTGTGCCTCTCACTCGCCAGCGTTGTGCTGTGGGCGGACGAGGTCAAGAAGCTGATCGGCCGACGGTTTCGCCACCGCCACGGGCGTCCAAGTAAGAAAGTCAAGATCACTTCTGGTTGACGGTTCAGGCTTGATCGCTGGCAGCGGGCAGATTCCGTTCGGCCCACACCGCCGCTTGAGTGCGGTCGGAGACGCCGATGCGCTGGAAGAGACGGCTGCAGTGCGCCTTCACCGTCTTCTCGCTGATACCGAGCTTGAGCCCGATCTGCTTGTTCTGGTTGCCGGCCACGATGAGCCTCAACACATCGAGCTCGCGCCCGGTCAACTCCGCCGCCACAGCGTCGTGATGCCTGCCGCCGCGCAACAGATGAGCGGCGACGGTGGGACTCAACGGTGCACCGCCGTCGAGCACCGACCGGATGCTGGCACGCAGGACTTCGGGTTCGACATCTTTGAGGAGGTAGCCGTGAGCGCCGGCGTCGAGCGCGCCGGCGACCTGCTTCGGGTCGTTGTGGGTGCTGAGGATGATCACGAGGACCTCGGGGTTCTGGGCCACCAGACGCCGAGTGGCCTCGATGCCGTCCATCTCAGGCATGGCCATGTCCATGAGGACGACCTGGGGCGAGAGGACACCCGCGAGGCGAATGGCCTCATCGCCGCGGGAGGCCGCGCCCACCACCTCGATGTCGTCGAACGACTCCAGTAGGCGTTCGAGTCCGAGGCGCACCATCGCGTGGTCATCGACGATCAGGACCCGGATCAATGCGCCAGCTCCAGTTCGAACGACAGTGTCGTCCCGTCTGCCGGCGTCGACTCGATGTTCAACTGGCCACCTGCATCCCGGATGATGTCATGAATCAGACGCAGACCAATGTGCCCGTCCTCGCGGGAGGACGGGTCGAAGCCGCTGCCGTCGTCGCTGACCGAGCACACGATTCGACCCTTCCGCTCTGCGAGTCGTACAACGACCTCCGACGCGTGCGCGTGCGCAGCGACATTGCGCAGCGCCTCCCTGGCGACGCGGAGAACGAGTAACTCCTCCATAGGAGTCAACCGGACACCTTCCACGTCGAGTTGAACGTCCACGCCCAGTTGGCCGAGCATGTCGACGAGATCCTGGATCCCGGCGACCCATCCTTCCGGAGGCACTTCGACCGGGTAGATGCTTCCGAGCAGGCTGCGCAACGATGCAACCGCAGCTCTCGTCGACGAGGCCATCTCGGCCAGTTGCTCCTTGCGCTCGGCAGCGACGGGCAGCGTTTTCGGGCCGGACTCGGCCAGCGCGGCCAGACCGAAAGAGATGCCGATGAGGTCCTGCACGACACCGTCATGGACCTGCGCCGCCACTCGGCGGCGCTCCTCGTCGGACGTCTCGACCAGGCGTTTGAGCAGTTCCGATTGTCGACGCTCGAAACGTGTCAACCGCCGTCCGAGGAAAAGCACCAGGAGCAGCTGGGCGGTGGCGAGCACGATGAGTGCTGCTGCCATCAAGGGCATGAACTGCCGGCGGAGCATCTCGGCACGTTGGGTGACGAGTTCGTACGGCGCGTAGACCTCGACGACCAGCGGGGTTCCGGCCGCCGTGCGGCTACCGACGTAGACTTCGAGCAGACGATCGGAACCACTTGCCAGCTCCAAGCCGTTCTCGATCTTGTCGAGGTTACTGACTTCGGCCGTGAACTCTGGCAACCCGAACACGGCGCGTTCGGATTCGTCGAGTTCGAACGTCTTGCCGATGAGTGGGGTCTCGTCCGACCAGAGAACCGTGCCTTCGAGCGACCAGATCTTGATGTGGGTGATCGGGCCCTGTCTCATCAGCGCCTCCCCGACATCGTTGACCGCCGTTTGTGCCGCTGGATCCAAGGCGACGAGGTCTTCGGTCAGGAATGGAGCCAATGCAAGGGTGACGGACCCTGACGCCAATTGCGCAGCGTCATCCAGGGCCACACTCGTCGCCGTTCGCTGGATGAGTCGAAAGGCCAAGAACATGAGGATCGCGAGGATGATCAGCGACCCGACGACAGATGCAATGACGCCGCGAGGTAACCGGGCGCCTCGCCTCGGACGTTCCCCACCGGCGGCGATCTGTCGCGATGTCATCATGTCGCCCCGTCCAAGCGTCGATTCGTTCGACGGGCGAACGCTAGTGCTTTGCGGGCTTGGTGGGCAATAGGGCAAAAGGGCAATTCCACGTCGTGGTATCGAGTGCGTCGTACCGGCGGGCGACTACGGTGCGTTCGATGCTGAGATCACCGCATCGCCGGTACTCTTCGGTTGCATCCAAGGATTGATGATGCGTTTGTCCTGGCGGTGGCGCACGCGAGCCCCGATGTCGTGATCGAGGCAGTCACCACCACGTACGGCAACGTTGGTCTCGACCAAACCACGAACAACACGCTGCGAGTTCTCCCATGGATCGGATCCGATTCACCCGTCTACCGGGGGGGCCGGCGCCCTTCTGACCGACTCGGTGAACGCCGCGAACTATCACGGCGCCAGCGGACTCGAGGCCTCAGGCATCCCAGAACCGAGTTGGTCAACGGAACCGACCGATGCCGTGTCGTTCCTGATCAGTCACCTTCGCACCGTGGACAAGCCACGGCCGATCGTCGCAACTGGCCCGCTGACGAATCTCGCCATGGTGCTCAGGCTTGCGCCCGACGTGATCGGCAACATCGAGCAGGTCGTCTTCATGGGCGGCTCGACGGACTACGGCAACGACTCGCCCGCAGCAGAGTTCAACATGATGAGCGATCCGCACGCCGCACAGATCGTCCTCAAATCTGGAGTGCCAACCGTGATGTTCGGACTCAACGTCACCCACCAGGTGATCGCGACGCCCGCCCAATCGCCGCTCTGAGAAGCATCGACAACTCAGCAGAACCTGTGTTTGCCGACATGTCGGACTACTTCGCGGTGGTGTATCGCGAGCGGTACGGATTCGAAGGGCCTGCGCTCCATGATCCATGCACCGTCGCCTGGTTACTGCGGCCAGAACTCTTCGTGGTTGAGCCGATGAGGGTCGATGTCGACACCACTCCGGGACTCAGCCACGGCCGATCGGTGCACGACCGGTGGGGAATTGCTGGGTGGCTCCGAACTGCGACGTGGCGCTCGAAGCCGACGGCTTCTTCGGGCTACTGAACGAACTCATCTCGATGCTTCCCTAGAACTCGGGCGTCGGCCGCCCAAGACCCAGGCGGGTAGGCGTGCAGTCGCCTTCGAACCGTTGACCGTCGAGGTGCTGCGCCAACACCTCCATGAGTCGGAGCGACCGTCGATGCCGGTCCGCGTCGCCACGGGTGGGCCGACGCGGTTCGGAAGTCTCACCCCCATTGAGTATGAGACACTGAACACGGCCGCCAAAGCAGCCTGTGAACGCGAGTAGGAGACAAACGATGGCAAGTACGAACGCGGCAGGACCGACGAAGTCGACCTCGCCGGCCCCTGACTCGGTCGTTACGCACCCCCGCATCGGGCACACATCGTTGTACGCCGACGATCCTTTCACGGCTGCGACAACGCTGGCCACCCTGCTCGGCGGCACGGTCATCGCGTTCCCTCCCCACGCTGGTGGCTTCGTCTGCTTCCTCGATGCGGAACGCACCAGCTGGAGCGACGAGTTCGTCGAGTTCTATCCGCGAGACGTCGAACTGTCACCCATGCCCGGAGACACCCGCCCACAGTTCTCGGCGGTGCCCGGCGGTCGTTTGATCGGCGGGGGGTCGCATGTGAACATCGTGCTCGACCGCACCGATGAGCAGATCGAAGAGATGTGCGCTTGCGTCGAGCGTCCCTCGGGGTGGCGCTGGGCGGGTGTGATGGATGTCTGGATCGAGCCTCGGTTGATGGTCGAGCTCGTTCCTGGCGGAAACATGAGTGGACGACATGCCTGAGGATCGGAGTGCACTGTTGACCGCGCTCGTGACCGAGCACTCCGTCCAGCAAGGCATTGCGAGTTCGACGATCGGAGAAGCCTCAGGTCGAGCGTCGCTCTACATGACGTCGCTCTCGTCAACGCTGATCGCCCTCGGATTCCTCTCCGGCACCGCAGGGTTCGGGCCGTTCGTCGGTGCTGCATTTCCGGTTGTGCTCATTCTTGGATGGTTCACGATTGCTCGCCTGATCGACACCAGCATCCAGGCAATCGTCGCCAGTGAGCGCGTGAACACGATTCGGGCGTACTACACGACACTGACCGAGGACGCAGCACAGTTCTTTCCGGGGGCCGGCCAGGTGGCCGGACGCGACACGACCGAGGTTGCGTTGGCGCATACGCGGCTGGCACCGTTCTTGACGACGGCGATGATGATCGGCACGGTCAACGCAGTCCTGGCAGGTGCGTCGGTTGGTCTTGCCGTGACAGGCGGGTTCGGTGCCTCGCTGGCGGCCGGTGTGATCGGCGGGATCGTCGTCGCCATCGCAGCAGTGGGAGCGGCATTCCGATATCAGCAGTCACGATTCACCAATGCTTTTCCGGGAGCGTGAACCGCAAGCGAATCGATCCCTTGCCCACGTCAGTGAACGTTCGCCCCAACCGTAGGAAGCGATGTTTCAGGACGGTTCAGCGAGGGCGCCGACAATCGCGTCGAGTGCGGGGCCGCGTGTCCATCAAGCCCTGCGGAGATTGATCAATCGCTAACGTCGGCAGCGTATGCGGCTGGCAACGCATCGGCGACCTTCGAGAAGCCGGCCCGATCAGGGCTGATGGTATTGTCCGTTGCGAGCGTGTTTCGGTCCGTTCGACGGCAGCCGAATCCGCGGCGGTGTCGCAGCATGGGTTCATGACTACTCCCGGCTTCATCGCCCTCCTTGACCTGTCCACCTCTGCCGCCGACCGACCTGCCGCCATTGCTCAACTCGATGGTGAGCGACCGGTTGTCGTGGCAATGCCCGGCCGCATCGGCTTCCGTGTCTTCGCAGGTCGCGGTGACGAACGCGGGATCACGGTCGGTCCACGAGTGGACCGACCAGGCGTCGTTCGATCGCTATCTTGCCTCTGATGCCTTCCAGCGGTCCGGCGAGATCCTCCGACCGATCCTGCTCGCGGCACCGACCAGCCGTCGCTTCCTGGTCGAGTTGATCGAAACGGTTCGCTGACGGCAACAATGGTTGAGATGCGCCCGGCTGCGTTCAGCTTCGTTCGTGATTTCGGAGTTGGGCGCCAGCCCAGCAGCTGTGCGTCGATCGGCACTACCTGCTGGCTGCGTCGCGTGGAGCATTGCGTTTGGAGGTCGACGGGACCGTTCGGACGCTGCCACCAGCGCGGGCAGCGCTGATCGCTGCCGGTGTGGCGATCCAGGTCACGATTCCTCAGCCGGCGACCACTGCGTCGGTGCTGTTCAGCACCGAATTCGTGTCGCCACCGCCGGCGAGTTTGACGGTCTTCGATCTGACCCCGCTGGCTCGGGCACTGATTGCGGAGTGCTCGCAATGGGGTGACGGGCAGGTGTCGCTCGATGCCTACGCCGACTCGATGTTCCGTGCGCTGGCCAAGGCTACCTGGGCACTTTCCCAGCGTCCCAGTCCAGCGCACATGCTGATCGGGCGGTCCGACGAGGTGCGGCGAGCGCTCGCACTCACCACCGAGCGGCTCGGCGGCAACCCACGATTCGTCGACGTCGCCGCCGAGGTCGGCGTCGCGGCTCGGACACTCGCTCGCCGGTTCGAACACGAACTCGGCATGACGTGGCGCGCAGCGCTGCGGCGACTCAGGGTGCTGGCTGCGATCGAGCAGTTGGCTGGCACCGATCACTCGGTGACCCGGATCGCGATGGACGTCGGCTACTCGTCGCTGTCAGCGTTCCGATCGGCGTTTCGCGATCTCACCGGTCACACCGCATCGGAGTATCGCTCCGGTTTCGACTGACGTTCTCTTGGTTGGAGAGAGCGATCCGGTCTCCGCTACTTCGGTGGCCGCCAGGACGCCGGCAACGGTCATGGCGACGCGCAGCCAGTCGTCGAGCAGGCCCGACAGTCGGGCAGAAGTTCGTTTCGTCACTCCGGCGATGGAGCGGTCTGTGCCTGACCGCCGATTGTCCGCTCTGCCCGGCGGATGACGATGTACGTTCGGGAGAACGTACTTCGTCCCGTGCGTGATCGCTTCGAGGACGAGATCGGCCACGACTGATGGTTGGAGACCCGTCCCCTTCTTCGATTCGATGAGGCTGTCACGTGAGTCGGTCGGCACGACGTCGGACGAATTGACGGCGTGTCCCGCGTTCATCATCGAGAATCCTGGGTGCTCGCCATGCGGGGCAGACGATCGACACACCGATCGGGATGTCGCGCGGTGCGAGTTCGAAGCCGTCCTCGCCATGGCCGCGCCGACGGCACGCGGACGCACTTCGTGAAGCGTTCTGAACGAATCTGGGCGGGACATGGAGGAAACGGCTCAGGGACCGGCGCTGAGGCTAGCGACTGAAGAGGTCGCGATGGTCGGCGATGTAGGTCTGGAGAGTTCGACTGGGGCGGTGCAGCAGCCTGGGCAGTTCGTTGTTGACCTTCGCAGCGAGACCGAGCTTCGCAATGATGTTGATCAGCAACTGCACTCGAACGTAGTCGGGCGGTGAGCCTGCAGCGAGTAGCTCCCTCCGGTAGCGCAGCAGGCCGATGGGCTCGTAGCAGATCGGGCGAGCAAGCGACGCCGACAGTCGGGACGCGACCTCGTGATAGCCGATCGCCTGTGGCCCGGTGAGTGTGTAGGCCTTTCCGCGATGCTCTGGAGGTGATGCGAGTACCAGCGCGGCGACGTCGGCGATGTCGCGGGTGTCGATGAAGCTGGTCCGTCCGTTGCCGCTCGCAAGCCTGAAGCTCGGGTCGATTACCGGCTCTACGCGTTGAACGCTGGGGGCGTGTGACGCGGGTGCTGCTGGGATAGGGGTCCGCGGTGTGTGTCGGGGGCAAGGGCATTCTGTGAATTGTCGAAGTTCATAGTGAAGTGGGCCAGTTCCAGTGGTCACTGCACGGTGAGGGCAGTGTAGAGGTCGGTGGGGCTTTGGTTGTTGAGTCCGCGGCGGCGTTGCCCGTTGACGATGGTGGCGGCGTGATCTGCGTCGGCTTGGGCAACAGCGCCGAGGTCGG
>JBBQMG010000048.1:0-24669 GCA_038328705.1 Acidimicrobiales bacterium | reverse complement strand
CTTTCTCACCGCCGAGCTCGGCGTTGCCCCATGGGATGTGTTCCACCAGGGACTGGAGCGCAAGACCGGCATCCCGATTGGCATCGTCATCGAGATCACGGGCGTGTTCATCCTGTTGCTGTGGATACCGCTGCGCGAACGGCTGGGTCTCGGCACGCTCCTCAACGCCATCCAGATCGGCCTGGTGGTGTTCCTGATCGACGACCATCTCCCTCACACCGACGTGCTGGTGCTGCGCGTCGGCTACATGCTGCTCGGCCTTGTGGCGGTCGGCCTCGGCTCCGGGCTCTACATCGGCGCAGGACTCGGCTCCGGCCCACGCGACGGCCTCATGCTCGGCCTCTCGAAGCGCGGCATCAGCGTGCGTTTCGCACGTACCGCCATCGAAATCACGGTCCTGATCGCAGGAATCGCGTTGGGCGGCACCATCGGCGTCGGCACGGTCGCGTTCACCTTCGGCATCGGTCCCCTTGTGCAGGTCTTCCTCCCTCGCCTGCGCCTCGCAGGCGACACCGTCGCCCTCGAATCCGCCCACTGACTCTCAAGCCGACTCAAGCGAACGGCAGGAACCGCCTCGAAGTGAGACGATTCCTGCAGGAAGCAAGTGCGCGGGCCCTTTGGTCAGAGCGGAAGAGGGTGCGCCGGGAAGTGAGCGCCAGCGAACGATCCGTAGGAGGGAGCAGCCGAAGCGAAGCGGCGGCCAGTCCCGACCATTAGTAGCGGTAGTGGTCGCTCTTGAACGGGCCGCCGGGCTCGACGCCCAGGTACTCGGCCTGCTCGTCGGTGAGCTTGGTCAGCTTGACGCCCAAGGCGTCGAGGTGCAGCGCAGCAACCTTCTCATCGAGGCGCTTGGGCAGCACGTACACACCCAGCGGGTAGCGCTCGGGGTGGTTGAACAGCTCCATCTGCGCGATCACCTGGTTGCTGAACGAGCAGCTCATCACGAAGCTGGGATGGCCGGTGGCACAGCCCAAGTTCACGAGGCGACCCTCCGCCAGCACGATGATGCTGTGGCCGTCATCGAAGGTCCACAGATCGGTGCCCGGCTTCAGTTCGTCACGGGTGGCGCCGCTGCGGGCCAGGCCGGCCATGTCGATCTCGCTGTCGAAGTGGCCGATGTTGCACACGATTGCATTGTGCTTCATCTGGTGCATGTGCTCGACGGTGATGATGTGGTCGTTGCCGGTAGCCGACACGAAAATGTCGGCGATCCCGACGATGTCTTCCATGACCGTGACCTGATAGCCCTCCATCGCAGCCTGTAGCGCGTTGATCGGGTCGACCTCGGTGACGATGACTCGCGCACCCTGACCGGTGAGAGCCTGAGCGCAGCCCTTTCCCACGTCGCCGTAGCCCAGGACGACGGCAACCTTGCCAGCGATCATCACATCGGTGGCGCGGCAGATGGCGTCGATCAGCGAGTGGCGGCAGCCGTACAGGTTGTCGAACTTGCTCTTCGTCACGGAGTCGTTGACATTGATGGCGGGGAACAACAGCTCGCCGCGCTCGTGCATCTTGTACAGACGCATGACACCAGTGGTGGTCTCCTCGGTGACGCCCTTGATCTCGGCGGCCATGCGGGTCCACTTGGTCGGGTCGGTCTTCAAGCTCCGCTGCAGCAGGCCGAGCACGATGGCAAATTCAGCGTTCGAGGCAGTGGTCGGGTCCGGGACCTCTCCGCTCTTCTCGAACTCGACACCCTTGTGCAGCAACAACGTGGCGTCGCCGCCATCGTCGAGGATCATGTTGGCAGCGGTGGACTCGCCGGCGGCAGTGTCGGGCCACGCCATCATCTGATCGGTGCACCACCAGTACTCCTCCAACGTCTCACCCTTCCAGGCGAACACGGGCACACCCTGCGGATCCTCCGGCGTACCGTGAGGACCGACGACGACGGCTGCAGCCGCGTGGTCCTGCGTGGAGAAGATGTTGCAGCTGGCCCAGCGCACCTCGGCGCCCAGCTCGACCAGGGTCTCGATGAGCACCGCGGTCTGGATGGTCATGTGCAAGCTGCCCGAGATGCGGGCACCCTTCAACGGCTTCAGTGGACCGAACTCCTTGCGCAGCGCGCGCAGGCCGGGCATTTCGTGCTCTGCAAGGTGAATCTCCTTGCGACCGAACGGGGCGAGCGAGAGATCGGCGACGCGGAAATCGCGGCGCTCAGCGAGTGATGACATGGTGGTTACTCCCAGGAAGGAGCGGCAGGGTGCCGCAACGTGGTTGCAACCGGGCCGGTGCCAACTGGCAGTCTCGAATCAGCCCGAAGCGGTAGCAGCCTAGGCGACGCTAGCCACAACGCCTCGGATGCCCGTAGAGATGCGGTCCAGCGCATCAGTTAGCGAGGACAACGGCGCTGACATCGAGGATGTAATGCGCATAGCCCGCTGAGTTGAAGACCCGAACTGTTTGGTTGGCGCCGTACTTGATCAGTGCCATGTTGGGTACTGGCGTCGACTCGTAGTTGTTGAGGTTGGAGATCACTGGCAGCGTCGGTACATCGGCCGGATAGACAGTCAAATAGCCCGGCTCGACGCTGACCGACGGATACTGGCGGGCCATCGATGCGTTGGTGAGGTTGCCGAGCAGTGCGACCTGGTTACCCACGGCGACACCGGAGATGTTGACGCTGCTAACGAAGGAGGCGAAGCTCCAGTCCTCAGCCTGCCCCGGCCCGAGCGGCACTGCGCCGAACGCGGCCAGACGCGTGTCCAGCGCGCGATACGGAGCTGTGAGCGGGATGACCCGGCCGGCTCGAGTGGCCACATCTTCACCCGTCTTCAGATACCCCATGACGTCGACCAGCAGGTTGGTGTTACCCGCCTAGTTGTACAGGTGAATGTTGCCGTCGGGGCCAACGGGCACCATCACGAGGTTGGCCTGCACCCGCCCCGCCGGAACATTGAGGTTGGACGTGGTGGGCACCACGCCGTCAGCCAAGGTCGGCACGACCGACACGAACGTGCTCGCAGTCGGCAACACGGCGGTGACGTTGACCAACGCTCCCACGATGGAGTCGCCATTCGGCACCGTGGTGCCAGCGGCGCTGGCGCCACGGAACGGCAGGGTCAATTGTTTGCCCGGTCCGAGCGGTCCCGAGCTGCGGGTGTCGAGGATGCGAGCGGGGTTGACGACGAACAGTCGGGCACCGCGCTCATCGGTGAGGTCGCCGGGCGTGCCATTGGTGTAGGTGCTGGAGGAGAACCAACCCAGCACGTCGACCAACACGTCGGCCTTGCCGAGGGTCGTGCCATAGATCTTCACTGTCAGCTGGCCATCGGTACCGCCGCGCACTACGGCAAGGTTCGGAATGCTCTGCCCCGCAGCGAAGTTCAGGATCGAAGATGTACCGACGGCGCCCTTCGGGATTGCAGTGAGATAGCCACCGCTGGTGGGATTCACGATGGTGATACTGACGGCAACCGCCAGGACGTCAGTGGATTCCTTGGGCACCCCACCCATGCCGAGGAGCTGAAGCTCGAACGACGGCTCAGCCGGGCCCATGGGCTTGGCGCCCAACGGGGCGACGTCGTTGATGGGTGACGTCAAGCGTGAGTCGAAGATGCGCGCGGGCGTCAGTGCGTGGTACTCGCCACCGGCGCACAGGCACTCACCAGCGGCCGACACGGGCGAGGGAGGGGCGACGACTGCGCCCACCACTACAACCACCGCGACCATCGCGCACGACGATGCCAAGGCCACTGCTCGGCGGAACGGGTTAGAACGCTGCATGTCAACACCAATCTTCTCGACGCACACCGACAACACAGCTCGGTGAGCGACTGACTCTGACGCCCTGCGAAAGGCTACCAGTGACGCGGTGACGGTGCTCGTCAGGCCACGAACGTGGGGCTGAGCTCGCCGCTCGCAATACGAGCATCGAGCACCTCGGCTTCGCCATCGTCGACCGACTCAGCCTCGTCGGGCAGCATGACCGGGATACCCTCGCGGACCACGTAGCGACGACGCAGCCGCGGGTTGTAGAGACCACCTTCATCGCCGAGGTAGTACAACGGGCCCTTGTCGACGGGGCAGGCCAGGACGGCCACAAGGCGAGGATCGAGTGCCATGACAGCGACCTTTCTACAGACTGGTGATGAGCGCGAGGAGCTCGGCGACGTGCTGGTCGCACGAATCGCGATCGGGGGCTTCCAAATTCAGCCGCAGCAGCGGCTCGGTGTTCGACGGACGCAGGTTGAACCACCACGGGCCACAGTCGACGGTGAGACCGTCGAGGTTGTCCTGCTCGAAGCCGGCGAACTGCGCTGACACCTTCTCGATGACCGCCGCGGTGTCGTCGACCTGCGTGTTGATCTCGCCGCTGGAGGAGTAGCGCTCGAACGGCTTACGGATTACGGAAAGATCGGCGTGGGCACGACTGACCTCGGTGAGCACGAGCATGCTGGCGATCAGGCCGCTGTCCGCTCGGAAGTTCTTGAGGAAGTAGTAGTGCGCAGAGTGCTCACCACCGAACACTGCGCCGGTCTCGGCCATGCGCTGCTTGATGAAGCTATGGCCCACCTTCGTGCGCACCGGCACTCCACCATTTTCGCGAATCACTTCCGGCACCGCCCGCGAGCAGATCAGGTTGTGCAAGATCGTGGCCCCCGGGTTCGTGCGCAATACAGCAGCAGCGAGTAACGCCGTGGTGGTGCTACCGCTGAGCCCACGACCTGCTTCGTCGACCACGAAAACTCGGTCGGCGTCACCATCGAAGGCAAGTCCGATGTCGAAACCGCCGGCAACCACCCGCGCCTGCAGGTCGCGCTGGTTGGCGGGCTGCAACGGGTCGGCCGGATGATTGGGGAACGTGCCGTCCAGTTCGCCGTACATGACCTCGAGAGTGATCTGTGGCAAACGCTCGAACACGGCAGGAACCACGAGGCCGCCCATGCCGTTGGCAGTGTCGGCCACCACCCGCAAGGGGCGCAGCGCGGCCACGTCGACGAACGACACCACATGGTCGGCGAATGCTTCCAGCAGGTTGCGATGGGTGAGCGAACCAGCAGACGCGGCGTGCAACGGAACGCGGCCGCTCAGCACATCAACGGCCACCCGCTTCACCTCATCGAGCCCGGTGTCGATTCCGACTGGACGGGCACCGCTGAGGCAGAACTTGACACCGTTGTAGCCGGCCGGGTTGTGCGAAGCAGTGAACATCGCGCCGGGTGAATCCAGCGCGCCGGCGGCGTAGTACATCAGGTCGGTGCTGGCCAGTCCGAGGTCGACAACGTCGGCGCCCTGCTCCATCACGCCGCGCGAAAAAGCTTCCACCAGCTCTGGGCCGGATGGCCGCATATCGCGGGCCACGAGCACTCGCGGTGTCGTGCAGAAGCGGGCGAAACCAACACCCAGCGCATACGCGACATCGGTGTTGATCTGGTCGGGGACTGTGCCGCGTACGTCGTACGCCTTGACGATTTCGTCGAGCACTCGTGGGTCGGTAGAAGACATGCGGGGCTAAACGCTATCGGGCGGCACTTCGGCCCAGAGTATGTCGTTGGGCGAGACAGCATCGAGCAGCTCGTCGTCGGGAGACGCGAGTACCAACGTGTCGTCAGCCAGCAACGTGTCGTCAGCCAGCAACGTGTCGTCGCGTAGCGGATCATCTGGTGACTGGTCATCGTCGGCGAGCGACCAGCCGTAGCCCGTGCCGCCCTGCGTATCCCACGGGTCTGCCGGCGTCCAGTCGCCGCCACCGGGCGTCGCCATGAACGGATGCGGGCTGCGGTGCTTGACGTCGCCGCGCCAACGCCAGAACACGAGCAATGCAATGCCGAAGAGGGTGAGCAGATACGCGATGTGGTCCTGCCGCGATGCCTCGTAGTGGAACGACACATGAGTGGACATCGGCACGACCACCATGAAATTGGGTGCAATGCGATAGGGGCCATCGGCGCCATCGACCTGCCAGTTGGGGAAGTAACTCATCTTCACCAGTACCGGCACACCGATCTGCGACACATCGAAGCTGAGGGTCTGGTCGCCCATCTCGTAATTGGTGACGGTGATCGGGTCGAGCGCCACCGGTGTGATCGTGTCGACCGGCACCACGATGTCCACCCGCCGCCCGGGAGCCATCGGCGCCGCTCCGACACGTCGGTCCATGTCGACCTGGACGTTGATGCGCTGCCAGTCGGCCGGCCCGTCGTCGGCGGGCATTGCGGCCCACTCATCAGAGTTCTGGAACCAGCTGGTACCCAGCTCGAGATTGCGTTCGCGTTGATCGCCACCGCGACCGTTGACCACCACAGGTTGCACCGTCAACGGAACCACTATGTCCGTGTCGGCGACTCGGTAGATGTTCCACGGGCCACTCTTGGCAACCAGCTCGACATCGCTGCGGGTGTCTGCCTGCGCCTTGGCCACCTCGGTGAAGACCATCAGGTACTTCACGCCCACCTTCTGCATCATCGGAACACCGACCGCCGCGTCGTGGTCCGTGTAACGAAGCTCGCGCACCGGGTTCGAGCTACTCGCGCTCATCGCCGCCGCTGTGAGGAAGTGATACGGCGTCGTGCCCGAGGCCTCGAAGAACAGACCCTCCTGGCTGGCTATGCACCCGTCAGTCCAGTGCGGCAACAACATCAGGGCCATCGTCGTGCCGTAGGCCCCGTTTTCCTTGTTGTTCTCCCACAGCGCGCGACCACAGCCGAGGTTCGGGTCGGCGTTCTTGCCGAGGCCGGCCATCGTGTCGACGAGGCCCTTGTATTCGCCGTATGCCGGCCTGCCCTCGTAGCCGGCGAAGTTGTAGCGCGTCCAACCGTCGCTGTACGCGTCGGTCTTACCCGCGACGGCGACGTTGATCGGGTCCCAGCCACCGATGCCCCAGGAGTACGTGCTCTTGCCGTCCTTCGTCGTGTAGCGAGCGCCCGGCATCTGATGGAAGAAGAAGAGTTCGACAACACTGGCAACCAACACCACCATCACTGCGGTGGCAGCGCCGACGATGGTCCACTCGCGTGTCGTGGGCGCACGCATACGAATGCCCTTCACCACGAAGTGGGCCGTGTCGACAATGCCCACCATCATCAGCATGAAGCGCAACAGGTAGAAGAAGGGCAGTAGGCGCGGGTTCCAGAGCAGACCGATGACCGGAAGGCTGTCGCGAGTGAGGTAAACGGCGGCCATCAACGCGAAGCACATGATGCCCAACCACGCGCCGGTGAGATTGCGCTTCACGACGCTACTGACGAAGCCGATCAGCGCGAACCCACTGACGACGATGTTCCAGAAGGTGCTGAGGTCGAAGAACATTTCCCAGAAGCTGTCGCCTCCGCCATTGGGGCGAAAGCCGTATTTCATGTCGGTCATGTACGCATGGTTCTGCAGGAACGGGAACACCCAGAAGGCGGTGAGTGCGAGGGCCGTGATACCCATGGTGAGGCCGTAGATGAAGCGCGTCTTGTCCATCCATATCAGCCACATCAGCAACGCGCCCAGCGCGACGAAGATCAACACGATGCCATGGGACAGCATGGCGAGCGCGAGCAGGATGGCTGTCCAGTTGCGGTGCTTGCCGGTCTCCAATCCACGTGCGAAGAGGCCAAGACCGAGGACGCCGAACGACAGCGCGATGGAGAACGAGAACTCGCCGGCCATGGTGCTGGTGACGTTGCCGCCGTAGATGGTGAAGCTCTCGTCGAAGAGGAACACCAGCCCGGCCATCGCCATCAGCTCCGGAATCGGATAGCGGAAACGAGCCAAGCGACCGAAGGCCCAGCAGCAGAACGGCAGTGAAACAATGCCGAGGCAGACGACGATCTTGAACGCCACGCCGTAGGGAAAGATGACGTTGAGGGCGACGATCATCAGCGCCGGCACGACCATGTAGAAGCGGTACAGCGGGAACCCGTTGTACCAGTAGTTGCTCCAGCCGGTGATCTGACCGTTGGGCAACAGTTGGTCGCGCAGGTACGCCGGCGCCATCACGTGTGCGCCCATGTCGCCGCCGGTGGGCGTGTTGTTCTGGAACACCAGCTCGAGATGGATCACCTGCAGCATCGCCACCGTGCAGCCACCGACCACCGCCAATGCGGTGAGGTACTGAACGATTCTCTCCATCGGCCACGGAGAGTTGATCCAGTTCGAGGGGCGCCGAAGAATCCGGTGCCACACCCGCCCCCACCGGTTAGCGGACGGTTCCGCGAGCGTCGTGCCGGCGCCCTTCGTATCAGCGGCCACCGTGTCGGTGATCAGCGTGTCGTGGAGTTGTTCATCTGCGGAGCCATCGTCCGTAAGCGTCTCATCGATCATGACGGCGGGCATTCTTTCAGAAAGGTTGTCGATTTCGGCGTCACGACACCACAGCGCGAGCTCATGTCGACGCCACCAGTATCAGCCCCGTCGCGTTGAAGGCGAGGTGCGTCACGACACCAAGCCCGAGTCGACCCGTGCGTACCGCACAGACACCGAGCACGAGCCCGACGACGAAGAGCCCAGGAATCTCGATCGGCTGAAAGTGAATGACCGCGAACACGACCGCAACCACAACGACGCCGATCCAATCGCTGAGCCGTCGAGTGAAGGCGCCCTGCAGCAACCCGCGATACGTCAGCTCCTCGACCAGCGGCGCTCCGACAACCACGACCAGCACCAGCAACACCCGACCGCTGCCATGCGCGCTCTCATAGGTGGTGCGTGCACGCTCCTCGATCTTGTCGAGGGCGAACGTGCGCGGCCACAGCGACTCGAGCGGCACATAGACCAGCCGCACCAGTACGAGCTGCGTAATCACGCCCAGTGGCACACCGATCAGGTCCACCGGCCGAAACGAGAGACCGAAGTCGGCGGAGAGGTTGCCGACCCCGAAGCGGGTACCCAGGTACCAAGTTGCGCCAACCATCGGGACCCATTGCGCGAGAGATGCTGCGGTCAACCAGCCTGGGCCCAGATCGGCGGCGCTCTGTGCGCCGCTGACGGCAAAGACGGCGCTGGAGAGAATGGCTCCGACAACGTACGCGCCACACCAGGTGAGCAGTGCGTCGCGAATAGAGATGTCGGCACGGTCGCCCGCCGAGCGAAAGGGAGCAAGACTGGGGGGCGACACGACGGGCGAGCTTACCGCTGACCGCTCTGCTTGGAGAGGCGCGCGGGAGCGACCGAGCCGTCAGCCTGCGAGGCGAGGTGCTGCGGCGTAGACGAGCTCGCGACGAGAGCGCCGGTCTTCCAAGCGCCACCCGTTGGGAACTGAAAGGCGGGCCGTGTGGCGCTGGCACAGGTCGTAGCTGTGCGGATCGCGCTCGGCACTGAGCTCGTCGAGCCACACGATGGAACGGGCGTACTGGTACGAGAGGGTGACCACTGCTGCCTCTGCACACCCGCTGCGCGAACACTGCCTGTTCATGCAGGTCACGATAAAACGCTGAGCGTTGGAAGTGGTGGACCCACCCGAACGTGCGCGCGATGGTGTGAACAGTGTCTGGAGTGGCAGCCCGACGAGCCGCCGACGCAAAACGCCCTTATCATTGGGCCATGAGCAATCTCCCCCCGCCGCCGCCTCCGCCGCCCCCTGGGCGCGGCCAGCAGTCGGGTCCACAGCCGCCCGCCGGCGGAAAGGGCCGCCCGCTCGGTGCCGGTTGGCCCCGCTGGACCATTCCTGTTCTTCTCGCCGTTCTTGTCGGCACGCTGCTACTCAACCAGGTATGGCCGTCGGACAATGGCGAGAAGCTGAGCTATACCGAGTTCATCACCGCCGTCGAGAAGAACGAAGTCAGCAAGTTCTCACTAACCAACGGCTCGAACAGCATTTCCGGTGAACGGCAGGACGGGTCGAAGTTCACCACTACCGTCCGCGACGGCTTCCCCAGCGAGAGCGAGCTGGCGCTGCTCACCACTCACAAGGTGGACTGGACCACGAGAGAGCCCGATAGCAACTGGCTGCTCAGCTGGATCGGCGTACTGCTGCCGTTCGTGCTCATCATTGGCTTCCTCGTATGGATGAACAAGCGGGCACAGGGGCAGATGGGCAGTGTCATGTCCATCGGCCGCAGTCGCGCCAAGGCCTATCAGGCCGACAAGCCCTCCACCACGTTCGCCGACATTGCCGGCTACGAAGGCGTCAAGCAGGAGATCACCGAAGTCGTCGATTTCCTGCGGATGCCAGAGCGTTTCCGTGAGATTGGCGCCCGCGTACCCAAGGGCATGCTGCTGGTTGGCCCTCCAGGCACCGGCAAGACCCTGTTCGCTCGCGCCGTTGCCGGCGAGGCCGGCGTTGGATTTCTCTCGGTCACCGGTTCCGACTTCATGGAAATGTTCGTCGGTGTCGGCGCCAGCCGTGTTCGCGACCTGTTCGCACAGGCCCGAAAGCTGGGCAAGGCCATCATCTTCATCGACGAGATCGACTCGATCGGCCGCAAGCGTGGTGCCGGCCTCGGCGGCGGGCACGACGAGCGCGAACAAACGCTGAACCAGATGCTCGCCGAGATGGACGGCTTCGAAACCAGCGAAGGCATCGTCATTCTCGCGGCTACCAACCGTCCCGACATTCTCGACCCGGCGCTGCTGCGCCCCGGCCGCTTCGATCGCCAGATCGTCGTGCCGCTGCCCGAAAACGACGAGCGTTTGGCGATTCTGAAGGTGCACAGCCGCGACAAGCGGATGGGCCCCGATGTCGATCTGGAAGTCATGTCGAAGGCAACACCCGGCATGTCCGGTGCCGACCTGGCCAACCTGGTCAACGAGTCCGCACTGTTCGCTGTCCGCCGTGGCAGCAAGCAGATCGAGCGCATCGACTTCGAGAACGCTCGCGACCGAGTCGTCATGGGCGCCCGTCGTGAGAGCCTGGTGCTCAGCGCCGAAGAGAAGCGCGCAACGGCCATTCATGAGGGTGGCCACGCCATTCTCACGGTCGTGCTCTCCAACACCGACCCGCTACACAAGGTCACCATCCTCCCGCGCGGCATGGCCCTCGGCGTCACCTGGAGCTTGCCAGAGGAGCGCCACACCTACTCGAAAGACTTCTTCGACGACCTGATCTGCAAGGCCATGGGCGGCCGCGTGGCGGAGAAGATCGTCTTTGGGCACCTCAACTCCGGCGCCGCCAACGACCTCGAGCAGGCCACTGGTATCGCTCGCCGCATGGTGCGCGAATGGGGCATGAGCGAGGCTGTGGGGCCGATGGCCTGGAGCGGCTCGCAGCAGGTTTTCCTCGGCGAAGATCTGATGACGCAGGGTCGCGAATACAGCGACGACACGGCCCGTCTTGTCGATGGTGAAATCTCCCGCATCCTGCACGAGCAGGAAGTTCGGGCCACCGAGCTGCTGACCAAGTACCGTCCAGCACTCGAGCTGGTGGCAGAGGCACTTTTGGAGAAGGAAACCATCGACGGTGCAGAAGTCGCAGCACTGGTGCAAGCCAGCCTCGACCACCCGTCGGTTACGCAAGACGCCGACGTCACCGACGACGCGACCGCTCACGTCGACTAGTCATACGTCGTTCAGTCATACGTCGTTCAGTAACGCGGCGTTCAGTCACACGGCGTGCCGGTTCCTGGCTGACGGGCTTCGGCGACGGCTGCCCACAGATCGGTCGCGGTGACCGGGCCGGCGAAACCCGCTCGCACCACACCGTCGGCGTCAGCGATGGCAACCATCGGCACCACCTGGATGTCGTACTTCTTGTGCAGGTCTTTGGCAGCGCCGAATTCGATGTCGAGCACCGTCACCTCTGGCGACGAGAGCACCTGCGCCTTCCGCACCACGTCGGCGCACGTCGAGCACGTCGCCGACGAAAACACCACCACCAGCCACGGCGTGGGCGCCGCAAAGTCGGCCCGATCCAGCTGCGCGGGCACCGCCACACTTGGCTGCGTCGGCGCTTGCACCACCTGTCGGCGCCGTAGCAACAGACCCACCACGACCCCAGCCGCGACCACGGCCGACGCGATCAGAATCTGTTGCATGGTGAGTGCCCTCTCAGCCCGGCAGCGCCAGCGACCCGGAGCGACCACGAAGGTCGCCACCGCGAGGCAGCAGGCGTTCGACGACGATCGGTTGTGTGCCAACGACGATCAGCGGATGACCAAGGGCCGCAACCTGGTCGGGAATCGCAATGGTGATCACGCCATTGGCCGTCACCGGCACCGCTTCCAGGCCGGGGAGATCGACTTCGCCGCCGGGACCAAGAGCCTTGACCGCCACCGTTGCATCGGTGAACGAGACGTTGAGCACCACCAGCACGTTGTCGACAGCGAGATCGGTGCCAATGGCCATGCTCCAGCGGAAGTAGCCGGGCTCGGCAAAGTATTGCTCAACACCACGGACGACGGTGGTGACGAAGCCCTCCCCCGCCTGACGAGTGATGGCACGCTCGATCACCACTGGCGTGCCAGTCAGCGATGAGAACTGGGCGCCGTGGCGGCCGGCAGGCAGCGTCGGGATGTCCTTGATGCTCAACGATGCCACTTGCCCAGGAGCAACCGTGATCGGCTCGAGGTCGTTACCGAAGGTGTCGCTGTTGACGCCGAGGAAGATCGGCTGCACAGTCGCTTCCTCGGTACCCGGGTTGTAGATGCTGTAGCGCTCATAGTTGCCGCTGTTCTCTCCGTCGGCGAACCACCAGTCGGTTGAACCTGCGGGGGACCCCAGCGACATGGAGTAGCCCTGGCGTTCGCCGAGGTACTGCTGCGCGCGCCCGACGACGACTCGGCCCCGCGAGGCCGCGACCGACATGCCCAACACCGTTTCGTCGAGCTTGAAGAACGACTGGTTGACGATCAACACCGAATGCCCCGACACGGGCACGCCCAACAGCTTCTGCGAGGTTGAAGTGCCACCATCGCTCCCAAAGGCGAAGTCGACGATCGCTTGGTCGGGGAACGGGTTGGTGATGACGATGTCTTCCTTGCTCTTCCCCAACGTGTAGTTGTCGGCGAAGTACCAGTTGGCCGACGTGCTGTTGGAGCACGGACTGACTGCACTGCCATCGGGGTGATCGGCCTGCTGCTCGACGAAGCCGCCACCGCCGGTGATCTCCACCATCGCCGACAGATAGGTGCCGGCCGACTGCACCGTGGGCAGATCGACGACGAACGTGCCGCGGGCGGGCACTTCGAAGCGCTCCTCCACCGGCTCGGTTCCAGCAACGTCGTTGAACACGGTGAGTTGGCCCGACAACGGCGCATCGGAGGGGTTGGCAACCGTCACCGAGCCACCAAGCCCGGTCCCACCAGTGGGAACACCGGGGCAGAACCAGGTGGAGTTGATGAAACCCTGATGGGGAACGAACGGCATCGACGGCGCGCCGAGCGCTGCGAAGGTGGGTAGCGTCACCGGCGGCGGATCACTGCGGGTGATGCCGATCAGCAGCAGGATCGGCAGCACGATCGCCGTCAGGATGGCCACTACACGCCTACTCATGACAGCTCCTCTTCGCTGTTCACCCACGGCAGATCATCGCCGTCAGTGGCAGCCAATGGCGCGGTGAGGTCGGCGACTGGCGCGGTGTCGACGATGCGGGCAATCGGCCGGCGGCGCTGACGCACGCCGGCCAGAGTGAAGCGACTTGCAACCGATCCGAGCGCCAGACAGACCAGGAGCTGCAGGGTCAGCCACAAGAGATGCGACAGCGGCGTGTTGTACGACAGGGTCGCACGACCGCCTGTCGGCACATCGAACGCGAGCGTCGAGCCAAAGGCGCGCCTGGCGGGCACCTTTGCGCCGTCGACCGACAGCGACCAGTTGCTGTCGTACGGCACCGCGACGTGCAAGGTGCCAGCGACGACGTCGCCCGTGAACTCGCCGATGTCGGGGCCACCGACACCGAACGGAACCGAACCACGAAGGTCGGCGCTGGCCATCGCCTCGCCGCCCGCCTCCTGACTGGCCTGCGCGCCCTCAGCAGAGAGCACAGATCGAGTGGGCGTGTAGGCAGAGTTCTCGTAGATCAGGTAGTTCGGCGGCCGCGTCAGCGGCGCTGCGAGATCGAGTTGATCTTCGAGTACATCGACCAAACCGCTCGGTGTCGGGAGCGGCGCGCCGATGGTGCCGTTCGCACCATCGGCGAGCGGCACGATGACATAGCGAATGCCGTACTGCGCCAACAGCCGGCCACCGCGCAGCGTCACACCGGCCGCCATCTGACGCAAGGCGGTGGCGACCTCGTCCTCGACCGGTGTCGGACGGCCGGACCAATAGTCGTCGATCGTCAGTTGGCCATCGTCGGTGAGCGCATAGCCAACGCCAGGCTGGTAGGTGTACGAAGCCACCGGAATGGCCAGCGGGTCGCCGATCCACAGCACGCGGTAGTTGCCCTCCGGAGGGTTGACCGGAAGCTGGCTCAGTACCGAGACGAGCGTGCGGTCGGGAGTGCCCCATCCACCATCGGTCACGGCAAAGGCACCTGGCACGATGCCGACGACCACACCGATGCCGGCCAGCAACCCAAGGGGCTGGCGCCATCCGAACGAGCCGCCCAGCACATCATCTTGGAAGGCCGCCACCAGACAGGCGGCAGCAAGGGCGACGCCGATGGCCACCGGCACCAGCAGTACGCCCGGCTCGGGCATCCGCACCGGCAGCGCAGCACGGTCGTCGAGGATGGCCAGGGCACCGAAGCCGAACACCAATGCTGCAGCTCGGATTGCCCACGTGAACCGCCACGCTCGGGCAACCAGCGGCGCCGCCAACACCGGTAGGAACAGCAACGTCGCAACGACACCCAAGCCACCCTCGTCAGCGAGGAACCGTGCAAGGTGGCCAACGCCGAGAGACCTTGCTGACGACACGGGTACGCCGACGATGGACGTCCACCCGTCACTTCCGCTCAACGATGCAGCCCAGGGCAGATTTGCAATCAACGCCACGACCGCCGCGCCGAGGGCGGCTCCGGCGAGTTTCGCCGCTGCCAGCGGGGACCCGCCACACAGCAGCGTCGCAGCGCCCATCAGAACACCGATCAACACGAGCAGCAACGCAAACGACGGAGCGAATGCAACGACCACTGCCGTCAGGAGCGTCAGCTGAGCTGCCCACCGCAATTGTTTGCGGCCGGCGACCACCACCCAACGTTCGACGGCCTCGTCGTGGCGGCTACCGGTGGTGTCGATGCCGGCGATGCGTCGTAGGTGATTCAGCGCCCATGGTGCGGCCGCGTAACACACCAAAGCCGCCCAACGGCCGTTGGCCAGCAGCTGCGAGGGCAGCGGAACTGCCGCGTAGACAACGAGTGCCGTGATACGCGCTCTGGCCGTTGGGAAGAGCGACGCCAGCCGCCACATACCGAGGTACCCGGCGAAGAGCAGGCCGACGACGCACACGGTGTGCAGCAGCGACATGTGGAACAGCGTGCCTACACCGGCCACCGCCAGCAGTGCGATTCCCGTGGGGCTGGCAGTCGTGCTGCCCAATCCGTGCCCGGACCAGCCGGAGAGATAGTCCGACAGCATTGATCGCGGGCTGGCCGGGAACGACAGAAACTCACCAAACCGGGGAACCCCGTTGGTGATCAGATGCCGACTGCCGAACAGTGCGAGCAGACTGACGGCCAGCCACGCCAGGGCCGGTGCCGAGCCAGCGGTTTGCCGCCAACGGCGCTCGGTGCTCGAGTCGGGGTCGACCTGACGGCTGTCGCGCGAACGCATGTAGCTGGCCAGCCGAGCGCTGCCGCGAACTTGAAGACCAGCAACTTCCGAGTCGGGCACCTCACGCAACTTGACCAGTGAACGGCGCCGGGCAAAGTAACCGGGCGTGCGCGGCACCATGCCCAGCAACGCGGTCATCGACGCTCCGACCTGTCGGAAGCGACCGGTCAGCACGCCGATGATCGCTTCTGCCAGCGTGACCAGCACCAGCTGGAGCGACACCAGCGGCAAGCGACTGGCACCGGTGAGCGTCGCGACCGACCGCATTCGATTGCGCGCAATCAGCGACGCGTGGCGCAGATCCGGACGTCGCTGCGCCAATCGCTCGAGGTGCCGTGCTCGAGCTGCGGGAACGACGATGACCCGAGCGCCACCGAGGTGCGCGCGCCAGCAGATGTCGACGTCGTCGCCGTAGAACTCGATCGTCGGATCGAACCCACCGATGGCTCGAAACAGGTCAGCGCGCACCAGCAGGCATGCAGCGGGCACCGCGAACGTGTCGCGCACGGCATCGTGCTGTTCCTGGTCGACCTCGCCGGGCTCCACGATGGGGTCCACCTCGCCGAAACGATCGACGCCCAAGCCCACGTGCTGCAAAACCGACGGATCATCCCACGTGACCAGCTTGGGGCCAACGATGCCAGCGTTCGAACGGTAGAGCTCCTCCACCAGCAGCCGAATGGCACCCTTCCCCAGTGCAACATCGTCATGCAGAAAGCAGAAGAATCCGTTGTCACCCTCGACCAGACGCAGCACCTCGTTGGCGGCAACACCAAAACCAGGGTTGCTCTCCACCGCCCGAACAAACGCATTCGGCACTCGTTCACGGATTTTGGCTGGCAGGTCACCTGGGTCGCCGACCAGGAGGAAGAGATTCTTCAGGTTGCCGTAGTCCTGCGTGGCCAGCGCCTCGAGCACTTCGTCGAACCACGGCCCGGGTTCGTGAACCACCATGACGGCCACAACGGGCGGGGCGAGCGATCCGGTGGGTTCCACGAACAGTCGAGGCTAGCGGCGACCACTGCCCACGCTCTGTCACCTGAGGTGGCAGGAGGATTCCCAACCAAGTGCTTGCAAAAGTTAGCACTATGCGGTATGGTGCAATCACACCGCCGTTCAACTCGAACGTCACATCTGAACGACACTGAAACGACAAGGATCAACTGTCATGGCAAAGCTTCCCAACTTCCCGAACTTCGACTTCTCCGGCCTTGACGCCAGCAAGCTCGCCGGTCTCGACGACAAGCTCGTCGGTGCCGTCCGCGCTGCTGCATACATCACCATCGGTTTCGGCGTGCTTGCCTTCCAGCAGGCACAGGTCCGTCGTCGTGAAGTCGTCCAGGGCTTGGCCGATAGTTTCGGCACCAGCAGGACCCAGATGGACGAGATGCTTTCCTCGGTCGAGGCACAGATCGCCAAGCTCGACGAACGCTTCGATGCGCTCGACGCCAAGCTGGACACCGCTGTCGTCAGGATCGAGGAGCGCCTGCCCGAGCAGGCCGCCGTCCTCGTTGGCCAGGCCCACGACCTGGCGAAGGCCGCACGCAAGCAAGTGCGTGGCTTCATCCGCACCGCCGCCTGAGCCAAACAGTTACCCAAGACCCCACGAGCAATGCGCCGACGGCAACGTCGGCGCATTGCGGCGTCCCGGCACGTCCCGAACCACTCCCAACCTGTCGCGGTCTGGATTTCAGTCTTGGAGGTCAGGCCCGCGACAGGTTCGCCAAGACCGTAAGGACCAGGGCGGCCCGACGGCGCAGGCGACACCGGGGCCCGACCACCAACACCCTCGAACACTCCCAACCTGTCGCAGTCTGGCTATCAGGCTTGGAGGTCAGGGCCGCGACAGGTTCGCAGGAATGGGCGGGGTGGGATGGAGGCGGAGGACTTGGGCTAACTAGGAGAAGTAGCCGCTGACGTCGACCAGCACGTGCATGGACGTGCTGGTCAGAATGCACCAACGGCCTTGGTCGTCATCAGCACCGATCACGACGGATGCCGCGTTGGCGCCCGCCCAGGTCTGCACCATGGACACCTGCGGAACCACTGACTGGCACGGGTACACCGTCAGATAGCCAACCAACGGTGGCCCTACAGCCGTGACCTCGCCGACGACGGCGCGCAGCGTCGCCGCTGTTGGGAGGCCGTATGTACCTGCCAGTAAGAGCGAACGGCTGACCATTGGCGCGAACGCGCCGGAGAGCCCGATGTTGTTGCGAGTGTCCAACGCGCGAACCGGCGTCAGCGCGTGGAACTCTGTTGTCGCGCCAGTTCCGTACCAGCCGCTGAGGTCGACGATGATGTGCATGGCCGAGCTCACATAGACGCAGACCGTTCCCGCAACGCTCAGCGCTACCTCGACATGGTTGGCGATGTTGCCGGTGGCCACGACATTCAACGAGCTGACCACCGGCACGGTCGGCGAGCAGGGGAAGACTGTTACGTAGCCGGCACCGGTGGGGTCGATCGCCTGCACGCTCAGCGCCGCACCGGTCGCACCGGCGGGTACGCCACCCACGCCCGACAACAAAATGGTGACGACAGAACCCGCCGCGAGACGGGCGCCCGCTGAACGCGAATCGAGGACTCGGGCCGGCGACACCGGTTCGAACTTTTGGCCGGTCGAAGCCGAGTAGGAACCGAAGAGGTCGACGAGCATGTGGGTTGCGGCGGAGGTGTACACGCAGAAGGTGCCATCAGCACCCAGCGGCACAACGGTTGCGCCGGCGATTGTTCGCTGCGCCGTTGCCTGCACCACGGAAGCAGTCGGGCGCTCGACACCGCACGGATAGACAGTGAGATAGCCGGTGGTAGCGGGTGCTACCGAGGTCAGGTTGACAGCGACCGCAGTCACCGATGCATCCACGCCTGGATCGACGACCAGGGTGCAACCGGCAGCGACTTGCTGGGGGCTGGTCCCGATGCCATTGCGGGTGTCGATCAATCGCACCGGGTTCAGTGGGCTGTACCTGGCCGCTGGCGCAATGGGTTGCGCGGGCCCTACCGACGGCGCGTTCCGTCCGAGACACGGGTCGATCGGTGTCGAACCGCGCACGTTGAACCAGTCCGACTTCAGGCCGAACGCACTGCGGAACTGATCGCCGGTGATGATGACCTCGCCGGTAGATCCGGCGATCTTCAGAGAGTTGACCCGGCCGCCCCAGTCGCCGTACCCGTTTCGGGTCAAGACCATCAGATTCAGGAAGGTGCCGATCGCTGGATACTTCGTGGCAATCGTGCTGCCCGACAGGTCGACCGACCAGTTGTAGGCCGGGTTGAGCTTTGTCGCGTCGCCCTCGTCCACGACTGCCGGAAAGGGCACGAGATCGGTCGGCCCGGACTTGGTCCAACCGCCCGACGACGCGGCGAACATTGTCAGCGCGATGTTCCCGTTGGCCAATCGCCGCACCAGGCCAGCGGTCGCAAGGACGGCAGCATCTGTGGCCGGGTGCTCGATGGCAACGTAGGACGCGGTCAGCGACGTTCGCGAGGCGGCACCGAGGTAGTACTGGCAGGTGCGGTCGCAGGTCTTGGCGTAGCTGTAGCGGGTCTCGGCCAGACCGAAACTACGCGCCGCGACCGCCTGGGCCTGCAGCGCCTGGGCACCGAGTCCGCCGCCGGCTGTTGCCCATCCGGGTGACACTTCCTTGGCGACAACCGACCGTAGGTACTGCTCGACGGGGACTTCATTGACCGTGCGGTTCTCGCCAGCGGTGCCGTTGACCGCTCGGATGACGCCTCGATAGGAGCGCACCATGCCACCCGGCTCGCACACGGCAGCGAGATCGGATGCCATTGCCGTCGTCGAGGTATCCACCTGCGTGCGGATCGTGACCTGAGTGGCGACGGCTGACGCCACGAGGGTCCACCCGGTTGCCACTGGGTCTCCGCTGCCCGCAGGGCAGACCTGCGCGTCGGCGCGGGCCCACACGGAATAGACCGACGGCGACACCTCGCGTGCGAGCACCGACATCCATGGGCCACCCTCGTGCCCGTCGACAGCCAGGCCGCCGGTACCGCTGACGACAGCGGTCTGAGCATCGTCGAGGTTCATCAATCTGACAGCGATGGTCGTGTCGGGTGCGACGGTGCCCGCTGAGGTGGCGCCGTAGTAGTGCTCGAGAATCTGTGACGAGCTCCAGCCGTAGTCGACCGCATACCCGTAGGCGCCCCATTGGCTCAGGCCATAGCCGTGCCCATTGCCGTGCCCGTCGACAGTGATAGACACATCGGCCAGAGCCGGCGTTGGCGCGCCGGCAGCAAAAATGCCAGCCTGCACGACGAGCGCGAGAAGAACAGCGAGGGAGCGGCGCACACTGTGGTATCGGCGGCGGCGGTCGCTGCCTTGAGGCCGCGCGACGGGGTTGCTCGCCATCCAACCACTCTGCCGGGTAGCCTCGTCCACTTGGTGGCACCCTCCGACGAACAGTCCTCTACTTCTCGCGTGCCCCTTCCCGAAGGCACCATCCCCGTCGGTATCGGGTTGTTGGTGGCCGGGTTGGCCAGTTTCGCATTCCTGCGCGTCGGCAAGAACGCCCTCGGCGGCGACGAAGCCTTCAGTCCTGTGCTGTCGCTGTGGTTCGCCACGTTCGCCCTGGCACCGGGCTTCTTCCTGCCGCTCGAACAGGAGCTCGGCCGCGCGATCTCTGCCCGCAGGGCGCTTGGTCTGGGCGCGCGCCCGGTGGTTCGCAAGGTGGTTGTGCTCGGCGGCGCCCTCGCCGCCATCGTTGTCACCATCATCCTGATTGCCAGCCCCTGGATCTCGGAGTCCTACTTCGGCGGCGACTGGGTCATGCTCGTGGCGCTCGTCATCGCGTTCTCCAGCTACGCGCCGGTGCACCTTGCCCGTGGCATCGCCAGTGGCAGCGGCCGCTTCCGCGCCTATGCCGTGGTGATGGGTGCCGATGGGGCGGTTCGCGTCCTGCTGTGCATCGTGCTCGCCATCGTCGGCATCAAGACGGTCGGCCCGTACGGCATGGCTGTTGCGCTCGCCCCGCTCGCCGGCTTCTTCTACGTGTACGCCCGTGGCCAGCTGCGCACCGAAGATGGGCCGCCAGCCAGCTGGCACGAGGTCACCCCCAACCTGGGTTGGCTCTTGCTGGGCTCGGTCTTTGCTGCCGGCCTGGTCAACGCCGGGCCGGTGGCCGCAAACCTGATGGCCGACGGGAACGAGAAGGAACTTGTCACCCAGTTCGGGTACGCCGTTCTGCTATCTCGGATTCCGCTGTTCCTCTTTCAGGCCGTGCAAGCAGCGCTGCTACCCCGGTTGGCGCGCCTAGCAGCCCGCCACGAGTTCGACGAGTTTCGCAGCGGCTTCAAGAAGCTGATGGTCATCGTGCTGGCGGTGGGCATGGCCGGTGTCGCCGGCAGCTTCCTCGTCGGTCCGTTCGTGATCGAGAAGATGTACGCAGTCGACATCAGCAGCCGAACACTGGCGATGCTCGCCCTCGGCAGCGCGGCGTACATGTTTGCCCTGGCGTTGGCACAGGCGGTCATCGCCCTCAACGGCCATGCGCTCGTCGGCGTCGGCTGGGGCCTGGGCATGGTGAGCTTCGCACTCGTCACCTGGCTGAGCAGCGACGATCTGTTCCGCCGCATCGAGTACGGCCTGGTGGCATCGTCGGTGGCAGCGCTGATTGCCTTCGGGTTTGCATTGCGCTACAAGCTGCGCACCGGTTCGCTGCCGACGAATGAATCGATGATGGAAGCCATCATCGACATGCCGTTCGAGAGCTAAGGCGTCTCGGCTTCAGCGAAGCTTGGCGCCCTCGACCGCGAGGTCGTTGGCAACCATCATCTTGACCAGCTCGGGGAACTGCACCTCGGGCTCCCAGCCCAGCTTCTCGCGAGCCTTGGTGGGGTCACCGATCAGCAGGTCGACCTCCGCCGGGCGGAAGAACTTCGGGTCTTGGCGCACGTAGCTCTGCCAGTCCTCGATGCCGACCTCGGCGAATGCCAACCGAACCAGATCTTCGATGCTGTAGGCCTTGCCGGTAGCGACCACGTAGTCGTCGGGAGCATCCTGCTGCAGCATCTTCCACATCGCCTTGACGTAGTCGCCGGCGAAGCCCCAGTCGCGCTTGCTGTCCAGATTGCCCAACACGATCTCTTGCTGCAGGCCGAGATGAATGCGAGCGACGGAGTTGGTGACCTTACGGGTGACGAATTCGAGGCCGCGGCGCGGGCCTTCGTGATTGAAGAGAATGCCGCTGCAGGCGAACATGTCGTAGCTCTCGCGGTAGTTGACCACGATGTCGTGACCGAAGACCTTGGCGCAGCCGTAGGGCGAGCGCGGGTGGAACGGGGTCTTCTCGGTCTGGGGCGTCTCGCGCACCTTGCCGAACATCTCGCTGCTGCTGGCCTGGTAGAAGCGGATGAGGTTGTTCTGTGCACCGCCAACCATGCGAATTGCTTCGAGCATGCGCAGCACGCCGAGGCCGGTGATGTTGGCCGTGAGCTCTGCCTGGTTGAAGCTGAGCGCCACGAACGAGATGGCACCGAGGTTGTAGACCTCGTCGGGCTGGCTGTATTCCAGCGCCTTGACCAGCGAGGGCAGATCGGCCAGGTCGCCCGGCACCGGCTCGACGTAAGGGAACTCGTCGCGCATCTGCACCATGCGCGGGTTGTTCTGGCCCTTCACCATGCCGAACACCTGGTAGCCCTTGCCATGCAAGAACCCGGCGAGGTGTTGGCCGTCCTGGCCGGTGATTCCGGTGATGAATGCGCGGGGCATGATCGTTCAGTTCTTTCCGTCGTGGCGGCACCGCCATTGGGTCGCTGAAGTCTAGGGCACGCATTCCGATTAGCCTGCGACCAGGATGTCAACGCTGCGCATTGGGTTCGATACAAGCCCGTTGTACGGGCACAAGACCGGTATCGGCTTCGCGGTCGAGGCTATGCAGGGCGCATTGCGCCGACGCACCGACGTGGAACTCGTCGACTACCTGCTCTCGATACGTGCCCGGCCGACGGGGCCCGTTCGTCGATTGCCGCTGCCCGCCGCGATTGCGCATCAGTGTTGGTCACTCACGGATCATCCCCGCGTCGATCGATGGTTGCACGATGTGGACATCGTGCACGGCACCAACTACGTCGTGCCGCCCAGTTCTCTCCCGCGACTGGTCTCCGTCTACGACTGCTGGTTTCTGCGCCACCCAGACGACGCCAACCCAGCCGTCAGGCTCGCCGGCAAGGTGCTGCGAAGAGCGGTCGCCACCGGCGCAGTGGTGCATGCCAGCTCGCATGCCACCGCGTCCGCGTTGCGCGAGTTCCTGCCGGGAGTGGAGGTGCACACCGTGCACCTCGCACCGCTGCCGCTGGGCGCGCCTCCGCCCGTCTCACCCATCCCGCAGCTCACCGGTGTGCCGTTCATCGTCGCCATTGGCACGCTCGAACGGCGCAAGAACCTGCCACGGCTGATCGCCGCCTTCGGCCTGATAGCGGCACAAGAACCCGAGCTGCAGCTGGTGATCGCCGGCAGCGACGGTGACGACCGAGACGCCATCAACACAGCGGTCGACGCGCTCGGCCCCCATGCCAATCGGGTGATGTTCACCGGCCGCGTTGACGAGGCCGCTCGGTCGTGGCTGCTGCATCATGCTCGGGTGCTGGCCTACCCGTCACTCGACGAGGGGTTTGGTTTCCCCCTACTCGATGCCATGCAGGCCGGCGTACCGATCGTGTCCAGCAGCGCCGGGTCCATCCCGGAGGTGGCCGGCGACGCTGCGCTGCTCTCCTCTGCGACAGACGTCATGGCGCTGGCGGGCAACCTCCAGACTGCCGTCGCCTCGCCGTCTGTTCGGGCGCACCTGGTTGCCTCGGGCCGTGAGCAGCTGGGACAATTCTCCTGGGAACGCTGTGCCGACGAGATGGTCCAGCTCTACCGTCACGTCGCGGCAGGCAACAACCAAGTCAATACGGAGCAGGTATGACAACGGTCAGCGTGGTGTGCGGCGGCGTCGGCGCCGCACGATTTTTGCGGGCGCTCGCAGGCATACACCCTGCCGAAGCGACCATCGGTGTGGTGAACACCGGCGACGACACGGTGATGCACGGCCTCTCCATCTCGCCCGACATCGACACGATCACGTACACACTGGCAGGCGCCATCGACCCGGACCGCGGGTGGGGTTTGCGCGAGGAGACATGGCGAGCGATGGATGCCCTCGGGCGATTCGTCGCGGTCCGCCCCTGCGGCTCCAGTGCTGCGCCGACGTGGTTCAACTTGGGCGACCAGGATCTGGCCACTCACTTCTACCGGACGGCTCGGTTACGGGAAGGCGCCACGCTCACCGAGGTCACCGCCGAGATTGCCGCCGCGTGGGGCGTCCCGCAACAGTTGGTGCCGATGAGCAACGAGCGCGTCACAACGATGGTCACGTTGCTCGATGAGGGCATCGAGGTGCCGTTCCAGGAGTACTTCGTGCATCGCCACCACTCGGTGCCAGTGGCAGCAGTTCGCTTCGACGGAGTGAACGAGGCAACGCTGACGCCAGCGGCACTGGCGGCATTCAACGAAAGCGAAGTGGTGGTGATCGCGCCCTCGAATCCGTTGGTCTCGATCGCGCCGATCCGTGCGCTCGCTGGTGTCGACGCAGTGCTGTCGGCCCGACGCGATTCGGTGGTCGCAATCTCGCCGATCGTTGGTGGTGCCGCTTTGAAGGGTCCGGCTGATCGCATGCTGGAGGAGCTCGGCCACGAGGCGTCGGTGGTCGGTGTTGCGCGGCTCTATACGGAGATCGCGGCAACGTTGGTCATCGACCCGGTCGATGCCCACCTGTCGTCAGCGATCGAGGCCGCCGGCATGCGTGTCGTCGTCACCCCCAGCGTGATGAGTACGGCCGACATCGGCCACGAGCTAGCCCGCCAAACCCTGGCCGCCGCCCGCTGAAACCGCTAGTGCTTGACCACGAACGTTGGCGCGTTGTGGGGCGCCATTTCTGGACCGTCGGACACCAAGTCCGCCAACCGAGACGAAATGCACCCATTTGTGTGCGCAAGGACTTTCTGGGCAGCGATGGTCCCATAGCTCGTTCTGGGTGTTGTCAGTTCCGCAGTCCGGGACGCAGCACGCCCAGAAGAGCCGGCAGCA
>JBBQMG010000047.1:0-24795 GCA_038328705.1 Acidimicrobiales bacterium | reverse complement strand
CCGGCGTTCCTGCAGTTGACCACAGCGATCGACGACGTCTGGCGCACCCGCCCCGACGATCTGCGCCAGAACATCACCGCGCTCGGCGAGGCCCTGCAACGCTCGGCCGGCGTGCTGCCGATGGCGGACTATCCGGGACCCGAGATCGTCGAGTCAGGCCTCGCCCAGCTCACATCCCAGTTCGATGCCGAATGGGGTGGCTTCGGGACTGCTCCGAAATTCCCCTCGACGATGAGTCTCGATCTCCTCGCCCGCTCACTGACCACGACATCCGATGCACAACGACTGACCACTCTCACCACGTCGCTGGATGCAATGGCCAGCGGCGGCATCTACGACCACATCGGCGGCGGCTTCGCCCGCTACTCGGTGGATGTCCAATGGCTGGTGCCACACTTCGAAAAGATGCTCTACGACCAAGCGCTGCTCATTCGCGTGTATTCGCATGCGGCGTTGCTCACCGGCGAAGCTCGCTATCGCCAAGTCGTCGAGGAGACCGTGGAGTACGTACTGCGCGACCTTCGCCACCCCGACGGCGGGTTCTATTCGGCGCAGGATGCCGACTCGCCAGATGCCGATGGGCGCGGCCACGAAGGGCTGTTCCACACGTGGACGACCGACGAGGTGCGCGCCGTACTTGGCCCCGACGCTGACGCAGCGCTCGAGTGGTACGAGTTCACCGACCACGGCAACTTCGACGGTCGCACGATCCCGGCGCGGCTGCACCATCGGGGCAACCTGGCTCGCCCGGCGCACATCGAAGTAGCTCGGCAACGGCTGTTCGAAGCTCGCGAACTCCGGACCCATCCGGGCCTCGACGACAAAGTCTTGGCAGAGTGGAACGGGCTCATGCTGGTCGCACTCTGCGAAGCAGCGGCCGCGTTCGATCGTGAGGATTGGGCCGCCGCAGCCATTGCCAACGGTGAGTTTCTCCTCCGTGAGCTGCGCCGCAACGATGGGCGCTGGCATCGTTCGTGGCATGCGGACGGAGCACCCCAGGCGCGCCACGCCGCGCTGGCAGCCGATCACGCAACACTGATCGATGGCTTCACACGGCTCGCCGAGCTGAGCGGCCAGGCACGCTGGATCGACAGCGCCTGCGAACTGGTCGACGTACTGCTGGATCACTTCTGGGACGTCGATCGCGGCGGTCTCTTCACCACGCCCGATGACGGCGAGCAGCTGGTCGCCCGCCAGAAGGAACTACTCGACAACGCGACGCCTTCAGCGAACTCGACCGCCGCCGTGGCGCTCGCCCGCCTCGGTTCGCTGACTGGCGAGGCCCGGTACACCAACCATGCCGACCAGATCATCCGGCTTCTCGCTCGAGCCATTCCGCAATCCCCTTCCGCGTTTTCGCAAGCGTTGATCGCCATCGCCACTCGCCTAGCGGGTGCCACCGAAATCGTCATCACCGGCGACCGCCCGGACCTGCTGGCCGAAGTTCGGCGGCATTGGCTCCCAGACGCCGTCATTGCCTGGGGCGAGCCGTACGACAGCCCACTGTGGGACGACCGGCCAGCCGGCTTTGCCTTTGTATGTCGCGCTCATGTGTGCCAACTTCCTGCCGAAAAACTGACAGACCTCTCTGCGCAATTGCTCTGACGTCTGCGACACTTCATCCAACCCGGGCCGCTCAGACGAGTCGCAGTGTCGGGCCACCCACCGCACACAGGAGAACGACATGAATCGCATCCTCACTCTCGCCCTCACCGCGACCACACTGATCGGGCTCGGCGCCTGCGGCAGCGACAGCAAGCTGCCGTCGAGCAACGGCAGTATTCCGTCCAACCTGTCCATCCCGTCCGACCTGACTCTCCCGTCCGACCTGAGCTTGCCATCCGACCTGAACCTCTCGGCGGAGTGCCGGCAGCTCGCGATGTCGTTCGCCGGCATGATGGCTCAGGTGTTCGCCCCCTCCGGGCAGGCTGGCGACTTGCAGAAAGTGTTCGGTGACGTGTCGTCGAAGGTTCCCAACGAGCTCAAGGAAGATGTCGCAGTCATGGGCGCAGCGTTCAGCAAGTACGCCCAGATCATGAAGGACAATGCCAACGACATGAGTAACCCGGCCGTGCAGAAGGCAATCGAGGAAATGAGCACACCAGAGGTCCAGGCGGCATCCGACAACATCAATGCATACTTCGACGCCACCTGCCCGCAGGGCTGACGCGCCTTGCTTCCATCGCCCTGCACGAGCTCCGGGTGTTACAGCCCGGAGCTCTCCAGGATGTGGACGCCACACGCCGAGCCGAGGCCGATGACGTGGGCCAAGCCCACCTTGGCACCCTGGATCTGACGATCGCCTGCCTCGCCACGCAGATGGTGGCAGACCTCCCAGATGTTGGCGATACCGGTGGCAGCAATGGGATGGCCCTTGGACTCAAGGCCGCCAGAGACGTTGACCGGCATACTGCCGTCGCGCCATGTTGCGCCGGAGTTGAAGAAGTCGGCAGCGCCGCCCTCCTCACACAACATCAGGTTGTCGTAGTGCACCAACTCGGCGGTGGCAAAGCAATCGTGTAGCTCGACCAGGTCGAGATCAGAAGGGCCGATGCCAGCCTGCTCGTAGGCAATCTTGGCCGCGTTGCGGGTGAGCGTGTTGACATTGGGCAAAACCTGGCAGCCCTCTTCGTACGGGTCGCTGGTCAGCACGGATGCCGAGACCTTGATCGCGCGACGCTGCTGCTCGAGCGACATCGTGCGCAGCTTGGCGCCGCTGACCACTACAGCCGCCGCCGCGCCGTCGCAGTTGGCGCTGCACATCGGGCGGGTGTTGGGGTAGGCGATCATGATGTCGTTCATGATCTCGTCCAGCGTCATCCGCTTGGTGTACGCGGCCAGCGGGTTCAGCGTGCTGTGCGCATGGTTCTTCTCGCTGATCTTGGCGAACAACTCGAAGCTGGTACCGCCGTACTTGTGGCCGTACTCCATGCCCACCTGCGCAAACACGCCGGGCATGCTGTCGGTGCCGATGCGACCGTCCGTGCTGGTGACGGCGCCCATTCGGCCCGACGGGTTCCACTCGTTCTTGTCGCTCTTCGGGCGGCCGCCTGCACCGAGCAGGCCGGCACCGGCCAGCTTCTCGACACCGACCGCCAGCCCCATGTCGACCTCGCCCGACTTGACGGCCATGATCGCAGTGCGCAGCGCAGTCGCCCCGGTAGCGCAGGCATTGGCCACGTTGTAGACCGGAATACCGGTTTGACCGATCTGCTTCTGCAGTTGCTGGCCGATACCCGCATTGGATGCCATCAGGCAGCCAGCGGCAAGCACACCGATGTCCTTCATCGTCACACCGCCATCGGCCAGCGCGGCGAGTGCCGCCTGCGAGGCGAGGTCGACGGTGTCCAGGTCCGGGTACTTGCCGAACTTGGTCATGTGAATGCCGAGAATCCAAATGTCATCGCTCATGGTCGTGCCTTTCAGTCCAGTGTCGTTCAGATCGCGGTTCAATTGAACGGTGCAAAACCGAAGCCGATGGCCACGGTGCCGTTGTCGTCGGTGCCGATGGTGTACGTGGCCAGGGCCACCTTCATGCCTAGCGAGACATGCTCGGGGGACGCTTCCACATTGATGACGTTGCCGCGCACGCTGGTGCCGCCGCAGTCCACAATTGCCGACACGAACGGCACCGGCACACCGGGGGCTGCGAACGTCACGATCGTGAACGCCTTGACCTCACCAGTGGTGTCGATCGCGACTTTCTTGAATTCGGTGCCACTGCAGCTGGCGCACGCATTGCGGCGACCGAAGAAGCGGGCGCCGCAAACGGTGCATTCATTGGCAGTCAGGTGCGGCGTGTCGCCAAGCACGAGGTAGTCGACAAGGGGGATCTGGTTGGCCATTGCGAACATCTCCAGTGTGCGTCGTTGCTGCGCGCCAACCTAGCCAGCCGGAGGGCTTCCGGACCGAGCCGGAGCAGCCACTGCGTCACCACCGCTGGTGATGGATCACGTCGGCGACGGCCCGACGCGGCCGCGTCCGCGCAGACCCGGACTGCTGGTCGTCGGCGGCACGATGGCCCAACGCCACAACGCCGACCTGCAGCACATGCGGCGGCACGCCCAACGCGTCGAGCAGCACTCGCGCATTGCGGAAGATGCCGAAGTACAAGGCCCCGAGCCCGCGATCCTCGGCGAGCAGCAACAGGTTCTGAGTGGCCATCGCTGCATCGGTGAGCCAGAACGGCACCTCCCAGTTGGCAGCTTCTTCCAAACCGTGCCCGGCCTTGTCGCCCTCGGAGTAGCGCGAGGTATAGGCGACAGGGTCGGCGAGCGGCAGAACCAGCACTGGCGCGGCGCGGATCTCGTCATCGAACCAGCCGTCGCCACCGGTGGTCGTCCAGAACGACTGCGCGGCCTCACCTGACAGCACGAGAAAGTGGACGCCCTGGCTGTAGCCGGCCGATGGTGCACGACGTGCCAGGTCGACCAGTTCGTCGACCTGCGCACGGTCGAGTGGCGTGGGATCAAAGCGACGAGTCATCCGCCGGTGACGAATCACAGCGTCGAGCGTTGAACCCTCTTGCCGTTCGGAATTCACCGGCTCAGCGGGCGCCGAGCTTGACGAGGTCTTCGGCCATGATCCAGCCGTGCACCACCAGCGAACCGCTGGTCTTGGCCGAGACTGTCGCGAACAGCGCTGACACCTCGGGCTTGATTCGATCTGCCTTCAGCGACTCGTGATCCAGGAAACCATGCGCATTGGACTTGACGACAAACGTCTGCTCGTCGTACTGACCGTCAACGCCGAAGCGCTTGGCGAGACGGCGACCCCATGCTCGCTCCTCACCAACGGCACGGTGGGCCGGGCGCGGAATCAGTTCGTCGACCTGCTTGAACGCCTCGAGACCGTCGGGCAATGCAAACCGTGAACCGACAACCACGTCTTCGTCGGGGAATGCCATCAGCGCCCGATGGAACGCTTCGTGCATGACGCCCTTCAGCACCTGGTCGCGCTTGGAGGAACGCTTCACGCTGAGCAAGCCCACTAGCACGCAGGGAGTGCCGCCGATGCGCTCAAGAGTGGCAAACGCAAAGCCATGAAGCTTGCCCTCGACGCGCGCCGCGGTGCTGAGCACCCAGTCTTCCTTCGCCTTCGAGAGGATGCCGATGTCGAACGCCCCGCCCATCGACGCCATTTCGTCGAGGTCGGCGTCGTTCAGTGCTGCAGCATCCCTGGTGACCACCTGGATTGGCATTGCCCGGAAGCTCCTGTCGAACTCGTTCCCCATAACCGAGGAGTGACCTGAGTTCTCTATTCTGCCACCAACTCGGGCAGATTCCTGCCTGGACGGTCACTTCGCGCTACAGAACGACTGCATCGTGGCCAAGAGCCATACGCAACTCGCCCACCACACGATCCAAATCGACGCAGAAGTCGTCGGCCAGCCGGAGCACCTTGCCCTGGCCGATGTGCAGGTACACGGGCGAATCACCAGGGTGTTCGCGCAGAATCTTGCGAATCTGATGGATTTTGAGCTCGGTCAGAGAGGTGGCTGGCACTCTCAGACGCAAAGGCGCGGCGCTGCCGGTGTCAAGGCCCTCCAGAATCTGAACATCCTGCGCCATGAAACCAACTCGGGTCTCGTCGCGACGATCGATTCGGCCCTTGACCGTCACGATCGCGTCGTCGATCAGCTTGTGGCTCTGCTCGGTGAGCACCCGCGGGAAGACAGTGACCTCGATGGCGGCATCGAGGTCTTCCAGGATGAACACGGCCATCTGGTCGCCCTTCTTGGTGAACTTGCGCGAGAGATTGGTGATCACCCCGCCCAACGTGATCATCGCCCCGTCATCCTTTTCGGCCGCCTCGGCGACGCTGCAGTCCACCTTGCGGCGCAGTGCGGCCTCGACGCCCAGCAGGGGGTGGTCACTGATGTAGAGGCCGAGCATCTCCTTCTCGAACTTCAGGCGGTCGCTCTTGTCGAATTCCAGCGTCGGGATGTGGACCCGCTCGTTGAAGCCCCCACCGAGGGAGTCGTCGCCCACATCACCGAAGAGACTCATCACGCCCTGGTCACGTTCGCGTCGGCGCACGACGGTGCCATCGATGATCTGCTCGAACACCATCAAGAGGCCCTTGCGCGGGTGGCCCAGCGAATCGAAGGCGCCGGCCTTGATCAGCGACTCCACGGTGCGCTTGTTGAGAACAGGCTCGGGCACTCGCTCGGCGTACTCGTGGAACGAGTCGTACGGGCCGTTCTCGTCGCGCTCGCGGAGCAACAGTTCGACCAAGCCCTCCCCTACGTTGCGAATCGCGGACAGACCGAACGTGATTGCGCCCGGGCTTCCCGCCGGCAGCACCACATCAACGGGGACCTCGCTGGGCATGAGTGCCGCAAAGTCAGTGATCGACCGGTTGATGTCGGGCGTGAGCACCTTCACGCCCGTCGTGCGGGCATCGCTGAGGTACACCGCTGCCCTGTCGAGGTTACTTTTGACGCTAGTGAGCAGGCAGGCCATGTACTCCACCGGGTAATGCGCCTTCAGGTAGGCCGTCTGGTAGGTCACCAAGCCGTACCCGAACGTGTGGCTCTTACCGAAGGCGTAGTCGGCGAACTTGGCGATGATGTCGAACAACTTCTCGCCCATCTCGCGGGTGTAGTTCATCCGCACGCAGCCGTCCTCGAAGCTGTTGCGTTCCTGCGCCATTACCTCGCGGCTCTTCTTGCCCATCGCCTTGCGCAAGTTGTCGGCTTCGGCCAACGAGTAGCCGGCGAACTTCTGCGCCACGCGCATGACACTCTCCTGATAGATCATCAGGCCGTACGTGTCGCCCAGTATCTCCTCGGCGTCGGGGTGGAAGTACTCCACCGGCTGGCGGTTGTTCTTGCGGTCGGCGTAGTCGTAGTGCATGTTGACGCTCATCGGACCTGGCCGGTACAGGGCGAGCACAGCGGAGACGTCTTCGAACGAGGTAGGTGCCAGCGACCGCAGCAGTGCCCGCATCGGCGGCGACTCCAGCTGAAAGACACCCATCGTGTCGCCGCGCGCCATCAGGTCGAACACGGCCTCGTCGTCGAGGTGCACCGAGTCGATGTCGAACTCGGGGTCCTTGGTGGCGCGCACCATCGCCACCGTGTCGGAGATGACGTCGAGGTTGCGTAGACCGAGGAAGTCCATCTTCAGCAGACCGAGTTCCTCGACACCATGCATTTCGAACTGGGTCACGATGGGGGCGTCTTTGGGGTCACCACCGGCGACTGGTTTGCGTTGCACCGGCAGATAATCGGTCAGCGGGTTCTTGGTGATGACCACCGCCGCGGCATGAATACCGTCGCTGCGCTTCAGACCCTCGAGACCCTTGGCGACATCGACCACTCGTTTGACGTCGGGGTCGGCCTCGACGGTGGCACGCAGTTCAGCGGCCGCCTTGAACCCGTCGTTGTACTTCGGGTTCTCCTCGAAGCAGTACTTCAGCGGAGTGTCGCGGCCCATCACCAGCGGCGGCATCAGCTTGGCAACCTTGTCGCCCATGCCGTACGGATAACCCAACACACGCGCCGCGTCGCGCACGGCATTGCGGGCCTTGATGGTGCCGAACGTGATGATCTGCGCAACGTGGTCACGGCCGTACTTCTCCGCCGCGTAGCGAATCATTTCGTCGCGGTATCGCGAGTCGAAGTCCATGTCGATGTCCGGCATCGAGATGCGGCTCGGGTTGAGGAAGCGCTCGAACAACAGGTCGTACTTGATGGGGTCGAGGTCGGTGATTCGCAGGCTGTACGCCACGGCGCATCCCGCGGCAGAACCACGGCCTGGCCCGACTCGAATGCCTGCGTCCTTGGCGTGCTTGATCAGGTCCCACACGATCAGGAAGTAGGACGCGAAGCCCATGTTCTTGATCACCTGCAGTTCGTAGGCGACACGCTCGACGACACTTGCCGGCAGGACTTCGCCCCACCGTTGCTTGGCACCCTCCCACGTGAGGTGATCGAGGTATCCGGCGTCGTCTTCGAAGCCCTCCGGGAGCGGGAAGTTGGGCAGCAGCGGCTTGCCGAACTCGATGGTGACGTCGGCGCGCTCGGCAATCCACAACGTGTTGTCGCATGCTTCGGGGAAGTCGCTGAACAGCTGACGCATCTCGTTGCTGCTCTTGAGGTAGTGCTCGGTGCCTTCGAACTTGAACCGCTTGGGGTCGCTGAGCAGCGCGCCGGTCTGCACACACAGCAGTGCGCCATGCGACTCATGATCGTCGCGATGCACGTAGTGCGAGTCGTTGGTGGCGATGAGGGGCGCACCGATCTTGCGCGCAATGTCGATGAGTTGCGGGTTGGTGTCGCGCTGCGCCTGCAACCCGTGGTCCTGAAGCTCGACGAACAGGTTGTCCTTGCCGAAGATCTCCTGCAGGCGGCCTGCATGTTGCGTCGCCAGCTTCTGATCACCCTGCAGCAACGCCTGCAACACGTGGCCGCCCAGGCAGCCAGTGGTGGCGATGAGCCCCTCGGAGTACTTCTCCAGCAGCTCCCAGTCCATCCGCGGCTTGTAGTAGTAGCCCTCCAGAAAGGCGAGGCTGGCGAGCTGGATGAGGTTGCGATAGCCCTTGTCGGTCTCGGCGAGGAGGGTCAGGTGGTAATAGAGCTTCTTGCCACCCTCGGTATCGCCGCCTGAGTCGTCGACCCGGCCGCGTCGCGCGGGGCGCTCGTGGCGCGAGTCGTACGCCATGTACGCCTCGGTGCCGATGATGGGCTTGACGCCCTGCTTGCGGCACTCCTTGTAGAAGTCGAGCACCCCGTACATGTTGCCGTGGTCGGTGATCCCCAACGCTGGCTGGCCATCCTGCACGGCCTTCGCGACCAAGTCGTCGAGGCGGGCTGCGCCGTCCAACATCGAGAACTCGGTGTGGACGTGCAGGTGGGTGAACGAGTCGCCCACGGGCGCAGACCTCCTCGAGAAGCGTTGGATTTAAGACGGACTACACGGCTGTGATTCGGACGACCTTAGCCGCGTTTGATGGCGTAACAAACAGGGCGACAAACACGGCGGTGATCGCTCAGAGGTACGTGCCGGGACGCTCCCTGGCCTCGACCGGCTGGCCACCAGCGCCGCCGCCAGGGCCGCTCGGCGGCAACTGACGCATCTGCTCCAGCTGCTGGCGGGCCACGTTCTGCTGCGCCATCAAGCTGAACTGGATGCCGTGAAACAGCCCCTCCAGCCAGCCGACCAGCTGCGCCTTTGCCACCCGCAGCTCGCCCTCGGACGGCACGACACCGTCCTTGAACGGCAGCGCCAGCATGTGTAGCTCCTGTTGCAGGTCGGGCGAGAGTGCCTCGGCCAGCTCGACGATCGACCGCTCGTAGATCTCCGCCATGCGCTCGCGGCTTGCTTCGTCGAGTGGGCTGGTGCGTGCCTCCTCGAGCAACTGCTTCACCATCGAACCGATACGCATCACCTTCGCCGGCTCGGTCACCGTCTCGGTGATCGGCTCGGGTTCGGGCCCGGCGACGGCGGCCTCAGGTGCGGGTGGCATCGCAAGCTGCAGCACCTCTGCTCCCTCGGACTGCGGAATCTCCTCGATCATGATGGCTCCATCTTCTGCGGCTGGCTGTTCACATGCACTGGCTATCGATTGTCGGCAGCCGCGGCCAACAGCGGCACCAGCATCTCAGCAGATGTCAGCGAACCGTGCCGACAAACCAAAGGATATGGACCAGAATCTGCCGGGTCGTGGAAGCTGATCGGTTCGTGCGGCACCAGCGCCACGTCGCCGTAGCGGCCCGCGATCGGGGGGCTGACCGTTGGGCCGAACCATCCGGCACCGATGATCTCGTCACGGCTGTGCACCCACGCGCTACCACCATGGTGCTCGGTGGCGGCGGCCAGCAACTCGGCCCGGGCGCCAGGGCGTGCATGAAGCCACCTGAATCGCCCCTCCCCGCTTTGTTGTCGGCACAGCCGCAACACGTCGGCATGCGGCGTCACGAGCCGCTCTCCCACGTCCACCTGGCCGTGATCGGCGGTGACGAGCAGCACGGCCCCGGGCGGCAGCGCCGCTTGCACGGCACCGACCAGCGCATCGACGAACTGAAGCTCGGCGTCGTAGAACGGACCAAAGCCACGCTCGTGGGCGATCTTGTCGATGCCGTCGTAGTAGGCGTAGACCACTCGGTCGCCGCGCCGCAATAGATTGCCCACCACCACGGCGATGCTGGAAGGGGTCCTCCAGCCGGCCGGTTCGGACCCACGCAGGTGCGCCTCGGTGAAGGCGGAGTTCTCGAGCTCAGCTTTGCTGACCACCGGCACTCGGTCGCCCATGAACGGTGCGAACGGTTGGGTGGTACTCGGGTCGATCTGGCGGCGTGAATCACCGTTCCCCGTGGACCAGCGCAGCACGTTGAGGATCTCTCCGGCCATTTCCATCCGGTAGCCGACGATGCCGTGCTCACCGGGGGTAAGACCGGTGGTGATGGACGTCAATGCCGTCGCCGTGGTCGAAGGGGCGACGGTGGTGATTGCGCCGCCGGCCATCGCGGCCAAGTGCGGTGCGAGTACAAGTCGAGATTGCAATTGTTCCCAACCCAGACCGTCGAGGACCAACAGCACGACCTGCTTCGCCCCGGCCACCTGGTCGGGCATCCACGCCGCCTGCCTGGCTCCGCGGGGCGCCAGTAGGGCTGGCACGATGCCGCGCACATTGTCGGCGCTGTAGCGGGGAAGGGTGGGCAAAGGAAGCACGCGACCATCAGTCCATCACCTTGCGCCCCACCGGCGCCATTCAGGCAGTTACCACAAGCCGTCGGAAACGCCCTACGATGACCATGTGCGTGTTTCGAGCAAGGGTGATTATGCGTGTCGGGCGTTGCTCTCTCTCGCGCTGCACGACACGGCCCCCGGGCCCACGTCGGTGCGCGACATCGCCGAGCGCACTGCCATTCCGCAGCCGTACCTCGAGCAGATCCTGTTGGCGCTGAAGGGCGCTGGCCTGGTTCGCTCCAAGCGCGGCGTCGGCGGTGGTTATGTGCTCGCTCGCCCGCCGGCGGAAATTCGGATCAGCGAGATCCTCAGTGCGGTCGACGGGCCGATCAGCCTTGGCGACTTCGGCGAACCCCACCAGGATGGCGCCTGCGATCACGAAGGTCAGTGCGTACTGTTGGCCATCTGGAAGACCGCCGGAGAGCATATGCGGCTGATTCTGGACGGGTTCACCCTGCAGTCGGTTGCCGACGCAGCGCGTGGCACGTCGCCTTGGCCCGATGCTCTCGTCGAAGCCGGCCTCGTACCGCTTTCGTCGTAGCGCGCCGTCGTCGTTCAGCCTGAAGCTGGGCGATCTGCGTCCCGGAAGCCGGAACTGGGGACACCCAGAACCGTACGTGGGACAGTTGCCGCCCAGAAACTCGTTGCACGCGCAAATGGGTTGGAGGGTGCGTCAGGGGTGACCCAGCCGACGTCGCAACTAGGTGCCGAGCGCCGCTTCCACGTCGGCCAGGTCGACAGGCATCGGAGAGCTGAACGTCAAGTCCTCGCCCGTCACCGGGTGCGACAACTCCAGCGCAGCGGCATGCAGGAACGGGCGCGCCGGCATGATGCCCGAGCGAATGCCGCCGTACGTTCCGTCACCGACAACAGGATGGCCGATGGCTGCGAGGTGCACTCGAATCTGGTGCGTACGTCCGGTCTCCAGCCGACACTCCAACGATGAGGCTTCGGTGGGTCGGCGATATTCCTGCAGCACGCGGTAGCGAGTGCGGGCGGTCTTGCCGTCGACGACGACCGCCATGCGCATCGCGTCGCGATGATCACGGCCGATGGGTGCGTCGACGACGCCCACCGGGTTGGCGAGATGGCCCCATACGAGCGCGCGGTATACACGCCCGACGTCGCGAGCTGCAAGTGCGTCGACGAGTGCGTGGTACGCCCGCTGCGTGCGAGCCACGGCCAGCAGACCGGACGTTCCCACGTCCAGTCGGTGGACGATGCCCGGCCGATGGGTCTCCCCGACGTCGGCAATCTCGGGAAAGCGAGCGAGCAGACCATTGACCAGGGTGCCGTCGGGGTTGCCGGCACCGGGATGAACGACCAGCCCGGCCGGCTTGTCGATGATGATCAGATGATCGTCGGCGTGCACCACCGTGAACTCGACGGTCGAGTCGGCAGCCGGCGGTTCAGTGACGGGCAGGAACGACGGGTCGACGCGGACGATCTGACCCTCGCGAACACGGACTTTGCCGATGAGTTGCACTTCGCCATCGATGAACGCTCCGCCGGCAGTCACGAGGACCGCTGCGTCGCTGCGGCTGCAGTCGGTGATCAGCGAGACAATGCGGTCAAGTCGCTCGCCGCCCAGGGCTGCGGGAATCTCTTCCTCGATCACGCCACTGCCTCCTGCTTGGTGAACAGTGACCACAGTACGAACATCACGCCACCGACGTTCACCGCCATGTCGGCCACGTTGAAAATCGGGAACCACTGGAAGTCGATGAAGTCGACCACCGAACCGTGCAACCAACCGTCACCCCGAAACAGGCGGTCGGCCAGGTTGCCCAGCGCACCACCGACGACGAAACCCGCAGCGACGGCCACCACCGGGCTCGAGTTCTTCCGAACGCCCAGCAGGACAACCACGACGACGATCACCGCGATGAGTCCGATGATCGGCCCGATTCCTTGGCCCTTCGAGAAGGCCATGCCGCTGTTGAACGTGAGGTTCCACTGCAGCGTCCAGATGACGTGGTGCGGCGGTTCGTCAGTCAGAGCATTGACAGCCCAGTGCTTCGTCAATTGGTCGATCGCGATCAGGGCCAGCGCAATAGCCATCGTGAGCCGCAGCCGATGCCTCGGCTGGACATCGTCGGTCATCGACGACCGATCCCGCCGACCTTCTCCTCCACCAGCACGGTGGCCCACGGAATTGCTTCGAGGCGCTCACGCGAGATAGGGCGGCCAGATTCGATGGAGTAGCCGTAGGTGCCCACGACGAGACGCTCGAGCGCAGCCTCGATGTCGGCAACGGTTTGTCGGGCCTGGGCGCTGAGGGCGAGGTCGCGCTCACGCTCGACCACCATCGTGTCGCCTTCGCCGCCCTCGTCGTCGAACTGCACGTCACCCATTTCCTGCTCGGTGATCAGCGCCAACGCTTCGTCTTCCAGCCGCACTGCCTGCCCGACGAGTGACGCCTTCTCCTCCAAGAGGAGAGCGCGCTGTGCGGTGAGGAACTTGGCATCGAAGTCCTTGGTGTAAGAGATGCCTTCCTTGGTCACGCCACGAACTGCCGCCTTCTCAGGTACGACCGGGCCGACTTTTTTCGCCACTGCCTTCGCCACCGGCGTGGGCGAAGCGGCCTTCACCGGAGCGGCCTTCACCGGAACAGCCTTGACGAGAGCGGCCTTCACCGGAACAGCCGTGACGAGAGCGGCCTTCACCGGAACAGCCTTGACGAGAGCGGCCTTCTTCGCGACGACTGGTGCTGCAGACTTCTTCGCCACAGCGGGTGGCGCTGTCTTCTTCATCGGAGCTGGCGCCGCCTTCTTCATCGGAGCTGGCGCCGCCTTCTTCACCGGAGCTGGCGCCGCCTTCTTCACCGGAGCTGCCGCGGCCTTCTTGGCAGGGGCAGCAGCCTTCTTCACCGAAGCTGCCGCGGCCTTCTTGGCAGGGGCAGCAGCCTTCTTCACCGAAGCTGGCGCGGCCTTCTTCACCGGAGCTGCCGCGGCCTTCTTGGCAGGGGCAGCAGCCTTCTTCACCGAAGCTGGCGCGGCCTTCTTAGCAGGGGCAGGGGCCTTTTTCGCGGGTGCCTTCTTGGCAGTCGCCATCGCGCTGAACCTCCGTGGTCCGGGTCGTCAGGCCGGGATGCTATCGGTCAGAGGCGGATTCTGGGCCGATCTAGGGCGCCAGTGCCACCTTGACATGGATCGGCTCACCATCGAGATCGGCATTGGACTCGCCGGCGGCCCAGGACAATGAAGTGGCAAGCGTCGCGTCGGTCAGCAGGTGTTGGAACGGTTCGACCTGGTTTCGCACCGTGCCCGACACGCCAAGCGTGAGTGCAATGCGATCGCTGACCTGGAGCCCGGCGTCGCGACGAGCCTGTTGCACGAGGCGAACGAGGTCGCGGGTGATGCCTTCCGCTTCCAGCTCGGGCGTCAACACGGTGTCGAGAACGACGACTCCTGCTCCGTTGGACAGCGGTGTGCTGGCTCCATCGCCCTGGACCACCATCTTCAGTGCGTACTCACCCTCCAGGAGGGCAACGCCACCGGCTACGACTCCAGCATCCGTTCGCTGCCAATCACCGGATTTGACTGCCTTGATGACCTGCTGTACCTGGCTGCCCAGGCGCGGCCCCAGCGCCGCAGGCACTACCTGCAGGTCGAAGCTGGCCACCGCGGCGACGTCGTCGGTGAACTCCACGGCCTTCACGTTGACCTCATCCGCGATCAATTCACTGAACGGTGCCAACCGTTGTGCCCCGGCGACCGCAACACGCAGCGAGGCCAATGGCTGACGCACGCGACGCTGGTGTGCCTTGCGTAACCGCAAGGTGCTGCTGCACACATCGCGAGCCAGGTCCATCGAATCCACTAGGTCAGCGTCGGAAGGCACAGACACAGCATCGGGCCAGTCGGTGAGGTGCACACTGCGTTCGCCGGTGAGGGCACGGTAGACGGCTTCAGTGGTGAGCGGCAGCAATGGCGCCAGCGCACGACACAGCAGCGCCAGCACGGTGTGCAACGTGTCGATGGCGTCCTGGTCGCCAGCCCAGAAGCGATCGCGGCTACGACGCACATACCAGTTGGTGAGCGCGTCGAGGAAGCTGCGCACGGCACCGCAGGCGGCGAAGAGGTCGTACTCTTCCATCGTGGCGGTGAGCGTGCCGACAAGGTCGTGGGTCTTCGCCAGGATGTAGCGATCCAGAACATCGGTGCTGTCGGTACGGAACGTGCCCTGTGTGCCGGCCGCGTTGGCGTACAGCGACAGGAAGTACCAGCTGTTCCAGATCGGCAGAATCACTTGGCGAACCGTGTCGCGTATGCCGTCTTCGGTGACGACGAGGTCGGTGCCACGCAAGATCGGCGAGCCAAGGAGGTACCAGCGCATCGCGTCGCTGCCGTAGTTGTCGAACACCATCATCGGGTCTGGGTAGTTCTGCAGGCTCTTCGACATCTTCTGGCCGTCGTCGCCCAGGACGATGCCATGGCTGACGCACGTGAGGAAGCTGGGACGATCGAACAGTGCTGTGGCCAGCACGTGCAGCGTGTAGAACCAGCCGCGAGTCTGGCCGATGTATTCGACGATGAAGTCGCCCGGGTAGTGGCTCTCGAACCACTCGGCGTTCTCGAACGGATAGTGCACCTGAGCGAACGGCATGCTGCCGCTCTCGAACCAGCAGTCGAGCACTTCCGGCACGCGGCGCATCATCGAGAGGCCAGTGGGATCGTCGGGGTTGGGACGCACCAGATCGTCGACGTACGGGCGGTGCAGGTCGGTGACTTCAACACCGAAGTCGGTCTGCAACTGTTCGATGCTGCCGTACACGTCGAGGCGCGGGTACTCGGGGTTGTCGCTGCGCCACACCGGGATGGGCGAGCCCCAGAAACGGTTGCGACTGATACTCCAGTCGCGAGCGTTGGCAAGCCACTTCCCGAAGCTGCCCTCCTTGATGTGCTCGGGCACCCAACGGATCTGCTGGTTGAGCTCGACCATGCGATCGCGGAAGGCAGTGACCTGGACGAACCACGAGCTGATCGCGCGGTAGACCAACGGCTCGGCGCAGCGCCAGCAGTGCGGGTAGCTGTGCTGGTAGCTGTCGTGGCGCACCACCACTCCCCTGGCCTTCAGCTCCTTGACCACCAGCGGGTTGGCATCGAAGACGTGCACGTGTGCCCAGGGGGTGACCTCGGTGGTGTAGCGGCCGTGCTCGTCCATCGGGCAGATGGTGGGGATGCCGACGGCGTTGCACACGTTCTGGTCGTCCTCACCGAACCCTGGAGCCAGGTGCACGACGCCGGTGCCGTCCTCCGTACTGACGAAGTCGGCGGCCAGTACGTGAAACGCGTTGGGGGCGTCGGCGAAGAAGTCGAACAGCGGCGTGTATCGACGGCCCACCAAGTCGGCACCCTTCAAGGACCCGACCTGCGTCGCTCCGGCCAGTTCCTTCTCGTACGACGCGAGCCGCGACTCGGCGACGATGTAGCGCTGGGGTGCTCCGTCGACGATCTCTTCCATGACCGCATAGTCGATGTCAGCCCCGACAGCGAGTGCGAGGTTGCTGGGCAGCGTCCACGGCGTGGTGGTCCATGCCAGGATCTTCTCGCCCGTGTCCAGCTGGAACTGCACAGTCAGGGCCGGGTCCTGGCGGTCGCGATAGACGTCGTCCATGCGGGTCTCGGTGTTGCTGAGCGGTGTCTCGCAACGCCAGCAGTACGCCAGCACGCGGAAGCCTTCGTAGATCAACCCCTTGTCCCACAGGGTTTTGAACGCCCACATGACGCTCTCCATGTAGGAGGTGTCCAGTGTCTTGTAGTCGTTCTCGAAGTCGACCCAGCGGGCCTGGCGGGTGACGTAGCGGTGCCAGTCGTCGGTGAAGCGCAGCACGCTGGTACGGCATGCGTCGTTGAACTTGTCGACGCCGAACTTGGTGATGGCTGGGTGGCCGCTGATCCCCAGTTCCTTTTCAACAACAACTTCTGCAGGCAGGCCGTGGCAGTCCCAGCCGAAGCGGCGCTGTACCTGCTTGCCGCGCATGGTCTGGTAGCGCGGTACGGCGTCCTTCACGAAGCCGGTGAGCAGGTGGCCATAGTGCGGCAGACCGTTGGCAAATGGAGGGCCGTCGTAGAACACGTACTCGTCGGCGCCGCTGCGAGCGTCGATGGACGCTTCGAAGGTCTTGTCGCCTTCCCAGAAGGCCAGCACCTCGCGCTCCATTGCGGGAAACGACGGTTGCGATTGAACGGTGGGGTAGGTCACGAGCGGCTCCTGTGCTGGATTGCACAGGGACGAGCCGATCGGCCCGCGGTACCACCCTGCTTGCCCCGATTCGAAACCTTGGATTCGGTCAGGACCACTCGAACTGCACCAGCGATATCGGGCTGAACCCGTCCGGTTCTACTGGGCGTGACGACCGGCTGGCAGACACGCTGTTCTTCCGAAGGCTCGGAGGTGATGTCCTCGTCCACGCCGTCAGCCACTCTACCGCCGCCGGGACCGCGGCCCCAGCGGTTAACGAAGTTCGTCGCCACCGTTGCGAAACGGATCGGTGAGCTCGACCGGTGCAGGGGTGACCGGCACCTGCGCGGTCACCTCATCGAGCCCGAGCGACGCCTGCGCGGCCTGCGTGCTGGCCACTTCCTCGTCGAGTAGACGCCACACGTTGTCCTGTGCGTCGGTGTTGCCCGACATGGCGAGGGCGCTGAGGCCCGCCGCCCGGTCTGGGGTGTGCGGGAACAGCGCAGCGGCGCCGACGTCCGTGAGGATTTCGCCCTGGGTGTCGTCCAGCGTGTCGTCATCTCCGTCGGAATATGTGTCGAATGACTGCGCATCGGGTGCCACAGGCGCGGCCTGTTCGGCGGCCGCTGGCGCTGCGACAGACGCAGCCGGGACTGCGGCCGGCGTCGACGCAGACAACGGCTCGGCCGATGCCGACAGGAGGGGGCGGCGCATCTCGCCCAAACCACCTGGCACCCTGTCGACCAGCTCCTGCAACTGCACTGCGGCGTCGCGCAGGCGCTCGCGCTGCGACTGCAGATACTGCTCGAGATGGTCGACATCGCCGAGCAGAAAGTCGCGCCGAGCCAGCAAAGACTGTACTTCATTCTCGGCACGGACGCGCTCGTCCTCCACTGCCCGACGCGCATCTGCACGCGCATCGTCGACCGTCTTGTTGGCCATTGTGCGAGCGCTGTCCAGCACCCGCGACGCTTCCTCGCGAGCCTGGGCGGTGATGCCATCAGCCTCCGATCGTGCTTCCATGATCGCTGTGTCGGCAGTGCGCTGGGCCAGCAGCAGTGTACGGCTGATCACTTCCGTATCGCCGCTGTGACTGGCGGGTGCTGCAGCCTCGCGCGGGCTAGCGGCGACCTGCTGCGAGACTTCCTGCAACTTAGCGACCGCGGCCCGTGCTCTGGCCTCCATTGCGGTGGCCTGGTTTTGCGCAGTCTCGACCGCCGCGGCGACCTGGGTACGAAACGACTCGACCTCGTTGGGGTCGTAGCCCTTCTTGACCGTCTTGAAGCCGGTACTGCGAATCGTCTGCGGGCTGATTTCCATAGCTGCGATATTAGGCGCGTCGCGCGCTCACATGATGCCCGCCGAAACGATCAGGCGCCGTAACCCGATTCGTCGTAGGAGTTCGACCGAGCAACGGGCTTGAGCAGATAGACGCCCGTCGCCACCTTCTCCATACTGCCGTTGAGGCCATAGCACAAACCACTCGCAAAGTCGATGAGGCGCCGTGACACTTCACGGTCAGCTGCTTCCAGGTTCATGATGACCGGCAGCCCTTCCTTGAACTTGTCGGCAATCTCCTGAGCGGAGTCAAAGCGGCGGGGCCGTACGGTGTACGGGTCCGCGCCGGCTGGGGCGGGAGTAGCGCGAGGCGCCGGCGCCGTGCGTGGGGTGATGGGGCGCGGCTGTACGGCTGAATCGTCGTTGGCCGGCACCGGGCGACGCGACGCACCGTCGTTGACCGTGCTCGTGGGAAAGCTGGGACGAGCGGGAACAGATCGAACCGGTGCTTCCTGCTCGTAGTCGTTGGCGTATCCCCGCTGCTGTCGCGGCTGCTCGTCGCGTGGCTGGCGCGCGGCGCGTTGAGGCCGTTCGGGTTCGGGCGCGACGTCGTAATCGTCATAGGAATCATCGGGCCCGAGACCCAGATAATCCATTGCCTTCTTCCACATCGCCATTCGCTGTCCTCCTGCAATCGACGAGGCTACCGCACGAGCGCGCTCGCGGGTGGACGCTCTCCGAAGAGCGCACTTCCGACGCGTACCTGCGTAGAGCCCTCTTGCACCGCAACCTCTAGGTCGTTCGTCATCCCCATCGAGCAGACCGACAGACCCAGCCGGTCCATCAGTTGACGAACTGCGCGGAAACCTTGCCGAGCCGACTCCGGACCGCCGGTGGTCGGCCCGACTGTCATCAGCCCTCGAACGCTCAGCCCGGCGTCCTGTGCCGCAGCGACGAGCGCCGGAACGGCATCCAGCGCGCACCCGCCCTTGCCGGGCTCGGCCAATGCCGCCGCCTGGATGAGCACCGACGCACCGGGCACTCGCTTCGCCAGTTCGGCGACCAGCGACAGTCTGTCCACCGATTCGTACATCGAGACGATCGGTGCCAGTTGACGAATTTTGTTGCTCTGCAGCTGGCCGATGAAGTGCACGCCGAAGGGGCGGTCCACCGACCCGAGCTTGCTGACGATCTCCTGCGTGTAGTTCTCGCCGACGTCCGGACAACCCGCGGCAAACGCGGCGAAGCACGCCTCGACACCGAACGTCTTGGTGACCGGCAACACGGTCACCCGGTGTCCACCTGCACGGCCGATGCGATCACGCACCGTCGCCAAGCGTTCCGCGACCAACAGGTCGAGCGAGCTCACATCACTTGAGGAAGGAAGGCACGTCGAAGTCGTCGTCGCCGTCGAGCGGGTCCGCGCCATCTTCAGCGAACAGATCCTTCAACGTGGAAGTCGGCTTGGAGTCGGGGACCGACTTGATGGACGGCCGACCGCTGGAGCTCGGCGTCGCGGTGCCGGTGTTGCCACCGTCCCAACGATCGAAACCGGCCGCTATGACAGTGACCTTGACTTCGTCGCCCATCTCGTCGTCGATGACCGTACCGAAGATGATGTTGGCGTCCTGATGGGCAACGCCATGGATTATCTCGGCGGCCGCGTTCATCTCGAACAGACCCATGCTGGAGGGGCCGGTGATGTTGAGCAGGATGCCACGCGCTCCGTCGATGGCAGCCTCCAGCAGCGGGCTGCTGATGGCCGACTTGGCGGCGGTGACGGCACGGTTCTCACCGCTCGCCTGACCGATGCCCATGAGAGCGGAGCCGGCGCTGGAGAGAATCATCTTCACGTCGGCGAAGTCGGTGTTGATCAGGCCGGGCGTGGTGATGAGGTTGGTGATACCCGAGACGCCTTGCAGCAGTACCTCGTCGGCCATCTTGAACGCATTGAGCACGCTGGTCTTCTCGTTGGCCACGGTGAGCAAGCGATCGTTGGGAATGACGATCAGGGTGTCGACCTTTTCCTTCAACCGCTGCACTCCGGTGTCGGCCTGCACGGCGCGTCGGCGGCCCTCGAAGCTGAATGGGCGGGTGACCACGCCAATGGTGAGCGCATTCATGCTGCGTGCCACTTCGGCAATGATGGGTGCCGCACCGGTGCCGGTGCCACCGCCTTCGCCTGCGGTGATGAACACCATGTCGGCACCCTTGATCATTTCTTCGATCTCGTCACGGTGGGTCTCGGCAGCGTTGCGGCCCACATCAGGGTCGCTGCCGGCGCCCAGACCGCGGGTGAGGTCACGGCCAATGTCGAGCTTGACATCGGCGTCGCTCATCAGCAGCGCCTGCGCGTCGGTGTTGACAGCGATGAACTCCACACCTTTGAGGCCTGCATCGATCATCCGATTGACAGCGTTGACGCCGCCGCCGCCGACACCGATGACCTTGATGACAGCGAGATAGTTCTGGGGTGCGCCAGCCATCAGAAGGACCTCCGAGATGAGAAAACATGGTGAGTTTGGTGTGTGGGCACTGAGGTACCTGCTGGGGTTCGATGGTAGCGAATGGGCTGCTCAGCCGTGGTGATCCGCCATCTACTGGAGGCGCCGGGCAAGGGTGAGATGAGCACTGGCGCTCAGTCTCGCACGAAACCGGAGGGTATCGGTGGAACCCACGTCTTCAGCAGGGCACCACACCAGCATCGGAGGTACTGACATCGATCTGGCAGACACCGTCGAGGCCTGTGCGAACCTGCTTCAGTAGCCGCGCCAGCTTCTCGTCAATGGCCTGTGCGTCGCCCAGCCGAATGCCCACACCGTCAGGCTGGTCGTTGGCCAGCACCATCGTCAGCGTGCCAGTGCCCGCATCGACGCCGACTGACAGCGTGACCTCGCGAATCTCGGAAGGAAGGCTGGACACCAGCTCAGCCACCGAGGCGTAGGGCGCGCCCGCAAACTGACCACGTGCGGTATCAGGGTGGTCCCCCGAGATCACGAGGTAGTCCGTCGGTTCGCCGTCGATGACGTCGAGCACCCTGCCTTGCGCGTCGATGATTCGGTACTGGCCGTCACCGCCCTTGAAAGCAGCGATCGGCACCCGCTCACGAATATCGATGACGACGCGATGCGGGAAGTCGGTGGCGACACGTGCGCTTTGCACCCATGGCACCGCCTCCAGCTGCGCCTGTGCCTTCGAGGTGTCAACCAACAGAACCGGCTCCCCTTGCAAATCGTCGATCACGCTCTGCAACACCGACGGGTCGGTGTACACCGCGCCTTGGACCGACACCTCACGCACGTCGAAGATCGAGGACGCGAAGACTGCGATCGCCGCAATGGCGACCACTACGATGCCGACCCCGATGCCAGCCCAGATCAGCCGGCGACGGCCCTCGGCGCGGCGCACTGAAATGCGGCGAGCTCGGATTCGTGGGTCGATACCTCCACCGCGCGACCTGGACAATGGCGGTTCACTCGAGGTGGCTCCGTCGAGATCGGCGATGACGATGGTCGAGCGTTCGCCGGAATCATCCACTGCGTCGCGCCGCTGGTGGAACGCCTTCTCCTTGTCTTCATCGAGATAGACGCTGTCAGGCCGGTTGTCCTCGGCGATGACGATGGTGCGTCGCGGCGCGGCCGACTCCTCGGGAGTCGCGGGTTGCACCTCCGGCGCGTCTGCTTCGTCGTCGTCGTACTCGTCGTCATCGCTCTCGTCGCCGTCGGGCACTGCTGCGGGCTCCGCAGGTCCGGCAGGGTCTGGCGCGTCGTGCTCGTCGGTGATCCCGAGGATGCGGTCGATGGACGGATCGTCGAAGTTGTACTGCGGCGCCGACTCCTCGGAGAAGGCCTCCAGCAGCTCCTCCAGCACGTGTTCCGGCGGGTCATCCGCTCCCGGTGGAACTGGCCGACTCATTCGACACCTGCGGTGGCGAAGCCAATCATCCGCACCTCGCTGCGCAGCTCGAAGCCGGTGGACTCGCGAACCGCGGCACGAACGTGCTCCAACACTGCGCGGACGTCAGCGGCGGTGGCCCCGTCGCTGGCCTGGATGAAATTGGCGTGCTTTTCACTCACGAACGCGCCACCGATACGAAAACCGCGAAGGCCCAACTGGTCGATGAGTACGGCTGCCGGCAGCTCACCGGGTATCGGGTTGACGAACACAGAGCCCGCGTTCTGTCCACCCGGTTGGTGCTCGCGGCGCCAGCGCACGATTTCCGAAAGGCTTGCTTCTGCTGCTGCGGCATCACCGAGCGTGAGTTGCAACCGGGCGTCGAGCACCACCTGATGATCGCGCAGGTTCGAGGAACGAAATTGCAGATCCAACTCACCGGCGGGCATCCACGCCTGCACTGCGTTGTGCAGATCGAGTACGTGCGCGCCGACCAGCGACGCAGCGATGTCGCTGCCGTGGCCACCGGCGTTCATTCGTATCGCGCCGCCGAGCGAGCCGGGCACTCCCACGGCCCATTCGAAGCCGACGAGGCCTGCGGCAACGCAGCGGCGCGCTAGGACGGGCAACGCAACCGCGGCGCCGGCGGCGACTGTTGAACCTTCGAACTCGATCCACTCTGCGATCGCTGCGAGCGAGACGGCAACTCCTGCGAAACCGGCATCGGCCACCAGCAGGTTCGAGCCACGTCCGACAACGAGCACGGGAAGGCCGGTGTCCTGGATGACTTCGGCGACCACTTGCAGTTCGGCCGTATTGCTCGGCGTCGCGAACACCAACGCGGGCCCACCCACCTTGTAGGTCGTGAATGAACCCAACGGTTCGTCACCGGTGGCGAAGCCCGCCATGCGGCGCAGCGCTGTCTGTTGCAGCTGCGCCAGGCTCATCGCTTGGCACGCAGTTCGCCACGCCGCGCTTGCACCTCATCTGGCAGCGCCGCTACATCTCCGCACCCCATCGAGATACAGACATCGCCGTCGCGGAGTTCGCGCGCGAGGAACTCGACCAGATCGACTCGCTTCGGCATCCACACGACGCGACTTCGCGGGTGGGCGTCGATCACTGCGTTGACGACCAACTTGCCGGTGACACCGGGGATTGGCGCCGTGCCAGATGCATAGATGTCGGTGAGCACCACCACATCGGCGTCGACGAATGCATCGCGGTAGTCGGGCCACATGACAGCCATGCGATTGAAGCGGTTCGGCTGGAACACGACGACGACACGCCGCCAGGCATCCCCACTGCCACGGGCTGCGGCAAGCACTGCCGCGATCTCGCTGGGCAGGTGGGCGTAGTCGTCCACCAGCGTCGCGCCGCCGTCCACCCCACGAACATCGAACCGACGAGCCACGCCGCCGAACTTGGCGAGCGCCGCGGCAGCAATTCCGAACGGCACGCCCACCGAAACGGCCATCGCCACCGCCGCCGTTGCGTTGCGAACGTTGTGCAGTCCACGCAATGGCAGCGCCACCGAGCCGAGAGCGACGCCGTGATGAATCACGTCGAAGGTGAACGAGCCGGTTTCGGACCGCACGTTGGCGGCGACGAAATCTGCGGCCGCAGACGTGCCGTAGGTGATGACGTCGTGGCGCGCGGCAAGACGGGCGGTTGCTGGATCGTCGAGGCAGAGCACCTTCGGCCCGTCGATCTGCGACAGGTACCGATCGAAGCCATCGAAAATCGCTTCCGGAGTGCCGTAGAAGTCGAGATGGTCGACCTCGACGTTGGTCAGGATCGTGCCGTAGAGCGGCAACTGCAGGTGTGTGCCGTCGCTCTCGTCGGCCTCCACCACCAGCCAGTCCGAGCCAGTCCATTGGGCACCGGTTCCCATGTCCGTGACGTCGCCGCCGATCACGAAGCTGGGGCGCAGGCCGGCCTCCGCGAGGATCAGCATCAGCATCGAGCTGGTCGACGTCTTGCCGTGAGTGCCTGCGACTGCAAGCGACTTCGCCAGTGCGCAGATCGAGGCCAACATGCCGGAGCGATGCAACGAGAGCACACCCACCTTGTCCGCCTCATCACGCTCGATGTTGCGCTCCGGAATCGCTGTGCTCCAGGTGATCGCGTCGCGACCATGCACCAGCGATCGCGAGTGACCGACGTGCACATCGACGCCAGCGGCGCGTACGCGCTCGAGCACCGAGCGTTCTCGCATGTCGCTACCGCCGACCACGTGACCCATCTCGGCCAGCACGATCGCGATGGCGCTCATTCCGGGGCCACCAACGCCGACCACGTGCAGCGAACGCGGCGTGCTGAGATCCAGCGGCGCGAGTGGGGCGCGACTCATGACGCTGCCACCCGTTCCACCAGGTCGACCAACTTTCCACTGCGGTGAACGACACCAGCGGCACGTGCGGCCTCGGCCATTCGTGCCAGTTCGGCCGGCGCTTCGATGAAGTGCTCCACCTCGGTCATGAGGCGGTCGACTGTGAGATCTGCCTGCTCCAACAACACGGCTGCACCCTGGTCAGACAGGACCTTGGCATTGTCCACCTGGTGGCTCTCGGTGGCACCGGGCCATGGCACCAAGATCGCGGGTGCGCCGACGGTCGCCAGCTCGGCGATGGTGCCCGCGCCACCGCGAGTGACCAGCAGGTCGGCGGCGGCATAGAGCTGCGGCATGCGGTCTTCGTAGCCAATCACGCGATACAGGATGCCCGCTTCACCATCATGAGTG
>JBBQMG010000046.1:0-24833 GCA_038328705.1 Acidimicrobiales bacterium | reverse complement strand
ATCGAACCGACCGCCTCGAACGTCACCAGCGAAGCCGTGCTCGCCCAGGAGCAACAGATCCTCGACTGGGCCGCCGAGGCGACGGCGTTCGACCCGCAACAGTCGGCCACCGTCGAGCGCGGTGACCTCGATGTGATCCAGCACGAGGCTGCCTCCGCCGTCGCCGGCTACGACCCGCTCACGCTGATCGTCGGCCCAGCCGGCGCCGGCAAGACGACGATGCTGCGCGCCGCTGTCACGGCGCTGCACTTGCCGCCGCATCGACCCGTGTTCGGCTTCGCCCCGACGGCCAAGGCGGCGAGGGTGCTGGAGGACGAGACCGGAATGGTGTCGGACACGGTCGCCAAGCTGCTCTACGAATGGTCGCGACCCGACCGTCCTCCGGGCGACTGGTGGCAGCTCGGGCCGCACGCCACGGTGGTGGTCGACGAGGCCGGCATGCTCGGCACGCACGACCTGCACCGGCTGATGCAGCTCTCACGAGAGCAAGCATGGCGGCTCGTGCTCGTCGGCGACCCGCACCAGTTGCAAGCCGTCGGCCGCGGCGGCATGTTCGCCGAGCTGTGCTCGGCCGGCCGGCCGATCGAGCTCGAACGCATCCACCGCTTCGTCTACCCGTGGGAGGCCGCCGCATCACTGCAACTGCGACACGGTGACACGCGATCGCTCGACACCTACGAAGCCCACGGCCGCATCGTGCCCGGCAGCATCGAGGAGCACCTCGAGACAATCGCCACCTACTGGATCGAGTGCCGCGACCACGGCCAATCGCTGGCGATCACGACCACCCGCAACGAGCACGTCGACCTGATCAACGACCGCATCCGGAGCGAACGCTGGGAACGCGGCGAACTCGACCGAGCCCGCCGCGCCGACACCGCCGACGGCATCGGGGTTTGGGTCGACGACCTCATCGCCACCCGCCGCAACGAGCGCTCGCTCATCACCTCGACCGGCCAGGTCGTCCGCAACCGCGACCAGTGGCTCGTGACCGCCATCGACGGGCACGGCGACATCAAGGCCGCCCGCATCGATGGCGGAGGCGTCGTCGTGCTCCCCGCCGAGTACGCCCGCGAACATGTTCGCCTCGGCTACGCCGCCACCGAGCCCGGCAACCAGTCCGACACCCAAGACCGCAGCATCACTCTGGCCACCGGCTCGACGACCGGCCGCGGCCTCTACGTTGGAATGACGAGAGGCCGCCAGGCGAACCACGCACTGGTCGTCACCGACGCCAACGACCTCGGCGCAGCACGAGATCTGTTGGAACGAGTGATCACATGCGACCGAGCCGACGTCCCGGCAGTGGCACGTCGAGAGCAGCTCACAGGACATGTCAGCAGCGACCGCTCGACCGAGGTCCTGCGGCAGTGGCTTGAGGCGCCCGACGCGCGCCCCGCGCCGCAGCGGTCACGCGGAATTGAAGTCGACTGACCGCTCCAAGTCGTTCCGGGCAGCGTGACGTTCATTGTGCGCTGGCTACGGGGCGTAGGCGCCAAGTGGCCGGGGACGCTTCCGACAGGGATTGCGCGGAGCGATTTGAGACACCCGGTCGGGGCAGGATTGTGCGGTCGCCGCGAACGTCGTGGGCTACTGGGCACCTCTGGGTCACGCCCACCAGACTTCATCAAACAATCGACCGCTCGGGGGTGAGGTAGAGGCAGCCGAGCTACTTGGTCGACGACGAATTGAGGCGGGTGATGGAACCGGCTGCCGGTGGGCGGTGTGTAGAAGGATGTGACGATTCCTTGCGAAGACCCGCCGGCCGTGTTGCCCGATCACGATGATCGTGAGCCGTCCAAGTTTGATGACTTCTTTCGTGATCGGTACTCGGCAACTGTCCGGCTCGCACATCTGCTGACTGGATCGAATGGGATCGCCGAGGAGCTCGCACAGGACGCGTTCGCGCAGTTGTACCCACGATTCGGCAGCGTGCTCGAGCCGAAGAGCTATCTGCGGACGACAACCGTCAATGTCTGTCGGAACTGGCATCGACGCCACGAGCGAGAGCTCGCCCGGTTCCGACGGCACGGCGCCAGCGACGACCACTCCACCGACTCGGTTGAGGAGCTGATCGATCGACGTCATCGCAGAGCTGCCGTATCGCCAGCGGGCGGTACTGGTGATGCGGTACTGGCTCGACCTCAGCGAAGCCGACATCGCCCACTCGCTCGGCTGCCGGCCAGGCACCGTCAAGTCGCTTCACTCCCGAGCACTCACCGCAATCCGAAAGGAACTCCCATGACAACCTCTCTCGACAACGACATCCGCACGGCGTTCTCCCGCCAGGCCGAGCGAACGACCATCGATCCCGCCGCCGAGTTCGGTGACGGTCCCCTTCGACTCAGCTTCGACCCTCCGCACCGCCAACGCCCTCGGATGCTGATGCCAGCGCTAGCCGCAGCAGCAGCCGCCCTGACCGTTGGGGGACTGGTGCTTGTCAGCGAACTCCGGGCGCGACACACCGCAGATGTCGCCGATGCTCCATCGGTCGCCGCAAGCGCACAGGCGATTGGCGTTTTCCCTGCGGGCGGCCTCGATGCTGTCACCGCAGCCGGGTTCGCCACGCCGGAGTCGGTCGTCGAAGCCTTCCTCGCTGACCGGACGCGCCCCGAAGTGCTCCCGGTCGGGTACACCGCCACGTACTCGATCGGCACAACGATGCGGACCGGCGACGACACCGCGATCGTCGCCTTCAACCTCACGACCTTGAATGACTCAGGTGACGGCCTTTTGCTGGTCCAGCAGGTCGCCGCCGCAACCGAACCCGAACGCTGGGTCGTACTCAACGGTGGCATCGCCACGTTCACGATCGACCAGCTGGACTACAGCAACGGTCAGCTCACCGGCTCGTTCACCAACAGCATCGGGGGTGTAACCGACACCTACGTGTACGACGCCGTCACCGGAGAGCAAATCGCGACCGCCTCGGGCAGCCCCTTCACGATCGACGGCCTCGACGCAGCCGCGGTGTCCGTTCGGTTCTGGAACACGGTCGCCGACGGGGGCTACCCGATCGCTGTGTTCGCCGAGGCAGGGGTGAACGACGGCGACAGCGTCACCGGTCTCGGTGCCGAAACCTTGCAGCCCGCCTACTCCGAAGCCCTCCAAGCTGCTGAGGCATCGAGGCCGTTCTTCGATGGACCGATCTCGGCATTCGGGGGGCTCGAACCCGGTCAGACGGCCAACGTCGTCACGGCCGGCGAGATGGTGCTCGACGTCGTGTCCGGCGACCCGGCCCAGACGGAACTCGTGTACTGCGTCGGCATCGAGTTCGGAGGACGCGACTACTTCGCAAACACGTGCTTCAACGCCGCTGATGTCGGCAGTCTCGACGGCAACTTCGCCGCAGACTCGCTCGACGGCAGCATTGTTCTGGTCGGCGGTGTCGTACCCGATGCCATCACCGAGATCCGCGCAGACGACGGCACGACGATCACACCCAAGGACAACATCTGGTGGCAAGTCATCGACGCCGGCCGCCAAGTCACCTACACCCTCGTCGCCGACGACGGTCGAACCGCCGACATCACTCTCGGATGAACCCTTACCGAGCGCCCGGCGATCAGGCGGGCGCTCGGTAGTCACACCCTTGCCGTCAGTCCACGGCCGCAGAAGCTCAGTTGCCCGAAGTAGCTGGCCGTGGCGTGCCGCACAACACGCCATCCGTAATCCGGCGTGCCATAAACGCCGGCTCTAGGGGCATCATCCCGGTCGACTCGTGGGAGATCGGAGGGTGCTCGGGAACTGGAGATGTCCGCAGCTCCGCCGCTCGAGGGGTGCCTCTCAGCGGAATGAGAGCTCACCTGTGGATCCGAAGGCGGAGTAGTTGCGTTTGTGTCGTTTGTGGTTGATACTGGTCCAATGAATGCGACCAGAGCCGAGGTGTTCGATCTCGAGGAACAAGACCGAGTCGTCGTCGCGTCGGTCGACTCTGAGCAGTCGTCGGTGAGCGTTCGGGTGGGAGACGAGACGGTCCTGCTTCCCGAGAGTGCGAGCCGCGCAGTGCGATCATTGCTGCGTGATCTGGCGACCGGAGTCCCCGTCCACGTCATCCCCGCCGATGTGGAACTGACGACGCAGCAGGCCGCCGATCTGCTCGGGCTCTCGCGCACGTACGTCGTTCGATTGATTGATCAGGGTTCGCTGCCCGCTCACATGGCCGGCTCCCATCGTCGACTGCTGGCGAATGATGTGCTCGCATACCGCGAGTGTCGAGCATCGAAGCTCGCCGCTTTGGGCGAGTTGACCGAGGCCGACGAGGAACTCGGGCTGAGCTACTGACCGTGGCTCCGGTCTACGTCCTGGATGCCTGCGTCCTCTATCCAGTCGTCCTGCGAGATCTGCTGCCCACGCTTGCCGCTCTCGACGCGTTCGAGCCCCGCTGGTCGGAGTCGATCATCGACGAGATGAGACGCAACGTGCTGGCGGACCGACCCGACATCGAGCCGGCGCAGTTCGACGCACGGTCGGTCAGCGCAATGCGGCGTGCGTTCCCGGCCGCGGCGGTCGAGGGGTACGCGCACCTCATCGACGCCATGGATAACCACCCAAAGGATCGGCATGTCGCGGCGGTCGCAGTCCACATCGGCGCGTCGGCGGTGGGACCTACAACGTTCACGACTTCGACAGTGGGTACTCCGGCAGAACGGCGTCGTCATCGTCACCCCGCCGCAAGTGGTCGGTCAACTCGTCGACGACGACCCAAGCGTGGTGTCCTTCGCAGTACGAGCGATGGCGGCGCGCAAGACGCGGCCGCCGATGTCGCCTGTGGAAGTCGTTGTGGCGATTGTTCGTCAGCAAGGCTTCGGAGCACTCGAAGATTCGCTACATGACTTGGTCGATTGACTGCCGCGACACCGCGACGAGGATGGCCCTACGAACCATCTTCGAATTTAGGGATGTCGCGAAATCGAAGTGTGCGAAATCGACCGAATCCCTAGTTTTCGACCTAGAAGCGGGTGGAAACGGTGACACGAGGTGGAATCGCCGACTCGCGTAACCCCTGGTGACACCCACAGCCGCACACGCCAGCACACCAGGAAAACTCCGGAACGTGAACCACACGATCTTCGAAGGCACCAGCGAGATTCAGCAGCTGGTCATCGCCCGGGCCATCAGCGGAATGCGCGTCGAGTAAGTCGACGCGTCCGCTAACGCGCATAACCGGTGCGTTGCTGCCGGTCAACCGGTTTCCCCCGTTCACCTCATTCAGATTCGACCGGCGTGGCAGCGGCGGGCCACGTAGCCTGCGCGCCATGGACTACGACGCGCCGACACCGATGCGCCGCGAGCTCGAGCTCGCGTGGGATGCCTACGTCGCCGGGTCTTTTCCTGTCGGAGCAGTGCTCACCGACGCGGCCGGCTAGATCATCGCCGAGGGACGCAACCATGCTGGCGAGAACGGCGCCGCAGATGGCGTCATGCGTGGTACGCCGATCGCCCATGCCGAACTGTCGGTGCTCGCACAGCTACCTGCGGGTGAGTACGGCGCTCACTTTCTCTGGACGACGCTCGAGCCGTGTCTCTTGTGTCAGGCGGCTGCGACGATGACGCACATCGGGCAGGTCCGGTATCTCGCCGCGGACGCAATCTGTCTCGGGCTCGATGGTCTGCCTTCGATCAATGCCAACGCGGCTCGCCGTTACCCGCAGATCACCGGTCCTGGCGAAGGACTTGAAGAGCGCTTCGCCGCGATCTTGCCGATCGCCGTGCTCGCTGCGGCCATGCCGGACGGATGGGCGATCGGTCAATACCGGCAACATTCCCCGGACAACGCTGCTTTGGCCGTGCGCATCGTCACGGATGGCTCATTGCCGGATCGCGCAGGCGGCCTCGATGCAGCGCTCGACTGGATGGCGCGCCTACTCGTGTGACGGCACTTGCCGGCGTTTTCGGGTCGAACGTCGCCAACGGGGTTGCCAACACCAACCTGCAGCGACAGAATGAATGATCGTTCAGTCAACCGTGCAGAGAAACTCGGAAAGGCGTCCCTCTCATGTCCTTCACCCTCGACAACATTCCGGACCTTCAGGGACGGATCGCCGTCGTCACCGGCGCGAACGGTGGGCTCGGTCTGGTCACAGCTCAGGCGTTGGCCGGCGCCGGTGCTCACGTCGTGATCGCCGCCCGCGATCAGGCCAAGGCAGACGCTGCGCTCGCGACCATTGCCGCGGCACATCCGGACGCGTCGCTCGAGATCGTCGAGCTCAATCTTGGCTCGCTGGAGTCCGTTGCCGCTGCGGCCAAGCAGATCCTGTCATCACACGAGCGCATTGACATCCTCGTCAACAACGCCGGCTTGATGGCGATGCCAGAACGAGCGACTGCTGACGGCTTCGAGATGCAGCTCGGCGTCAACCACCTCGGCCACTGGGCGCTGACCGCACAACTGATGCCGGCCCTGCTGAAGGCTGACGCTGCCCGAGTGGTATCGGTCACCAGCACGGCGCACCACATGGGGCGAGCCGTGAACCCGACCAACCCTCACCTCCACGGGCGCTACAAACCATGGCGCGCCTACGGCCAGTCGAAGCTTGCCAACTACCACTTCGCCATCGGGCTGCAGCGCGAGTTCGCTGCACGCCGGCTGCCGGCCATGAGCCTGCTGGCCCACCCCGGCCTGTCGAACACCAACCTGCAAGCGCACACCGTCATCGAGGGCGGCGCGGGATGGTCCGCGAGGATGGCGCACTTCCTGTCGACCAAGACGGGCATGTCGCCAGAGAAGGGCGCACTGCCACAGATCCGCGCCGCGGCCGATCCGGCCGCGAAGGGCGGGCAATTCTACGCACCTCGTTTCGTCAACTTCGGTGCGGCGGTGCGTCGACCAATCCTTCGTCTCCTCGGTCTCGAGACGGCGATCAAGACCCTGTGGACGGTGTCCGAGAGCGAGACCGGCGTTGGGATGAATCTGTCCGTCGGCGGCGACTGAGAGATACTCCTGGCATGGCAGCAACCCCCACCGTCGACCGCGCCGCCGCGTTGCGGCATGCGATGCGCACCCTCGTCGCCCGGCACGGCTTGCACGGCGCGTCGATGAGCGCCATCGCGCGGGAAGCCGGCGTCGCCCAGGGCACGGCCTACGTGCACTACCCGTCCAAGGAACAACTGCTGAGTGCGGCGTATCTGGAACTCAAGCGAGAAATGGGTCTCGCGGCGTGCGCGAACATCGATCGAACGGCCACTCCGCATGACCGCTTCATCCAGATCTGGCTCGGCATCTATCGATTCCTGGCGCACGAGCCCGAGCGCGCGCAGTTCATGTCGCAGATCGAGAATTCGCCGTATTCCCGCGTCGCCCATGAGATGGGCATGGCTGTTCCCGACGACCCGTTGATGGCCGAGGCGGCCGCCCTCGACGCCGCCGACGTGCTCGCGCCGCTCGGTCTCGGCGCCCTCTACGACCTCGCTTTCTGGCCCGCGATCCGACGCGCGGCAACGGGCGACGGCATCGACGAGGCCGCCGCACTACCAATCGCCGAAGCGTGCTGGCGGGCCATCACCACCGGCTGAGAATCGGCTCGCTGAGGTCTGGCCCACTCCGACAGGAAGGGCTACTGTGTGGCATGGGACGACCACTGATAGCGCTGGGTGCCACCGCACTGATTCTCTTGGCCGCGTGCGGCGACGACGGCGATGGAGGCACCAGTTCTCCTCCGGGCGACACCGCCACGACCGCGGCGGCAACCACCGACACCGTTGCGGTCACCGACGGAGTTGCAACCACCGACAGTTCCGCAACCACCGACGCCGCTGTCACCACCCAGCCGACCGGGGTCGGGTTGCCGGCCGAGTGCGTGGCGCCGCCAGTCGCAGTCACCGCGCAGCGCGTCGGGTCATCACCGCTGGGGTCTGACGTCTTCGGACTGATCGATGCGGTCGCCATTCCCGTCCCGATCGTTCCCAACCCGGACCGGGCCCTCGGCGCGGACGAGACGAAGACCCTCGCGGCAACCACCGATCTGCTCGGCTATTCGCTGGTGTTTGCGGACGAGGAGATCACCGGCCCCGGCAGCATGTTCTTCCAATTCGAGCCGTCGACTGCGGACAAGTTGCGTGGGCTGGTGTCGATCTTCCCTGCGACGGGCGTGCCGTTGGCGGCGGGCGACGTGGTGGTCTACGGCCAGGCGTCGGGCCTCAGCATTCCCCTACCTACCATCGGCATGGACCTCGTTGCGTTCGACCAAAGCACCAACACCTACCGCAACGAGCCGACCGGTCAGGTCGCCGTGCTCGGCATCACCGACGATGCGCTGTGTCTCGACGTCGATCTCACGTGGAAAGTGAACAAGCCGGCCGACAACGTGCTCACCATCCAGGGCGTGTTCGTAGGTCGTCTGCTCGACCGATCCATCGTGGTCATCCTGGGCTGACCGGGGTGCGGACCAGTAGGTAGCCGTCTTCGAGCGTTGGCTCCACCAGTTCGGCGCCTGCCGGGGGTTGACCGAGGCAACGGTGGCGACCGTCCACGAGGCGCCAGCTGGCTCGAACATCGGGTGGCGGCAGGTCATTCTGCACCCAGGTGCGTCCGGCGGCGAGCGCCGCCAGCCTGCCGGGCGATCCGGCGAATCGGATCGACCCATCGGCGATGACCAACACGGTGTCGCTGATCGCTGCTTCATCGGTCATGTGGGTCGATACGAACACGGTCGTCGATCGGCGGCGTTCGGTGAGGATCTCCCGCAGTCGCATCCGCTCGTCCGGGTCGAGCCCGGCGGTGGGCTCATCGAGAATCATCAGCGTCGGAGACCCGAGCAGCGCCTGCGCAACCCCGACCCTTCGCCGCATCCCACCCGACAGCCGCTCGACGCGCTCGCTCACGAGATCGCGCATACCGACTCGATCGAGCACATCGAACACCGCCCGTCGGCGTCGTCGGTCGTGACGCTGCTCCTTCAAGACGGCGATGTACTCGACGGCGTCGAAGACCGTCGCGCCCGAGATCAGACCAATGTCTTGCGGCATGTACCCCAACCGCCGGCGGATCTCGATCCGCTCGGGCTCGCGGCGAGGATCCAGTCCGTCGATCGTCAGCGAGCCATCATCGGGCGCGACCACGGTGGCAAGGCAGCGCAGCAGCGTCGACTTTCCGGCGCCGTTCGGGCCGAGCAGTGTGATCAAGCCGCCTTGCTCCAGCAGGTTGACATCGTCGAGCGCGACGTGGCCGTCGTAATGCTTCCCGAGTCGCGAGGCAACGACGTGGGCGGCGCTCATGACGCGTACTCCATGCGGTCGAACGACGACCGTCGAGCCAGCGTGACCGCGGCCCCGATGGCCGCGACCGTCGCTGCGCCCACCTGACCGATTGCGCCGAACGCGACGAGTTCGTCGGGGCCGACCCCGCGGGCGACGACGACGCCCACGAACCACACGATGGCGACGATCGCCGTCGCTCGCCGGGGCGGTAGCCATGTCATCATGGCGAGGCTTGCGCTGGTCAGGGCAAGCGCGGGGAGCAGCCAGGCGAAGGCCATCGATCGCGTGGTCGACGCGAGCAACGCGGGAAACCCGACGGCGATGATCGCGACCACCAGTACGGTGACGGCACGGATCGCGACGAGCCGGAGGCCGCGCATCGGCGTCGCCAACTGTGCCTCGTACATCGGATCGGCACTCGGCCCGTAGGCCATCGCCACGCCGAGCACGGGCAGCGCTGGTGCGATCGCCAGCAGCACGAAGACGCTCTTCGGGTCGTCGGGTTGCGCGCTTCCCAGGCCGATGAGCACCGCAATGCCGATGGCGAGGTACCACGCCCGGCGCAGGGCCGGAGTGGCCACGACCAGTCGGGTGATGTGGCCCGGCACCCGCAGCCGACGGAGGAGGCGCTCCGCGATGCTCGCTGTCGGCGCGTCGAGTTCGGAGGAGATGGCGCTCCAGTTGGCATCGAGTCGTGCCTGGTTGACGATCTGGCTCATGAAAGTGCCTCCTGCATCGCGTGGCGAGCCCGCATCAATCGAGTCTTGACGGTGCCTTGGGGGACACCGAGGAGCTGAGCGGCCTCTTTGGTGGACAGCCCGTCGATGGCGGTGGCGATCAGTACCGCCCGCAGCTCTGGGGTGAGCCGCACCAACGTCGGGCCGAGCTCGCCGTACGAGCCGCTCGCGAACAAGCTGTCGGCGGCGTCGGGGCCGAGGTCGTGCGTGGCCATCATCGCAGGGTCGACCGGAGTCGGGCGACGCTTGCGCAGCTGATCGATCAACCTGCGGATGCCGATACTCCACAGCCAGGCGCCGACATCACCATCGCCGCGGTACGAGCCGGGCGAACGCCAGACGGCGAGGAACGTGTCCTGCACGGCGATGTCGGTGAGGTCCGGGTCGCCGCATCGTGACTGCAGCCGAGCCGTCAACCACCCGGCATGGCGCCGGTACAACAGCTCGAGCGCAACCCGGTCTCCGCCGGCGAGGCGTGCCATCAGAGCGCGGTCTTCTCCGCGTCCGTCATCAGCGGCGCTGTCGCTGCCGGCCGGTGTTGTGCGGGCCATCACGTCAATCCTGTCGTATCGGGTGGCGCAATCGGTTCATGCGCGGGCCAAGAGATTGTCAACCGGCGCTGTGAACCGATCGCGCCCTCCGGATCGACAGGTGGGCATGACCACGCTCATCACGTCACCGCCCCGTGCGTCGCCGACCACGCCCGAATCGCCGTCGAGCCCATCTCGCCGCTGGCTGCCATGGGCGATGCGCCTCGCCGCGTTGGGCGTTGTCGCCGTCTCCGTCGCGATCGATCGGACAGTCCTTCTGGTTCTTCCCCTTCTGTTCGTGCTGGTCGTGCCGTTCGAGAAGATGTTCCCCCGCCACCGCGGCCAATCGCTGCGCCGGCCCTACGCACTGCTCGACGTCCGATACGCGCTGGCCACCGGGTTGTTCGGGATCGTCTCGCTGGTGTTCGCGATCGTGATCGGCGTCGCCAGCTTGGCGTGGTTGCCCGGCTTGGCCATCCGCCCGCTCGTCGCGAGGATTCCCACAGTCACGCTGCCGTTCGTCGGCATCGCATTGTTCGATCTGTCGATCTACTGGGCACACCGATGGTCACACGAGGTGCCAGCGCTGTGGCGTTTCCATGCCGTCCACCATTCGACCGAACAGCTCGATTGGGTGAGCGGATTTCGCGGCCATCCGTTCGACGGCGCGGTCGTGGCGCCGGCGGCGGTGTTCCTGCTCGCGGCCGGATTCGACCCGGCGTTCACGGGAGTGCTGGCCGCCGTGCAGATCGTCACCGGGCTGTTCCTGCACGCCAACGTGCGCTGGCGTTGGCGGCCCCTGCATCGCATCGTGATCACCCCGGAGTTCCACCACTGGCACCACGCCAATGAGGCGGAAGCGATCAACTCCAACTACTCGGTGTTCCTTCCGCTCTGGGACCTCGTCTTCGGTACCTACTACATGCCCAGCAACAAACGCCCGCTTCGCTACGGCGTGTCGGACCCGGTGCCGACCACGATGGTGGGCCAGCTGCGCTACCCGTTCGAGGGCGTGCGGTCGCCCCGCACGATGGTGCGGCACCCGTGGAGGGCGGTGCGCGCCGGGGAACAAGGGCTGCGCAGTGTCGTCCGCGACATCTGGCGCTCGACGTTCAGACCCCGAACCCACCGCCCCCGCCCCGGCGAGCCTTGCCTGTGGGCAGCGACGCCCCCACAACCCTGACAGGCGGCGTTTGAGCACTTTCGTTCGCCAGGCGAATGAAAGTGCACAATCGCGGATGTGGGCGTCTAGTTGCGCTTGACTCGGCCGCGGAGGGATTTGAAGGCGAGGGAGAAGGAGATGGTGCCCATCCCGGCGATGGCGAGCACGGCTTTGCCGATGCGGTCCCACTCCCAGCCGGTCTGCAGCAGTGCGCGCATGCCGTCGAGCATGTACGTGGTCGGATTGAACTTGACGGCCGTGGCCAGCCAGCCCGTCATCGCTTCCTGGGGCAGGTAGGCCGTCGTCAGGAACGCGAACGGGAAGAACAGCAGGAACGCGTTGTTCACCGCCGTCGGGTTGCCCGTGCGGAGCGCGATCGCGTATGGGAAACCGGTGAACGCCAGCCCCCACAACCCGGTCAGCAGCACGAACGCCACGATGCCGCCGATGCCCGTCGCTACGTTGATGCCGAGCACCAGACCCAACACCAGCACCGGCACCGCGAGTGCAACGATCAACACGAAGTCGGCCGTCATCAGACCCAGCAGCAACGTGCCGCGCCGCACGGGGGTGAGCAGCAAGCGGTCGAGGTAGCCGTTCTGGACATCGGTCACCAACGCGTTCGCACGACTCACCCCGGTCACCGCGAAGACGACGGCAACCGGCAGCTGGAATGCCTTGTAATCGAAGCCGGGCGGGAAGCTGTCTTCGACGAAGGACTGCAGCGCGCCCACGTTGACCACGAAGAAGAACAGCGGAATCGCGAGCGCGGGCGCGAACGCCTCCGGGTCGCGCCACGTCAGCCGCAACGCGCGCAGGCTGACCGTGCGCAAGTCGGTCCAAAAACCGGCCCGCCTCGGGTGGACGCGCTCGCCGTGTGTCACTGTGACTGCGCTCATGCGGCGTCCTCCTGCATGCGACCGCCGGTCAGGTGTAGGAACACGTCGTCCAGCGTCGGTGTTCGCAGCGTCAGGCCTTCCACCATCACACCCGCCTCTGCCAAAGCGACCGCGACAGGGCTGATCGCCGCCGCCCCATTCGCTACCGACATCACCACCTCGTCGCCCGACGTCTCCACCCGCTCGACTGCGTCCAGTCGATCCACGATCGTTGCCACATCGCCTGCCGTCCCAGCGGCGACGCGAGCGATGATGACGTCGCTCCCTATCGACCGTTTCAGATCGGTCGGCGTCCCCTCGGCCACCAGCCTCCCATGGGCGATGATGCCGACGCGGTTGGCCAGCGCGTCGGCCTCCTCCAAGTACTGGGTGGTGAGGAAGATCGTCATCCCCAACGCCTGGTTGAGGTAACGCACCTCCGCCCACACCGCGGCCCGGCTGGTGGGGTCGAGCCCAGTGGTCGGCTCGTCGAGGAACAACACCTCCGGCTGGTGCACGAGTGCCGCGGCCAGATCGAGCCGGCGCTTCATACCACCGGAATACGTCTTGATCCGATCGTCGATGGCCGACCCGATATCCACCAATTGCAACAGTTCCGTGAGCCTGCGTCTGCGCTCCGCCTTCGACAGGCCATAGAGCCGCCCCTGAAGATCCAGCAGCTCACGGCCGGTCTGCTTGCCGTCCAACGCAGCCTCTTGCAGCGCAACACCGATCCGCAACCGGACCTTCTCCGCATCGCGAGCAACGTCGAAGCCGGCGACGCTGGCTGAGCCGCCGGTTGGTGCGAGCAAGGTCGTAAGCATCCGCACCATCGTGCTCTTGCCTGCCCCGTTGGGCCCGAGAAAGCCGTAGATCTCGCCGCTCGCAACGGTGAGGTCGACACCGTCGACGGCTCGTTTGTCGCCGAACGCTCGGGCGAGTTGTTGGGCTTCGATGGCGGTACTCATGGGGCTGAGAGTACGCGGCGTCAGTGCTTGGCGCGCATCATTGCTTCGATGCGGGCGACCCGAGTGCGGGCCGGAGGATGCGTGGCCGCGAGTCGATCGCGCCACGTGGCCGGGCGATCGCCGCCGAAGTCGGCGACGAACCGACGCAAGGCAGTCGCCAGTGGGCGACCGAAACCCATTCCAACAGCGCGGTGGTCGGCCTGGAACTCGCTGTTTCGGCCGACGACGTTGGCCAGCATGTTGCTGAGCAGAAGGCCACTGAGGAAGACCCACGACACCGCGGTCAGTAGCGCTGCGACCGTGCGGCCCACCGCAGTGATGGCGGAGGAGTGGCTGGCGTAACTGGTGGTGGCCGCGGACGCGACGTTCTGCAGAAAGAACCCGATACGCGCGAGGAGCAGCACCGGGATCGACAACCACTGACCCACCGTCAGCGCGATCGTGTGAAGACCGAGATGATGGCTGAGCTCGTGCGCCAACACACCCGACAGTTCGTCGCGCGGCAACTCCTCGATCGCGTATGAGGTGACGACCACCAGATGCCCACCGCAAGCAAACGCGTTCAGCTCATGAGAGGGCAGCACTGCCAACACGTACCGTCGCGCGGGCAGGTCGTTCATCTGCAGTACGGGGCGCCACGCTGGCGCCAACGCGCTGCGTTGTTCGGCCGTTGGCTGGCGGGCGCCGAGCAGCGGCGCCAGGACGAAGACCTGCACGGGGCGGAGGAACAGCAGCACGACTGCGGCCAGGTAGCCGACGGCAAACCATAGGAACGGCACGTGCCGAACCAGCTGGACCGGCCACCAGAACACCAGGATTGCGAGGAGCCACACCGGCGCGACGGCCAGCACCGGGGCGAGAGCGGTGATGGCTGAACTATCCAGTTTCCTGTGCGCGGCACGCTCTCGCCGCATGGGTTCCACTCGTTCAGGATACGAGGAAACCGCTGCTCACGGGCGGTGAGCGAGGCCTCACAGGAATCTCCGCTATCCCTTTGGCAAGAACGGTCGATAACTAACGTGACACATCCGCGCGGACAGACGCGCGGCGCGAGGATCGAAGGGGTGAGGATGACGTCGACGGTGCCGGCAACGCACGGTCATGGCAATGAACCTTCGGTCGCCGATCTTCTCGAAACCGCTCGCGGTGTCGAATCCACCGATCTCGGTCGAGCGCGCTCGATGGTGCAGCAGGCACGCGTCATGGCACGCGCGCGCCATGACGAGCATGGCGAGGCGGAGGCGCTCTATCGGCTCGCCGAGTTGTCGTACGCTGACGGGCTCAGCAACGAAGCCTTCGCTGTTGCGCTCGAGGCTCGCGACCTTGCACACCGCTGCGGCGCCGCCAGGTCCGAGGTCAACGCTCTCAACCTGATCGCTGCCGTCCAGTACCAGGCGGCCAACTTCTCGGAGGCACTTGCGTCAGCACTCGCCGCCCTCGAGCTCTACCGCTCCACGAACGAACGGTCCGGCGAAGGGTTGCTGCTGAACTCGCTCGCCGTCATCCAGCACAGCTTGCGCGACACCGACCGCGCAATCGTCACCTACGAAGCGGCGCTGATGGCCAACAAGGGCCAAGACCGCCCTGACCTTGATGCCATCACCCTGGCCAACATGGCCAAGGTTCGCGCCGACCGTCATGAGGACCTGCTCGCTGTCAGCCTCGGTGAATCTGCATTGGAACTTGCCAAGGTCCACTCGCCCGAGTTCGTGCCGGAGATTCTCGCTCGGCTCGCCATCGCCTATGTAGCGCTGTCTGCGCTCGATCGTGCCACCAACTGTCTCGACGAGGCCGATGGATTACTGCGCGACCGCACCGCGCGTCGCGTCGCGCTGTCACCTGGCAGCGTCGTCACGGTTCGGACGGCGCGCGGCGATCTCTATGTTGCGCAGCATCTCCGCGACCACGCGTTGCGCGAGTGGAGCGATGCGCTCGAACTGGCGGTGCAGGCGAGCATGACCGAGGTTGCGCTCACGTTGCGAGAGAAGCTGGCCAATCTCTGCAAGGAGATGGGTCGCTTCGAGCATGCGCTCGCGCACCAAGAGGCCCGCTACGTGCTCAACGAAGAGATGTTCAGTCGTGGCACCGACCTGCGTATTCGCACGCTGCGGATTCAGCACGACACCGAGGCGGCTCGGCAACAAGCCGAGATCCTCCGGCTGCGCACCACGGACCTCGAGCTGCTCGTCGCGCAGCGCACCGACCAGATGGAGCTGTTCCTCGTCGAGGCGCTGCGTCGCGTCGCCGAATTGGCTGAGTTCCGAGACACCGACGCAACTGCTCACCCGGTACGCGTGGGCGACTTGGCTGCCGAACTTGCCGCGGAAGTGGGCGAGACATCGGAGTTCGTCGATCGGCTGCGGTTGGCAGCGCGTCTGCATGACATCGGTAAAGTCGCAGTGCCCGATGCGGTGTTGTTCAAACCTGGCGCTCTCAACCACTCCGAGTTCGAGACCATCAAGACCCACGTTGCGCTCGGCGCTGAGATGCTGGCTGGTAGCCCGTCGCCGCTCGTGCAGCTGGCGGCAGAGTTGGCGATCTCGCACCATGAGCGATGGGACGGCACCGGCTACCCGAGCGGTCAGGTCGGCGAGAGCATTCCCCTCAGCGGTCGCATCGTGACGGTCGCCGATGTCTACGACGCGCTCATCAGCGCTCGCGTGTACAAGCACGCATGGTCGTCGATCGATGCAGTCAACTACGTCATCGCCGGGCGCGGGTCGCAGTTCGACCCGCGCATCGTCCAGGCGTTCATCGCGGTGATGATTCGTCGTGACCCGTCACTGGTGTCGCTGCTCGACCAGTCAGCGCTTGCATGACCCAATCCCCGACCAGGGGGGCGAGATCGTCGATCGGAATACTGAGGCGGCCGCTGCGGTGTGCATGGCTGAATGACGACACCGAGCCGAGCACGCCGATCGCGTAAAACGACGGGTCGCCGTCGGGCAACAGGCCGTCGCGTTGCGCGGCTTCGATCAATCGTCGTACATCGGAGGCGTACACATCGCTGCCTTCCTTCATCACCGAGCTGAGCGCGTCGTCGGTGCGTTCAACGTCCAGAAGTGCGAAGTAGGTCTGGTGCTCGGCCATGAAACGCACGCTGGCTTCTGCCCCCTGGCGGATGCGTGTGACGGGGTCGGCCGTAGAAACCATTGCGCCGGCTTGCGCGCGTCGCAGGTTGAGCCGCATGGTGCGTACCAGCTCTGCGAACAGCGACTCCTTCGTTGGGAAGTACCAGTAGAAGAGACCCTTGGCGACGCCCGCGGCAGCGCAAATGTCGCTGATCCGCGTGGCGCCATAGCCCTTCTCCGAGAACAGTTGCTCGGCCGCCTCCAGCAGTTGCTGCTTGCGTTCGTTGCCCTGTTCGGTATGACGGCGATCGTCGACCACGTACTCAGTCCAGCAGGCATTGACCCGCGGGTCAATCTGAGCGTCGCTGCACGTCCTACACTCGACGCATGGCAGGCACTCGGCCAGACCGAATCACCGAGCGTTCTCGCAACGACAAGTGGAAGAACGCGCCATTGCGCATCGAGATGCTGGAGTGCATCAACTGCGATGCATGCCTGCGCCATTGCCCGCCGCAGTTCGGCGCCATCTTCAACCACGGACCCGACGTGGTGATCATCCCTGAACTGTGCAGCGGGTGCGACAAGTGCCTGCCGGTCTGCCCGGTCAACTGCATCTACCCGTTCGAGGAGTGGGCGACGAAGGGTTCGCCGGCCGAGTGGTGGGACGAAGCCGCAGGACCCAACGACCCGTATCTCTGACGACCCGTATCTACAAACGCTGGCTGACATACTGCAGGCATGCTGTCCTCGATCCCCAGCCCCCCAGACGGGGTGTTCAACATTGGTCCGCTGGCCATCCATGCCTACGGGATGATGATCGCGCTTGGCGTCGTTGCCGCTGTCTGGCTGGCGGGTCGCCGTATGGAGAAGGCTGGTGTCGGCAGTCGCGACGACATGAGCGCCATCGCAATGTGGGCGGTCGGCGCCGGCGTGATCGGAGCCCGGCTGTACTACATCGTCACCGACAAGAGCCAGCCGTGGAAGGAACCGAGCCGCTGGCTGAAGATCTGGGAAGGTGGCCTCGGGATCCCCGGTGGCCTCTTGGCCGGAGTTTTGGTGGGCATGTGGGCCATCAAGCGGCGCGGCCTGTCGGTGCCCGGTGTGCTCACCGCTGCAGCGCCGGCCATCCCGTTGGCACAGGCAATTGGCCGGCTCGGCAACTGGTGGAACCAGGAGTTGTTCGGCCGCCCCACCATGCTGCCGTGGGGGCTCGAGATCGACGACGCTCGCCTGCCCGCGGGCTACGCGTCTGGCACGTTGTTCCACCCGACGTTCCTGTACGAGGCGTTGTGGAATGTGGCGCTGTGCGGGTTACTGGTCCTGATCGACAGGCGGATGAAGCTGCGGCCGGGTCGGCTACTCGCCGTGTACGTGGCTGGCTATTTCACCGGTCGCTTCTGGATCGAAGGACTGCGCATCGACCCTGCCAACTCCGGTGGCGGCTGGCGACTCAACCAGTGGGTGTCGGTGTTCGTGGTCGCGGCCACGGTGACCTATCTGCTCATCGATCGCCAACGGCACCTGCATGACGAGCCGGTCGCCCAACCGGCAGATCAGCCGGTCGTCGACGAAGCTGTTGCAGAGCCCGTCGAGGGCGAGTCGCCCGTCTCGGCGGACCAGGAGAGTGGCGACTACGTTCCGCACGATGAGTGACGACGTTGTACTGATCGAACACCGAGAGCCCGGCATCGCGCTGATCACCCTCAACCGGCCCGAGCGGCTGAACGCGTGGAATGGTCCGCTGGCAGCCCGCTACTTCGAGCTGCTCGACCAGGCGGCCGCCGACCCGGCGGTGAAAGTGATCGTGGTCACCGGTGCCGGTCGCGGGTTCTGTGCCGGTGCCGACATGGAGACACTGCAAGACATCGGCGCGTCCAGCGGAAGTGGCGGCGCCGAGAGTGCGGCCGGCGGTCGCCCGCAGTACCACACGACGTTGATTCCCAAGCCTGTCATCGCAGCGGTCAACGGTGCCTGCGCCGGCATCGGAATGGTGCAGGCGCTGATGTGTGACATTCGGTTCGCAGCCGCTGGCGCCAAGTTCACGACGGCATTCTCGCGTCGCGGTCTGATCGCCGAGTACGGCATGAGCTGGGTGCTGCCACGGCTGGTCGGAAACGCCCGTGCGCTCGATCTGCTGTTCTCCGGCCGCGTCTTCCTTGCCGAAGAGGCCGCACAGATGGGTCTTGTCAACGAAGTCGTCGCGCTCGAACACCTGCTGGATCGCACACTCGAGTTCGCCGCCGAGCTGGCTCAGTTCGCGTCGCCCACCTCGATGGCGGTCATCAAGCGACAGGTGTACGGCGATTGGGATCGGGGTCTGATTCCTGCGACCGACGACGCGATCGAGATGATGAAAGCTTCCTTGCGACGGCCCGACTTCAAAGAGGGCGTTGCCAGCTTCCTGCAGAAGCGCACTCCCGCGTTCAACCCGATTGACCCCAACGCCTGAGTCGGGTGTGGGCTCAGCCGAGCGCGCGGAGCTGCTCGGCCAGTACTTCCGGGATGACCGGGTTGAAGAACTCGCCGCACGCGACCTCGGCCGCAGCGATGAACCGCGGCACGCCAGCGCTGCGCCACGGTGAGACGATCTCGATGTTGAACCAGGCCTGTGGCCACTCGCCGCCGTCGGTGGGCCGCTGGTTGAGCCACATCATGAATGGCAGCGGCTGGCCGTAGAGCCGATCGAGGCGGGTGAGCACGTCGGTGAGCACGGTTGCCAGCCCGTCACGGCTGCCGCTGTCGAGCGCTATCAGATCTGGCATCTGCAGTCGCGGTGCGATCGAGACAGCGATCGGGTAGGTGCTCGCGACGGGGACTGATGCCACCCATCCGTTCTGCTCGGCAACCAGCCGCTCGCCGGGCTGGAGGTCTGGTGACCACTTCGCCTCCAGTAGCCGTGACGGCCGGTCCGGGATGTGGTCGTAGGCGTAGATCTGGCCGTGGGGATGCGCGATCGTGGCGCCCACTTCTGGCCCGCGATTTTCGAAGACCAGCACGAAGTCGACGTCGGATCGCGCCCCGAGCGCCTCGGTGCGTTGCGCCCACAGGTCGATCACTCGACGGGCGCCGGCGACACCGAGCGACGCAAAGGCGGCATCATGCTGGTCGGTGTAGAGCACTACTTCGCAGCGATCTCCGGGCATGGCCGGCCAGCGGTTCTCGAACCAGCGCACGTCGTACGGCTCGGGGGCCTCGCGCCCACCGGGGCAGAATGGGCAACCGGTGCTGGGCAAGTTCGGTCGCGCCTGGCGGGTGCCCACCACGTGCACGACGGTGCCGAGGTAGGGATCGATTCGAACGTCGTGTCGTTCGGTAAGACGTTCGGTGGGCGGTTCGGTGGGCGGTTTGGTGGGCGGTTCGGTGGGCGGTTCGGTGGGCGGTTCGGTCATGGGAATCAGTCCGGCAGACGAAGACCCGTAGCGGTGTCGAACAAGTGCAGCGCCCCCGGGTCGGGGCGCAACTGCACCGTGTCGCCGGGGCGGGCGGTCGAGAGCCCCTCAGCGCGCGACACCATGGTCCTGTCGCTGTGGCCTTCTGGCGTGCAGTACAGAAAGCTGTCGCTGCCCAACTCCTCGACGGTGGCGATGGTGGCATGCATGCCGGTGCCGTCATGGCTGAGGTGCAGGTTCTCGGGCCGTACGCCGACAGTGAGCTGATCCGACGTGAGCGCAGCTCGCTGCTCGAGAGTCAGCGGGATCTGCAGTGAGGCGAACTCGGCTCCGTCGGAGTTGACGGTGCACTGCATCTCGTTCATCGCCGGCGACCCGATGAACCCGGCGACGAAGATGTTCGCCGGCCGGGTGAACAGCTCGCGTGGCGAGGCGCACTGCTGCAGCAGGCCGTCCTTCAGCACAGCCACCCGGTCGCCCATCGTCATGGCCTCCACCTGGTCGTGGGTGACGTAGACGGTCGTGACACCCAGGCGTCGCTGCAGCGCCGCGATCTGTGTGCGCGTCTGCACGCGGAGTTTGGCGTCGAGGTTGGACAGCGGCTCGTCCATCAGGAACACCTTCGGATTGCGCACGATGGCCCGACCCATCGCCACCCGCTGACGCTGGCCACCGGACAGTTTGGCCGGCTTTCGGTCAAGGTATTCCTCCAGATCGAGCAGCCCGGCGGCTTCCTTCACGCGGGCACGGATCTCGTCCTTGGGCAGCCCCTTGATCTTGAGGTGAAAGCCGATGTTCTCTGCCACCGTCATGTGCGGGTAGAGGGCATAGCTCTGGAACACCATGGCGATATCGCGGTCGCGCGGCGGCACCCAGGTGACGTCTCGATCGCCGATGAGCACCGACCCGGAGTCGATCGGCTCCAGGCCGGCGAGCATGCGCAGCGTCGTGGACTTTCCGCAACCCGACGGGCCGACGAGCACGAGGAACTCGCCATCATTGATCTCCAGGTTGAGGCGGTCGACAGCGGGATGCTTCATTCCCGGGTAGACGCGTGACGCCTCGCTGAACGTGACGCTAGCCATTCACTCTCCTTCGGTCGGCCGCCCGGGTCTCGAACGGCGCTGGTACTTCGTTGAACTGTGGGTCCGCCAACACCAACTGCGGCACCATCTGCTTGAGCGCAGTACGAGCCGCCGCCGGCAGCGCGTTGTCGGAGATGACCGTGGCCGCCTGGTCGAGCGGAGCGATGGTACTGAGACCGGTGACGTTCCACTTGGTGTGGTCGGCAAGCACCATGAGTTGCTGCGTGGAGTCGACGAAGGCGCGATTGGTCTCTGCCTCCTGCAGATTCGGTGTGGTGAAACCGGCCTGGGTGGCTATGCCGTGCACGCCCATGCAGACCACATCGAGGTGCAATGTGCGCAGGGTGGCCAAGGCCACGGGCCCCACCAACGCATCCGATGGCGTGCGGTCGCCGCCGGTGAGCACCACTGTTCGGTCGCTGCGCGGGGCGCGATACAGCACGTCTGAGACACGCACCGAGTTGGTGACCACCGTTAGATGAGGGATGTCGACGAGGTGGTAGGCAAGCTGCCAGGTGGTGGTGCCGGCGGTGATGCCGATGGCGCTACCCGGCGCGATCATTGCCGCCGCGGCCATCGCGATCGCATGCTTCTCGGCCATGTTGCGCAGCGACTTCGCCTCGAAACCGGGCTCGTCGCTGCTGCGTTCGGCGCGCAAGGTGGCGCCACCGTGCACCTTGGTGACCATGCCGGCCTCGTCGAGCATCTCCAGATCGCGACGAATGGTCATGTCGCTGACACCCAACAGGGTGGCGAGCTCGCTGACGCGCACGACCCCACGCCGGCGCACCTCGGCCACGATCACGTCGTGGCGTTGGCGAGCCAGTGCGCGCACCGCAACTGCGTCGACGACCGTGCTGGACATGTTCGTAGCCTGACTCCAGGTGTTGGGAAAGTCAACAGTTTCAAACAGAAGATGGGGAAAAAGCGCCGGGAAACTCACAAAAGCTGTGCGAATAAGGAACAATGGCCCTTGACACACACGCGCGGTTCATGGGATGTTCATTCCAGCGCTCGACAAGTCCGCGTGCGTCTTAGCAATCCAACACACTTCCATTAGGGGGAACCGTGTCAGAAGGTTACGAACAATCACCCAGCCCGAGTGATGTCGGGTTCAACATCGTGTCTCGCCGCAACGTCATCATCGGCGCCGCGGCTGTTGCCGGCGCTGGCCTTCTCGCAGCCTGTGGCGACGACAAGAATTCAAGTTCCACCACTCCGGCCGCCAGCGACACCACCGTCGCCGGTGGTACCGACACCACCGCCGCCGGTGGTACCGACACCACCGCCGCCCCGTCAGGCGATGCCGTCACCGTTGGCATCAACGAGGCGGCTGGCAGCAAGGCCTACGACGGCGCAAAGGCTGGTCTCGACGCCACCGGCGTCGCGTACAAGGGCAACTTCGTCGATCACAACAGCTTCCAGGACAACATCACCAGCTACCTGCAGCAGCCGGACGACCTGTTTACGTGGTTCGCCGGCTACCGCATGCGCTTCTTCGCTGACAAGGGTCTCGCCGGCGACATCAGCTCAGTGTGGGACAACCTGCCCGACTTCACCGAAGGCTTCAAGACGGCCGCCACCGGCAACGATGGCAAGCAGTACCTCGTGCCCACCAGCTACTACCCGTGGGCCGTTCACTACCGTAAGAGCCTGTTCGCGGAGAAGGGTTACACCGTCCCCACCAACAAGGAAGAGCTGCTCGCCCTGGCCACGCAGATGCAGGCCGACGGCTTGGTGCCGTTCGCCTACGCCAACGATGGCAAGTGGCCGGTGCAGGGCACGTTCGACATCTTGAACATGCGCCTCAACGGCTACCAGTTCCACGTCGACCTGTTGGCCGGCAAGGAAGACTGGACCGGCGAAAAGGTGAAGAATGTGTTCGCTGTGTGGACTTCGCTTTTGCCGTTCCACCAGGAAAACCCCAACGGGCGCACCTGGCAGGAAGCTGCGACGGCGCTCGAGAACAAGGAAGCCGGCATGTACTACCTGGGCACCTTCGTATCCAGCAACAGCACGGACCAGGCGTATCTGGACGACCTCGACTTCTTCAACTTCCCCGAGCTCGACGCGGCCATCGGTTCCGATGCACTCGACGCCCCGATCGACGGTTTCATGATGGCCGGGAAGCCGAAGAACGAAGAAGGCGCGAAGGCGATGCTGACGGCGATCGGTGGGCTCGACTTCATCACTGCCGCCAATGACGTCAACCCGAGCGCGGTGCCGGCGAACGACAAGTTCGACGTGTCGACACTCAACGCAATCCAGAAGAAGTCGGCCGAGCTGGTGGGTTCTGCGAAGAACATCGCGCAGTTCCTCGACCGTGACACCAGCCCGGACTTCGTGTCGAACGTCATCTCTGACGCCTTCGCGAACTTCCATGCTGATCCGACCACGATCGACTCGATCCTCAACGACATCGAAACTCAGAAGTCTCAGTACCTCTGAGAATGAGCCATGGCAGCTGAGATGACAGCTCCCGTCGAGACGGTGACGGCGCCCCCCGTGGGGCGCCGTCGCCGGCGGCGGTACTCCCAATTGTCGCGAGGCGACAAGATCACCCTGTGGCTGATGGCAGGCATCCCCACAGTCATCCACGTCGTGTTCGTCTGGGTTCCGGCCTTCATGACGATCGCGCTGTCATTCACCAAGTGGGACGGCCTCAAGCTGGGCACCTGGCAACCGATCGGCTTTGCCAACTACTGGGCCGTCTTCACCGTCTTCGACGGGAAGTTCTTCCCGGCGCTGTTCAACAACGTGCTGCTCCTCATCTTCCTCTCGCTGTGCAGCATCGTGGGCGTGCTGTTCGCGTACCTGCTCGACAAGAACATCCGCGGTTCTGCCATCTACCAGAGCATCTTCTACATGCCGGTGGTGCTCTCGCTTGCCATCGTCGGGTTCATCTGGAAGAGCGTCATGTACTCGCCGCGCCAGGGCCTGTTCAACGTGGTGCTCGGTCGCACCGCGCAGGGCAATCAGATCGACTGGGTGGGTAACTCCGAGAAGATCTTCCAGTTCCACATACCGGGCCTCGACACCCCGTTGGGTCTCACCAAGAACTTCGCCGCCATCCTCATCGCGATGGCCTGGCGGCACATCGGCTACGTGATGGTGCTCTACCTCGCCGGCCTGAAGAGCGTCGACCCGGCCATGCGCGAAGCCGCTGCCATCGACGGTTGTAACGAATGGCAGGCCTTCCGCCGTGTCATCTTCCCGGTGATGAAGCCCATCAACGTGGTGGTCTTCGTCATCACCGTCATCGAGGCGCTGCGAGCGTTCGACATCATCTTCGCGCTCAAGTCGCCACCTGGTACCAAGGTGCTCGGCATCCTGGTGCGCGACAACCTCGTCGGTGAGGGAGGTGGTCAGGTGGGTCTCGGGTCGGCATACGGCGTCATATTGCTGCTGCTGTGCCTCGGGTTCATCATCTGGTACCTGATCAACAACTATCGAGAGGCCGAGACATGAGCGCACAGCTCACCATCGTGAAGCCGCCGGCCAGGCACACCAGGTGGTCGCGCGTCTTCCTGTACGTGTTCCTCACCTTCATGGCCCTGGTGTGGTTGGTGCCGGTGGGTAGTGCCATCTATGCCGCGTTCCGCCCGTATGCCGAGACGCAGAAGTACGGCATCTTCTCGTGGCCGAGGGCGCTCACCACGCAGAACTTCAAGGACGCGTGGACCCAGGGCAACATGACCCACACGTTCCAGAACACGATGTTCATCGTGATCCCGTCGATCGTGCTCATCCTCTTCTTCTCCAGCACGATGGCCTTCGCCGTCAGCCGCTTCAGTTGGCGCTTCAACGTTGCGCTG
>JBBQMG010000045.1:0-24869 GCA_038328705.1 Acidimicrobiales bacterium | reverse complement strand
ATTGTCGTTGGTGCGGAACACGTAGTCGGGGACCACGCCGAGCCCTCGTAGCGCGTCGTCGATGGAAAGCTGGCACGCGCACGGCGACTGGCCGATCATGGCCACGCCACCCAGGTGCGCCGGGTCGGTGATGCGACCATCGGCGGAGGCGGGACTGACCAACACGAACGGGTCGATCAGGAGCGTTGTCGGCTCGATCGCATCGTCATCCGGCGCACCGCTCAGGAACGTGAGATCGAGTTCGTCGGACAGCAGTCGAGCAATCAGGTCGTCGTTCTCGACCTCCTCCACGCACCGCACCGACAGGCCGGGGCGCTCGGTGCGCATACGACCCACCACCGCAGGCAACACGTTGACCGAGATGCTTTGGAACGAACCAACGACAAGTCGACCAACCTCGCCGGCACGCAGCGAACGCAGACCGTCCTCGGCGATACTCATCTGCTCGAACAGCCCGAGTGCGTACTCCAGAACCAGCGAGCCGGTGGGCGTCAGCTCCACACGCTTCGGGCCGCCGGGACGATCGAAGACCTTGTCGCCAACGGCACGCTCGAGGCCGGCGATCTGCTGGCTGATGGCGGATTGGGTGAACCCAAGCCGCTCGGCGGCCCGCCCGAACGACCCTTCTTCGGCCACCGCTTGCAGCGCCCTGAGCTGACGTACCTCGACATCTCTCAACATGGAAAGTATCATAAGTAAATCCAATCATTAATACAAGAGATCATCGCTGTACAGAATGCTTGACCAGGCGTACCGTCACCCACATGAGCACTACCCAACAACTCCGCGACAGTCCCGATCAGCTTTCAGCGCTTGCATACGGCATCGCGGAGCACGGTTTCGCCAGCCACGAGTCGGAAGCCGTCGGCCTCGCCAACGTGCTCGCGTGCGAGGGCTTCGGCCATGTGGCCATCGACATCGTCCGCGATCGCACGCAGCCCGCTGCCGCGCGAGAACGAGCCTTTGGCCTTCTCCATGGTCTCGCCCTCGAAGCACCCCGGCAACGACGCACCATCGCCGCCGCCTGACCTCCGCTCGCCTCTCCCTTGGACGAGAGCGCTGACTACGCTCGCACCAAACCCATCAGGAGGGGCAGATGAAGGTCGACGGTGGCATTGGAACCAATTTGGGGCGCGCAGGCGCACGGGCCAAGGAGCTCGAGGACGCCGGCTATTCCGGTGCGTGGACTGCCGAGACCAGTCACGACCCGTTCTTTCCGCTGTTGCTCGCCGCGGAACACACCGAGACGCTTGAGCTGGGTACGTCGATTGCGGTGGCCTTTGCCCGCAACCCGATGACGCTGGCCAACATTGGTTGGGACCTGCAGTCGTTCTCCAAGGGCCGTTTCGTGCTCGGTCTTGGCAGCCAGATCAAGCCGCACATCACCAAGCGGTTCAGCCAGGAATGGAGCCATCCGGCCCCTCGCATGCGCGAGATGATCATGGCGATTCGAGCCATCTGGGACACGTGGGAGAACGGCACTCCCCTGGCCTTCCGTGGCGACTTCTACACGCACACCCTGATGACCCCGTTCTTCACACCTGAGCGCGCCGATCTGGCCGGCTTCGGCGTGCCCAAGATCTTCCTGGCCGGCGTCGGCGAGCTGATGACGGAAGTCGCGGGCGAAGTCTGTGACGGGTTCATCTGCCATGGCTTCACCACCGAGCGCTACCTGCGTGAGGTCACGTTGCCGGCGTTGCAGCGTGGCCGGGCCAAGGCCGGCAAGTCGATGGAACGCTTCGAGATCGTCGGGCCCTCGTTCGTGGTCACCGGCAACAACGAAGAGGAACTGGCTGCCGCAACCGCAGGGACACGCCAGCAACTTGCGTTCTACGGCAGCACCCCGGCCTACCGCGGGGTGCTGGAACTTCACGGTTGGGATGGCCTGCACGAAGAGCTGAACGGACTTTCGAAGCAGGGCAGATGGGTGGAGATGGGCGACCTGATCACCGACGAGATCCTCAACACGTTCGCCGTCGTCGGCGAGCCCGAGCAAATGGCGCCCGAACTGCAGCGCCGCTACGGCGATGTCATCCAGCGCATCAGCTTCTACGCGCCCTACAAGTCGGATCCATCGCGCTGGGCGGGCATCATCGACGCCCTCAAGTCCGCCTGAACGCTACGGCTGCTGGCGGACTGCATCAGAACGTTCGTTCGATAGGGTGAGCCGATGAGCTCGTTCGACGACAACGCCCGCCGACGAGCAATCTCCTGTGTGTACTGCGGTGGTGAGCACGGCTCGGCCGACGAGGTCAAGGCGTGCTGGCAGCGCAACGCAGGGCAGGAAGTTGCCCGCGATGACAGCGTCGAGGATGACGGCGACCAGGGCAATCTGTTCGCCGCCGAGCCAGCTCCCCCGCCGTCGCCCTCACAGCGGACGACATCAGGCAGGGTTGTCGTTCACCTCACGAAGGGACCGGCGTGGCTGGGCCGCAACGTGATCGTGGCGCCCGGGCAGGCGGCACCGGCGGACTGGGCCGACGCGCCGCGCGTGGTCATCGACCCTACACAGAGCGAGCTCATCGGTCGGCTCCTGCAGGCCGCCACGCAGCGGGCCTCGCACGTGTTCGAGCTGAGCGACGCCGTCGAGGCGCAGCTCTCCACGCCCTTCGCCACCGCACTGCCGCCGCACGCAATCGGGCCGCGCGTTCGCTTCACCAGCGAGCAGGTCGCACACCTCGTGTTCAGCAATGCCATCGACGCACGCTCAGAGCGCAGCTGGCCGCTGCTCTCCATGGCCGTGAAGGCCGGGGCCCAGACCGTCGATGACGGCCACGGCGATGTCGAACTGACCAACGGTACGCGAGCGTGGCTCGATGGCGGGCCGCCCCGCTTCACCGCACCGATCGATGGTGTGCCTGTTCTGCATCGCGTGGCTGTGGAGCACCGATCGCTGCGCGTACCAGTGGGCAATGCCACCGCTGCCGACCTTGCTCCGGACCAGCTGGCGGCCGTCACCCACGACGGTGGCGCGGCGCGCATTATCGCCCCCGCCGGCTCGGGCAAGACCCGCGTCCTCACAGAACGCGCTCGACACCTGGTGCAGCAGTGGCGCATTCCGGCATCGGCCATCACGCTCATCGCGTTCAACAAACGGGCGCAGGAGGAGATCGCCGCGCGCACCGCCGACGTTCCCGGCCTACAGATCCGCACGCTCAACGCCATCGCGCTGGCAGTCATCAACGGCAGCGCCCCCTTCGCTCGCCAGCCGCAGCGGTTCAGCACCATCGACGAGCCCGAGGTCCGGCGCATCATCGGGCGGCTCGTCAAATTCCCTCGCGTGCGCAATGCCGACCCGGTCGCCACCTGGCTGGAGGCGTTGTCGCTGGCCCGTCTGGGTCTCATCGACCCCGCGAAGGTGGAGAGTCGATATGACGGTGAGGTAGCCGGCTTCACCGATGCGTTCGCCGGCTACCGCGAACACCTGGCCAGGGCCGGCGCTGTGGACTACGACGAGCAGATCTTCAAGGCCATCGAGCTGCTCCTGCGCGACCCCGCCGCTCGAGCGACCGCGCAGCGTTCATGCCGGCTGCTCTTGGTCGACGAATTCCAGGACCTCACCCCGGCGCACGTGCTGCTGGTGCGGCTCCTCGCCGGCCCTGACGCCGCGGTGTTCGGAGTCGGCGACGATGACCAGACCATCTACGGTTACAACGGCGCCGACCCCGCTTGGCTGATCGAGTTCGGCGACTTGTTTCCCGGCGCCGGCGAACACCCGCTCGAGGTCAACTACCGCTGCCCAGCAGGCATCGTCCGCGCCGCCGACACGTTGCTGCGCCACAACCGTCGACGCGTAGCGAAGGTGATCCGCGCCAGCGACAGCACCCGCGACGGCTTCATGGTCGCCCCGGCGTCGGGCGACCCGGTCGATGTCACGCTGCAAGCCGTCACCACCGCCATCGCTGCCGGGTCACCCGCTGCCGACATCGCCGTGCTCACACGAGTCAACTCACTGCTGGCCCCGGTGCAGGTCGCACTACGTGGAGCGGGCATTCCCACCAATGGCGGCGTGGGGCTCGAGTTCCTCGAGCGCACGGCGGTACGCGCCGCGTTGGCCTGGCTGCGTATCGCCACTGCGAAGGGTGACTTCGACGCCTCTGATGTCGCCGAGGCACTCCGTCGCCCGTCGCGTCCGCTGCACCCGCGCATCGCCACCTGGGTGGGCGAGCAATCGTCGTTGGTCGGACTACGCCGTCTTGTGGGCCGTATCACCACCGAGCGCGACGCCGACACGGTGGAGAAGTTCGCCTCCGACATCGAGCGCCTCCAACGGTTGGTCGCCAGCCGCGGCACCACCGCACAGGCAATGGATGCGCTGCGCGACGGAATGGGCCTGGCCAACAGCATTGCGAAACTCGACGCGCATCGTCACGGAATGAATCGCGCCGCACAGAACGACGACCTCACCGCCATCGCCCAGCTGGCCGCACTGCAGCCCGACCCGGCGAAGTTCGAGAGCTGGTTGCGTGCCGCGCTGGCCAACAAGTGGCAAGCCGACGGCGTCACACTGGCCACGGTCCACCGCGTGAAGGGTCAGGAGTGGCCGTTCGTCATCGTCCATCAGGCCGACACCGACCAATTCCCCCATCGTCTCGCTGAGGATGAGGAAGAGGAGCGTCGCCTGTTCCACGTCGCGATCACCCGTGCCTCACGCGATGTGCTGGTGGTGCCATCGGATAGGCCGTCGCCGTTCATCGTCGACTGCAGCACCGAGCCGCGAGCATTCGGCACCAACGGTCGGCCGTCGGCGACGGCCGCTCCAAGAACCGCCCCTGTCTCGGCTGCGAAGAAGCCCGGCGACGACCTCTCCCCCAGCCAGGCCCGGCTGTTCGAGGATCTCCGCGCAGTGCGTCGTCACCTCGCTGCCGGCAAGCCCGCGTACACGGTGCTTCCCGACACGGCGCTTCATGCCATCGCCGCGCTGCAGCCAACTTCACTCGACGAGCTGACATCCATCAAGGGCATCGGCCCTTCGAAGCTGCAGCAGTACGGCGCGGCGTTCCTGGCCGCCGTTGCCAGCGCCGAGCCAGCCCGGGATTGACTAGTGTCCCGCGTCAGAGGTTCGTCAAGTATTTTTTGAGGTTGTCGAGGATCTGGTCGGCGGTCTTGTGCCAGACGAACGGTTTCGGGTTGGTGTTCCAGGCGGCGATCCATGCGTTCAAGTCAGCAGTCAGCGCGCTGATCGACTTGTGCGCGGATCGTTTGAGCATCTTGTTGGTGAGCTCGGCAAACCAGCGCTCGACAAGGTTCATCCACGACGACGAGGTCGGCGTGAAGTGGAACGTGAACCGCGGATGCTTGAGCAGCCAGTCGTGGATCGCCGGGGTCTTGTGCGTCGATGAGCTGTCCAACACGACATGCACCGCCAGACCAGCCGGCACCGATTCGTCGATCAGATCGAGAAACTTGCGGAACTCGATCGCCCGATGCTGCGACCGTGTCTGGTGCACGACCTGGCCGGTCGCGAGGTTCAACGCAGCGAACAGATCAGTGACGCCGTGACGTTTGTAGTCATGCGTGCGACGCTCGATCTGACCCGGTCGCATCGGCAACGAAGGCTGCGTCCGGTCGAGTGCTTGGATGCTGGTCTTTTCGTCTACGCACATCACGACCGCATGCTCTGGTGGGTTCATGTAGAGCCCAACGACATCGCGGACCTTGTCGACGAACTGCGGATCCTCCGAGAGCTTGAACGTGTCGGTCAGCCACGGCTTCAACCCGAACGCCCGCCAGATCCGCCCCACCGACGACGGCGACATGCCCGTCTTGGCGGCGAGATCGCGCGTCGACCAATGCGTTGCATCCGTGGGCTTGTCTTCGAGGGTGCGCACGATCACCGCCTCGACATCGTCGTCGGTGATCGAACGCGGCGTGCCCGGCCGCGGATCATCAGGCAAACCATCGAGACCGCGTTCGATGAACCGCTTGCGCCACTTCACTACCGTCGTCTGATTGCAGCCCACCTTGTCAGCGACCTCGTTGTTCGACAGGCCATCAGCTGCGAGCAACACGATCCGGGCTCGCTGAGCGATCGAATGCGGAGACGTCGGCCGCCTCGACCAGCGAACCAGCACCTCCCGATCCTCGTCGGACACCGTCAACAACGCTCTTGGACGACCACGACCAGCCACCCGCTGATCGTACACCAATCAACCCACCAACGCGAGCTATTTCTGACCCAGCACACTAGGCGGACGCGAGTCGTGACCGCTGACGCAGGCACCGAATCTCAACGCCTGGGCAACATTCGGTGCCTGCGTGACCGCTGACCCGGGCCGTCGGCACCATCACTAGGCGCCCAACCCGGTCAGCCATGCCTGCACGTTGACGCCGAGTGCATTGACGTCGTAACCACCCTCCTGCAACACCACGGTGGGCAGCCCAAGCTGGCGGACGATCTCACCGCTGCGCCGCATTCCGTCGGTGGTGACGGCGAGGTCGCTGATCGGGTCGGTGATGTACGTGTCCAGCCCCAGCGAGACGATGAGCAGCGACGGCCGGAAATGGGCGACACGCTCACAGGCTGCGGCCAGCGCTGAAACATAGAGATCGTCGTCGGCGCGCAGCGGCATCGGGTAGTTGATGTTGTGACCAAGGCCGCGGCCGGTGCCCGTCTCATCAGCGAAGCCGATCGAATACGGATACGCCCGTACCGGGTCGCCGTGCAGCGAGACGTACTGCACGTCATCGCGGTCGTAGAAGATCTGCTGCGTGCCGTTGCCATGGTGATAGTCGACGTCGAGGATGGTGACCTTCGCGCCCGTCGTGGACGCCACGTGGTGCGCAACGACGGCTGCGTTGTTGAAGAAGCAATACCCGCCGTACATGTCGGCGGTGGCGTGGTGGCCCGGCGGACGACAGAGCCCGTACGCGGCGCTCTCGCCGTCGAGCACCAGCTGCGCTGCGGTCAACGCGGTATCGACTGCACCGCGCGCAGCCTCGTACGTGGTCTCGGTGAGCGGGGTGGTGGTCTCGAAGCACCAGTAGCCCACGCGACCATTGATGGCCTGCGGTTCGCCACGCTCGCCCATCTTGTCGCGCAGGGCTGGCCGATAGAACACGTCGGGAACGACCTCGCGCACCCCGGGGTGTTGCGCTGTGTACAGCGCCCAACCCTCGGAGAGGAAGCGGACCAGCCCAGGGTTGTGCACCGCTTCGATCGGCGCCAGACCCCAATCTGGGGGTGTCAGGAAATGGAAGCGCGGGTCGGCTTGCAGGGTCTCGCGAATGGCCTCGGCGCGGCCGATGTGCTCGAACGGGCTGTGCACCTGCGAGGTCTCGAACTCGACGTGCGGATCATGCAGGAGGTGAGCCGCGGTGTAGACGACTTTCATGCCATCTCCAGTGTCTCGTCGAGGTACAGCTCACGGCATTTCGCCCGCTGCAGCTTGCCCGACGACGTCTTGGGCAGTGTACCCGGCTTGACCAACATCACGTCTCGTGGCGGTAGCCCACAGACATCGAGCGTGCGCTGGTGCACGGCGTGGCGGACAGCTTCCAGACCCTCGGGCTCGGCGGCACGCACTTCACAGACCACCACCACACTCTCCTTGCCTTTGTAACCCTCGACGCCGAAGGCGATGACGTTGCCGGCCCGTACGCCGTCGATGACGGCGATGGCCCGCTCGATGTCCTCCGGGAACACGTTGCGGCCGCCGACGATGATGACATCCTTGATGCGCCCGCAGAGCACCAGCTCGCCGTCGACCAGGTACGCCAGGTCGCCGGTGCACAGCCAGCCATCACGAAACAGCGCAGCCGTTGCATCCGGCCGCTTGTAGTAGCCCGACGTGACGGAAGTGCCGCGCAGCAGGAGCTCACCAACGTGGCGCTCGGGCACTTCCTCGTAGCTGTCAGGGTTGACCACCTTCATCTCCAGGCCGGGGACTGCCTTGCCCAGCAGCGGCAGCCGCCGCACATCTAGTTCCTCCTGTGCATCGGCGAGATCCAATGGCTTGGCCACCCGTTCGCGCTCGAGGAACTCGCGATCAACAGAATCAGTGACCATTCCACGATGACGCGGAGGGAAGGCGCCGCCAATGGCGACCTCGGCCATGCCGAAGGCAGGGAACACGCCGCCGGGCTTGAAGCCGAAGGGTTCGGCCGCGCGGACAAAGGCTTCGACGGCATTCGGGTCGACAGGCTCGGCGCCGCTGAGCGCGAGCGTCAGTCGCGACAGGTCGAGACCTTCCATGCGACCGAGCGCACGAGTGGCCAGCACCCACGCGAAGTTGGGGCCAGCGGTGGCGGTGCCACCCCAGTCGCTGATCCACTGCATCCAGTTGCCCGGCTTCGCCAGGAAGTCCTGCGGGGCAGCCTGCACCAATTCGACACCCACCGTCATCGGCAGCGAGAGGAATCCGACCAAACCCATGTCGTGATACAGCGGCAGCCAGCTGACCATCACTTCGCCCACAGCCAGCTCGGCGGCCTCGCAGGAAGCGTCGAGGTTGGCGCGCAACACCCGGTCGGGAATCATCACGCCCTTGGGTTCACTGGTCGAGCCGCTGGTGTACTGCAGGATGACCAGGCGCTCGGGGTCGTGATCGGGCAGCTCCAATGCGTCGCTCTTGGGAACGCCGGCGAACCCGGGCAGAACGGCGGCCATCGGCTCGATGGGCGGGTCGTCGGGGCCCGCTTCGTAGAACGCCGCAAGCATGTCGTCGATCAGGATCAGCTTGGCGTCACCGTGGCGAATGCGAGCGCGCGTGGTCTCCACGAACACGTCCAGCGAACCCATCCGCATCGGCAACGGCAGCACCATGCTGGCGATGCCTGCCAGCCAGCAGCCTTGGATGATGGTCATCAACGAACGCGACGTGGGGCCGAGAATTGCAACGTGGTCGCCGGGCACCAGCCCTCGCGCCTGCAGCGCCGCTCCCACAACGCGTGCCTCGTCATGCAGTTGCGCCCACGACACGAACGCGTCACCTTCGGCAGGCATCACACTGTTGCCCACGAACCGCACCCCGGTCTGATGCTCTGTAGCTGCAATCAGTCGATTGACTATCGAGTCGGTGGCGGGCGAGTCGGTGTCGGGCGAGTCTGTGTCGGGCGAACTTGGCGGCATGGGACGTCACGGTAGTACGGGAAAGAACGGGCCGACTTGATCGGTGTCTCGTAGAATCGCAGCGTCATGAACGCCACCAACACCTCGAATAAATCCGACGACGCAGCACGTGTCGACGGCGCCGCCACCGACACGCATCCGTTTCGGTACACGGGCGAGCTTGCGCAGGGCATCGAGGCGCGCTGGCAGGACCGTTGGGAAGCCGAAGGCACGTTCAACACGCCCAACCCGGTCGGCCCGCTGGCCGACGCCACCCGCTTCTTGGACGCCGATGGCGCCGCCCGGCCGAAGAAATTCATCCTCGACATGTTCCCGTACCCAAGTGGCACCGGGCTGCACATGGGCCACCCGTTGGGCTTCACGGCCACCGACATGTACGCCCGTTACCAGCGAATGACCGGCCACAACGTGCTCTACACGATGGGCTTCGATGCGTTCGGCCTGCCTGCAGAGCAGTTCGCTGTGCAGACCGGTCAGCACCCGGCCATCACCACCAACCAGAACATCGCCAACATCCGTGCACAGCTGCGCCGGCTGGGCCTCAGCCACGACCAGCGCCGCAGCATCAGCACCACCGACCCTGGCTACTACCGCTGGACGCAGTGGATCTTCCTGCAGGTCTTCAACTCCTGGTTCGATCCCGAGACGAAGAAGGCCCGCCGCATCGACGAGCTGATCGCCGAGTTCGAGGCCGGCACGCGCCAGCCGTCCGATGCCGACGGCGTGGCCCGCTCCTGGGCGGACATTTCGGCCGCGGAGCGGGGATTGGAGCTGGACGGTTGGCGCCTGGCGTACGTCAGCAACGCGCCGGTCAACTGGTGCCCCGGGTTGGGCACCGTGGTCGCCAACGAGGAGGTCACCTCCGATGGCCGCAGTGACCGCGGCAACTTTCCGGTTTTCAAGCGCAACATGCGCCAGTGGATGATGCGCATCACCACCTATGCCGATCGGCTGATCGACGACCTCGACCTGCTGGACTGGACAGAAGCCATCAAGTCCATGCAGCGCAACTGGATCGGTCGTAGCGAGGGCGCATTCGTTCACTTCGATTCGTCGGCCGGCCTCATCTCGGTGTTCACCACCCGCCCCGACACGTTGTTCGGGGCAACGTTCATGGTGCTGGCGCCCGAGCACTCGCTGGTCGACGCGCTGACCACTCCCGAGCAGGCGACCGCCATTGCCGAGTACCGCGTGCAGGCCGCCGCGCAGGACGACTTCTACCGACAGAACGAAGGTCGCGAGAAGACCGGCGTGTTCACCGGCTCGTTCGCCACCAACCCGCTCAACGGTGCTCAGATCCCCGTGTGGATCGCCGACTACGTGCTGATGGGTTACGGCACGGGCGCCATCATGGCTGTCCCATCCGGCGACCAGCGCGATTTCGAGTTTGCCCGCAAGTTCGGGCTCGACATCGTCGCCATCCAGCAGCCTGCCGACCGCACGCTCGACACGAGCACCTGGGCGGAAGCCTTCGTCGGCGATGCCCCCTACGCGAACAGCAGCAACGAGTCCCTGAACCTCGACGGTGTCACCAGTGTCGCCGAAGGCAAGCACTTGACCAACGAATGGTTGACGGCGCACGGCCGTGGCGAGGCCACCATCACCTACAAGCTGCGCGATTGGCTGTTCAGTCGTCAGCGTTACTGGGGCGAGCCGTTCCCCATCGCCTACGACCTGGATGGCAACCCGCACGGTCTGCCCGACGAGCTGCTGCCGGTTTCGTTGCCCGAGACCGACCAGTTCTCGCCGCGCACGTTCGACCCCGATGACTCGATGAGCAACCCGGAGAGCCCGCTGGATCGCCTGACCGACTGGGTCAACGTCGAGCTGGACCTGGGCGATGGGCTGCAGCCGTACCGCCGCGACACGAACGTGATGCCGCAGTGGGCCGGCAGTTGCTGGTACGAGATGCGCTACCTCGACCCCACCAACGAAGTCGACTTCGTCGACCCGGCCAACGAGGCGTACTGGATGGGGCCGCAGACCGAGGGCGGCTCGGGCGGAGTCGACCTGTACGTCGGCGGTGTCGAGCATGCAGTGCTGCACCTTCTGTACGCACGGTTCTGGCACAAGGTGCTGTTCGACCTGGGCCATGTCACGTCATGCGAGCCCTTCCACCGACTGTTCAACCAGGGCTACATCCTGGCCGCCGCGTACCAGGACCAACGCGGTATGTATGTGGAGGCCGCCGACGTGGTAGCTGCTGACGGCGGCTACTCGCACGACGGACTGCCCGTGACCCGCGAGTACGGCAAGATGGGCAAGAGCCTGAAGAACGCCGTCGACCCCGACGAGATGTGCGCGCAGTACGGCGCCGACACGTTGCGGCTCTACCTGATGGCGATGGGTCCCTTGGATGCCTCGCGCCCGTGGGAGAGCAAGGACGTCGTTGGTGTGCACCGCTTCCTACAGCGCGTCTGGCGCAACATCGTCGACGAGGCAACGGGCGGGATCAGGCTGCTGCCGCATGATGCCGACGAGGAGACCGTGCGCCAGCTACACATCGCCATCTCCGGTGTTCGTGAGGAGCTGGACAACCTGCGCTTCAACACGGCCATCGCCAAGTTGATCGAGTTCAACAACCACCTCACCAAGCTGGGCGGCTGTCCTGCCGACATGGCCGAGCCGCTGGTCAAGATGTTGGCCCCGCTGGCCCCGCACGCCGCCGAGGAGCTGTGGCAGAAGTTGGGCCACACCGAGTCAGTGACCTACGAGCCGTTCCCCGTTGCCAACCCGGCGCTGCTGGTTGCCGACACCGTGGAGTACCCGGTGCAGATCAACGGCAAGGTGCGCAGTCGCGTCACCGTCGCTGCTGATGCCGACGCCGGCACGGTGCAAGCGGTCGCGCTCGCCGACGAGAAGGTGCAGTCCGTATTGGCCGGCGGCACGCCGAAGAAGATCATCGTCATCCCCGGCCGAATGGTCAATATCGTCGCCTGAGCCTCGCCAAACCCAAGCTTCGGCGTTGAGATGCGGTACTAGGGCAAATGAACGCCGAAGCTGGTCAGAGGAGGTTCTTCTGGACCTTGCCCATGGCGTTTCTCGGGAGTTGCTCGACCACGCGAATCTCTCTTGGGCGCTTGTGCACTGACAGGGTGCTGGCCACGTGCTCGATGAGCGTTGATGCATCGACGGCGGTGCCCACCACATACGCGACGATTCGCTGGCCCAGGTCGTCGTCGGGCTTACCAACGACCGCAACCTCGATGACGGAGGGGTGACCCAGCAACGCGGTCTCGACTTCGCCAGCGCCGACCTTGTAGCCGCCGGTCTTGATGATGTCCATCGACTGGCGACCGACGATCCGATGAAATCCGTTGGCGTCGATGACTGCCGCATCGCCGGTGCGAAACCACTCCCCGTCCATCGCCGCGGCCGTCGCCTGAGACCGGTTTAGGTACTCATCGAACAGGGTCGTACCGGCCACATGGAGCTCACCGATCGTCTCGCCATCGTGCTCGACGGCGCCGCCGTCCTCACCGATCAGACGCGTGCGCACACCCTCGATGGGCATCCCCACCCAACCCGGTCGGCGTTCACCGTCCGCGCGTGTGCTCAGCGTGATCAGCGTCTCTGTCATGCCGTAGCGCTCGACGGGCGCATGACCGGTGAGTGACCGCAACTGCTCGAACATGGGTACCGGCAGTGGCGCGCTCCCCGATACCAGCAGTCGTGCACCAGCAAGCGCCGCAGCTGCCGACGGCTCGGCACAGATCCGGCCCCACACTGTCGGCACGCCGAAGTAGAGAGTGCCGCCGGCACTCGCGTACGCGGTCGGCGTTGGTCGACCGGTGTGCACGAGGCGCGACCCCATGCGCAGCGCGCCGAGCACACCAAGGACCAGACCGTGAACGTGAAACAGCGGCAGACCGTGCACCAACGTGTCGTCAGGCGTCCAACCCCACGCCTCCGCCAGGCCATCGAGGCCGGCCGCGATCGCTCGCCGCGACAACACGACTCCCTTTGGTGCACCAGTGGTCCCGGAGGTGTAGACGATGAGCGCTGCAGCCTCGGCGGAAGGCTCGGGTAGCGGATCGCCTGCAGTAGCCAACTCGATGCGCGGCAGCGCGATGTCCGACCAGTCGGCCTCACCGAGGATCGCCACCGCGCCAGAGTCACGGACGATGTGTTGACGCTCGACCGGTCCGGCATCGGGCGGAACAGGAACGACCGGCACACCCGCTGCCAATCCCGCGGCAATTGCTATGACGGTCTGCAACGTCGGTCGCGCGTCCACCGCAACGGCGTGTGCCCCCGTCAGTGCCGCTGCGGCGCCATTGGCCCGCGCCGCCAACTGACCCCACGAGAGGCTCTCCCCCGCTACCGACACCGCTGCTCCGTGATCGCCGAACTGACCGGCAAGCGCCGGGAGCAGAGCATTCGTAGGCTGGCTCATCGCTGGTTGGACGCGACGGTTTCAGTGAGGCGGAGGAGAAAGATGTCCATCGCTCGCGTCAGCCGTTTACGATCGCCGCTTGCAAAGAGGTCCATCACCAGGCCCGTGAAGGTGGCCTTGATCAGGGACGCCTCTTCCGCCGCCCGCTCGTGCGACATACCTTCGGCTTCCAAACGGTGCTCGGTGTCGTGCCGCCACACACCGATCTGGTCCGCGCGCACCTCACCTGCCAGGCCGGTCACATTCGTGTCCAGCGTTGCCGCTTCGTAGTTCAGCCGCACGAGCGCAAGGTTGCCCGGCGCCGCGTTCATCCACCGCCACCACTTGCCGTAAAGCTCGGCCTGCGTCAACCGCGGCGACTTGGCAAGCCATGCATCCTGCACCGTGATCTGCTGCTCGATCGCGCGGGCGAGCGCGGCAGTCAGCAGTTCTTCCTTCGAGCCGAAGTGGTGCACCAGTCGATTGATACTGACATCGAGCGACGCAGCCATCGGCCGCAGGGTGGCTTGCGCCACACCGTTCTTCGCCAGGTACTCGACGATGCGGTCGAGCAGCTCTTGGCGGCGCTCGAGATCAGGGGTCCTGGCCACGGGCGGTCACCCTAGTGCAGGCCTCACAGGCCCGACAGTTTCACGGCCGCCAACGACACGATCGCAACGAGCGCCCAGCTCCCCAATGCCAACCCCAGCGGCCGCCCGCCCACCGCCCGCAGCTTGCGCAGATCGACATTGCTGCCCAGTCCGACCAGGCCCATTCCCAGGAGAATTGTCTCCGCGTTCTTCACGTCGGCCAGCACATGCGTGGACAGCACACCCGTGGATGTGATCGCGGAGGCGGCCAAGAACAACACGATGAACAGCGGCAGCAGCGGCGGCCGCTTGGCTCCGGCGAGTGCCTCCTCGCCCTGGCGCCGACGGGCATTCAGCGCAACACCAGCGAGCAATGGAGCGAGCATCGCCACGCGGGTCAGCTTCACCAACGTCGCCAACTTCAGCGCCACCTCTCCCTTGCTGGAGGCAGCTGCCACCACCTGTCCGACGTCGTGCACCGAGGCCCCAACCCACGCGCCGTATTGACTGGCCGTCAGGCCCAGCAGAGTTCCAAGACCGGGCAGCACGAAGATGGCCAGCGTCCCGCACAGCGTGACAAGTGCGATCGAATAGGCCACCTCCTCCTCGCTGGCATCGGCGAACGGTTCAACCGCTGCGATCGCCGAGGCCCCGCAAATGCTGTAGCCGGTGGCCATCAGCAGACCAAGTGACCGGCTGAGACCGAGACGCCGAGCCAGCCACTGGGTGCCGAAGAACGTTGCGGTCACGACGGCGACGACGGCGATCAGCGACTTCGGGCCGAGCTTGCCGAGTTCGGTGAGCGACAGGCGGAAACCCAACAGCACGATGCCGGCGCGCAGCACCTTCTTCGCACAGAACTTCAGGCCTGGCTTGAAGGATTCCTCGATGCGCCCGAACGTCGCTCCGAGAATGCCGCAGGCGACGGCGACGACGTGTGGCGAAATGACATCGACGTTGGAGTGAACGACGTAGCCCACCATGGCGACCGCAAGGGCAACAGCGAGTCCCGGTACGAGCGGGCGAAGGTACGCCCACGGCCTGTGCACGATGCTCACGTGAGAAGCCCGGCCTCGATCACGGCGCTGATCAGCGGGACGCCAGGCCGGTAGACGAAGTGCGTGTACGACGGCGCAGCCAGCACCACGATGTCGGCTCTGAACCCGGGGGCGATGCGACCCACGTCGGTGCGCCGAAGCGCACTGGCGCCACCGACCGTTGCAGCCAGCAGTGCTTCTTCCGGGCTCATGCGCAGATCGCGAACTGCGAGCGCCAGACAGAAGGACATCGAAGTGGTGTAGCTGCTTCCCGGGTTGCAGTTCGTGGCGAGTGCCACCGTGGCGCCGGCGTCGATGACCCGTCGAGCATCTGGGTATGGCTGGCGAGTACTGAAGTCGGTGGCGGGCAAGAACGTCGCGACCGTGTCACTGGCGGCGAGTGCCTGGATGTCATCGTCGGTCAGGTATGTGCAGTGGTCGGCGGAAGCGCAGCCCATCTCGACCGCAAGCTGGACGCCAGGCCCGTGACCCAACTGGTTGGCGTGGAGCCGCATGCCAAGTCCGGCAGCCTTGCCGGCAGCAAGAACCGCCCCCGACTGATCGACGTCGAAGGCCCCTACCTCGCAGAAGGCATCGATCCAGCGCGCGTGTGGTGCAGCTGCGGCCAACATGTCGGTGCACACGTGGTGCACGTAGTCGTCGGTGCGTCCTTCGAACTCGGGCGGCACCACGTGCGCACCCAAGAACGTCGTATCGGCGGTGAACTGCTGGCCCACCTGCAGGCAACGGGCTTCGTGGTGTGCGTCGAGCCCGTAGCCGGACTTGATCTCCAGCGTCGTGATGCCGGCCCGCCGAGCCTCCGTTCGTCGTGCATCGGTGAGCACCGCCAGCTGTTCGTCGGAGGCCGCACGAGTGGCCTCCACCGTGGTGCGAATGCCGCCGGCCCCGTACGGTCGCCCTGCCATCCGCGCGGCGAACTCATCGCCACGATCGCCGGCGAAGACAAGGTGGGTGTGGCTGTCGACGAAGCCAGGGATGACACATGCGCCACCGGCGTCGATGCGGGTGTCGGCGGCCTGGCCGTTGGGACCGACCGCGATCACGTGTTCGCCGGCGAACACGACCGACGCGTTTCGCACAAGACCCAGCGCACCCTCGCCGACCGTTGGATCATTGGTGACCAGCAGACCGATGTTGTCCAGAACTGTTGTCGGGACCGTCACCGTTCGCCCAGCACTTCCTGAATCGACGAAGCCAGGTCGGCAGCGACATCCATCCGTTGATGGCGGCCGTCATTGACAATGACGACTCCGCTGACAACGACGTGGTGCACATCGGCTCCGGTGGCAGCGAAGATCGCCGACTCGATGGCTGTCGTTGCGGAACTGCCCGCGGTACGCACACTGTCCATTCGCACCGAGACCAGGTCGGCCAACATGCCGACCTCGATGCGTCCGGCATCCGTCCAACCGAGACTCTCGTGCCCGTGCGCGGTTGCGGCTCGCATCAGCGACGGCGCGTCGTGACTACCACGCATCTGCGAAGCCAGGCGTTCATCCAGCTCGACGGCGCGTGCTTCCTCGAACATGTCGATGACGGCGTGCGAGTCGGTACCCAGCGAGAGGCGAGCACCTGCGTCACGAAGTGCCATCGCCGGGCCGATGCCATCGGCCAGATCGCGTTCCGTCGTCGGGCACATGCAAATGGTGCAACCATGAATGCCGTACAGCCCGATGTCGGAGCCGGCGAGGTGAGTCCCGTGGACAGCTGTGAATCGTGGGCCGAGCGCGCCACGCTCCGCCAACAGTGCGGTCGGCGTCAGGCCGTACGCATCGATGGACTGCTGGTTCTCGGCCTTCTGCTCCGAGACGTGCGCGTGTAGCGGCGCGTCCATTGCGGCAGCCCAGGCAGCAACCACCTCGATGGTGGCAGGGTCGACCGCGCGCACGGAGTGGACAGCAGCGCCGATCTTGGCGCCGGCTGATTCCAGTGAGCTGGTGGCGGACGCTCGGGCAGCCCACGACAGCGCATCGAGATCGCTGAAACGTTGCTGCGTCTCGTTCGGGCCTAGACCGATTCCACCATGCAGGTAGCAGGTGTCGAGAAGTGTGATCCGGATGCCGGACTCCGCCGCGGCCGCGGTCAACGCCGCGCCCATCGCGTTGGGGTCGGAATAGGGCAGGCCGCTCGGACCGTGGTGCAGGTAGTGGAACTCCCCGACACAGGTGATGCCAGCCATGGCCATCTCGCCGTACACCGCCCGAGCGAGGCGAAAGTACGAGTCCGGGTCCAGCCGTTGGGCGACGGTGTACATCTGGTCGCGCCAGGTCCAGAAGGAACCAGTGCCCACCTGCGTGCGACTGCGCAGCGCCCGATGGAACGCATGGCTGTGTGCATTCGCCATTCCCGGCAGCGTCAGCCCGGTCAACCTCACCGCATCAGGCGGGCAGGGAACCCCGAAGACGACTTCCGTGATGTGGTCCCCCACCGTGGTGACCAGAACGTCGGCCGTAGCCGTGTCGCCGCCCAACCACGCCAACTCGCACCAGAAATTGGCCACTCAGGACCCGACCCGGGCAACGAACGCGGTGATCCGCTCGATGAAATCGGCCCGGTGAAAGCGCTCGAACTGCTCCCAGGTGGTGAGGCTGCGGGTGTCGCTCACGCGGTCGAGGAACAGCACGCCATCGAGATGGTCACACTCGTGTTGGAAGGTGCCCGCGGTCAGGCCCCGCCGGATCTCGTCGTGCTCGACACCTTCGCGATCCATCCAACGCACGCGCACATTGACGTTGCGCATCACGTTGCCGCGCATGTTGGGAACCGACAGGCACCCCTCGTTGACATCGACCAACTCGTCGTCGAGGGGCTCGATGATCGGGTTGACCACGATGGTGAGCGGGATGCGCGGCTTGTACGGATAGCGCGGATTCTCGGTGACCTCGATGGTGGCAATCCGGACCAGCTCGCCGACCTGTGGTGCGGCGATGCCCGCACCATTGGCGGCGTGCATCGTCTCGATCAGGTCGTCGATCAGCTGTTGCATCTCGGGCGAGGCCAGCTCATCGCGGCTGACTTCGCGCGACCGCTCGCGCAGTAGCGGGTTGCCAACGTGGAGAATGTCGCGGACCGGCACGCCTCAACCCTCGCGCATGGGGATGCGAACGCCGCGTTCAGCGGCCACATCGATGGCCCGCTGGTATCCGGCGTCCGCGTGGCGGATGACGCCCATACCCGGGTCAGTCGTGAGTACCCGCTCCAACTTCTCGACGGCAAGGTCGGTGCCATCGGCCAATGCGACCATGCCGGCGTGAATGCTGCGACCGATGCCCACGCCGCCGCCATGGTGGATGCTGACCCACGTGGCCCCGCTGGATGTGTTGACCATCGCGTTGAGCAGTGGCCAGTCGGCAATCGCGTCGCTGCCGTCCATCATCGACTCCGTCTCGCGATACGGCGAGGCAACAGAGCCGGAGTCGAGGTGGTCGCGACCGATCACGATCGGCGCCTTGAGCTCGCCGCTGCGCACCATCTCGTTGAACCGTAGGCCGAGACGGCTGCGTTCGCCGTATCCGAGCCAGCAGATGCGTGCAGGCAGACCCTGAAATGCGACCCGCTCTCCGGCCATTCGTATCCAGCGGTGCAGGCCCTCGTCGTCGGGGAACTCCTCCAGCACGGCCTTGTCGGTGGCCGCAATGTCAGCCGGGTCGCCGCTGAGCGCCACCCAGCGGAAGGGACCCTTGCCCTCGCAGAACAGCGGACGGATGTAGGCAGGTGTGAAACCTGGATAGTCGAACGCGCGCTCGAACCCGCCCAACTTCGCCTCGGCACGCAGGCTGTTGCCGTAGTCGAACACCTCGCTGCCCTTGTCCATGAAGCCCACCATCGCCCGGCAGTGCATCGCCATGCTCTCCCGGCTGCGCCGGATCAGTTCCTGCGGACTGGTGCGCGCCATCTCGGCAGTGGCCTCGGGCGTCAGGTCGACGGGCACATAGCTAAGCGGGTCGTGCGCGCTGGTCTGGTCGGTGACGATGTCGGCCGGGAAGTCCATGTCGAGCAACTGCTGCACGACCTCGGCGGCGTTGCCGACCAGGCCGACCGACAGCGGGCGGCGCTCGTCGCGGGCGCAGATGCAGCGCGCAACCGCGTCTTCCAGCGAGTCGGCGATCTCGTCGAGGTAGCGGTGCGCCAGGCGGCGCTGCACCCGCCACGCTTCCACGTCGATGCACAGTGCAACGCCATCGTTCATCGTCACGGCCAGCGGCTGCGCGCCGCCCATGCCGCCAAGCCCGGCCGTCAGGGTGATCGTGCCGGCGAGCGTACCATTGAACCGACGGCGGCCGATCTCCGCGAAGCACTCGTATGTACCCTGCAGAATTCCCTGCGTGCCAATGTAGATCCATGAGCCGGCCGTCATCTGCCCGTACATCGTCAGGCCCATGTCTTCGAGGCGACGGAACTCGTCCCAGTTACCCCACTCGGGCACCAGATTGCTGTTGGCGAGCAGCACTCGCGGCGCCCACTCGTGCGTGCGGAACACGCCCACCGGCTTGCCGGACTGCACCAGCATCGTCTCGTCGGCCTTCAGCGTGGTCAGTGTGCGCGCCATTGCGTCGAACGCGTCCCAGCTGCGGGCGACACGGCCAGTTCCGCCGTACACCACGAGGTCGTCGGGGCGTTCAGCCACCTCTGGGTCGAGGTTGTTGTGCATCATGCGATACACCGCTTCCTGCGGCCAACCGAGACAGTTCAGGTCGGTACCGTGCGCAGCGCGCACCGGGCGAGGACCGGACATCACAACACCTCCAAGGGGCCGATGGCAGTTTCGACCGCTGCGAGAATGCTGCCATCGGCAAGTAGCAATTCAGCGGTTCTGAGATCAGGTGACAACCAGCGATCAGGGCCAGGGCCGGCGACCTTCTCGCGCAACACGTGCAGCGCCGCGCCGGTCGCCGCTGCGGGTTGCAGCGGGCCGCGCAGATCAATGGCTGCCGCGGCGCACACCAGTTCCACCGCCAGAACTCGGCGCAGGTTGTCCACGGATCGGCGCAACTTGCGAGCCGCTGCCCAACCGTTCGACACGTGGTCTTCCTGCATGGCGCTGGTGGGCATGCTCTGCGTACTGGCCGGCACCGCCAGCCGCTGGTTCTCCAGCGCCATCGAGACTTGCGTGTAGTGCGCAATCATCATGCCGCTGTTGACGCCGGCATCGGGCGAAAGGAATGGCGGCAGGCCGTGCGAGCGAGCGACGTCCAGCATCCGGTCGGTTCGACGCTCGGCGATTGCGGACAGCTCGCTGGAGGCAATGGCCAGAAAGTCGCACACGAAGGCAACGGGCGCGCCATGAAAGTTGCCGCAGCTCTCCACGCGACCATCCGGGAGAATCATCGGGTTGTCGATGGCCGACTGCAGTTCGCGCTCGGCGATCATCCGTGCGTGAGCCACCGTGTCGAGTGCGGCTCCGTGCACCTGTGGTGTACAACGCAGCGAGTACGCATCCTGCACCCGCGAGTCGCCGTCACGATGGCTGGCGACGATTGCAGAGCCGGCGAGAATGCGAGAGATGTTTCGGGCGCTGACGGCCTGACCAACCTGCGGACGCAGTGCTTGCAGCTCAGCGGAGAACGCGCGATCCGTACCCAGAAGGCCCTCGACGGTCATCGCCGCGATCAGGTCGGCCAGCCGGGCAAGTTCGCTCAGGTCGTGCAGCGCGAGGCACAGCATGCCCAAGATGCCGTCGGTGCCATTGATCAGCGCCAGGCCTTCCTTTGCTCGCAACTGCACAGGGGTGAGGCCGGCTCGCTGGAGAGCCTCAGCTGTCGGCTCTGGGTCTCCGCCGGCCCACACTTCGCCTTCGCCGATCAGCGCCAAGGCGCAGTGGCTGAGCGGTGCAAGGTCGCCGCTGGCGCCCAACGAGCCGTGCTCTCGAACGACCGGCGTGATTCCCGCGTTCAGCATCGCCAACTGCAGGTCCACGATCTCCGGTCGCGCACCGGAAAATGCCATGGCCAGGCTGCGGGCACGAAGGAACAGCATCGCTCTAACGACTTCGATCTCGACCGTGTCACCCAGGCCGGCCGCGTGCGAACGAACGAGGGCGACCTGTAGCTCGGCGGTCCGCTCCGCTGGAATGACAGTGCTCGCCAGCGAACCGAAACCGGTGGTCACTCCGTATACCGGCGTGTGACCTGCGACGAAGCCATCGATCAGTGATGCCGACCGATTCATTGCCGAACGGGCTTCCGGTGACAGCTGGGCCGTCACTCCATTGCGAGCAACACCGACGACATCGGCCAGACCGACCCCGTGGCTTCTCAGCAGGACTTCACTGACGGAGGGAACGACAGCAGGTGTGTTCATCGAGCGCGACAGCCTTCCATTGTGTGCAAGAGCATGTCATACTGCGCAACATGCCGCAAGCCTCCTCAGCGTCGCAACCACGGGCCACCGATCGTGGCTTGGCGTTGCTGCGAGTCGTTGCCGATCATGCCACCGACGGGAGCGGCGGCGCTCACATTCACGGCATAACATTGGCCGACGCAGCACGGGCCGTCGAGCTCTCCCCCAGCACCGCGCTGCGCCAGCTGCGGTCGCTGGAAATGGCCGGTTTCGCCAGCCGCGATGGTGACGGTCGTTACCTTCCGGGACCCGAGTTGTTGCGCATTGCGCGCAACCTGTCAGCCACAGCAACACTCCCCCGCCTGGCCGAGGAAGCGCTGTCGGTGTTGGCAGCGATCACGGGCGAGTCGGCGTATCTGGCCGAGGCGGCCGACAGTCGCCACGCCGTCTATGTCGCAAGCCACCCCGGCTCGCATGCTGTACGTCACGTCAGCTGGCTCGGTCAGCGCGTGACCCGCCGAGCATCAGCCCTCGGCGCCGCGCTCGCCGGCAAGGTCGACGCTGACGGCGTCGCGGTCCGGCTGGATGCCGTGGAGCCCGGCATCACCGCAGTGTCGGCTCCGGTGCGCGATGCCAGCGGCGCCGTCATCGCTGCCGTCAGTGTCGTCGGCCCCTCCTTCCGCCTCACCGGCAAGTCCCTGGGTGCGGCTCGGTCGGCGGTCGCCAATTGCGCCAGGTCGGTCGAGCAAGCCCTCGGCACCAACTAGGTCTGCGTTTGTGCACTTTCGGCCGCCTGGCGACTAGAACTGCACACACGCGAGAGCGACCTCGGCCGACCGCCTTTTCGTTTGTGCACTTTCGATCGACTGGCGGGCGAAAGTGCACAAACGCGGCTACTCGGAGCAGCTGGTGGAGATCGATGCTCAGGTGGAGGGAAGCAGCGACAGCAGCGGCAAGTAGTCGGCGAGGTCGAGCGGCACGAAGCCGCGGATTCGCAAAGCTGCGCAGGCCGACGCCAAGGCTGGGTCCGCAACCGCCGCTGTGAACGCAGCGCGCAATGCGTCCACATGCTCGCCGTGGCGCAGCGGCACCACGATCGGCAGGCAGGGCACCCGTGGCCCACTGCCCACCACCGTCAATGCACTGACCAGCAGCGGTTCGAACGACGAGATCAGCGCCCACGTGACAGCGTCGATCGATGCGACGTCGGCGCGGCCTTCGGCGACGGCACGGATGCTCTCCAGGTGCGAGCCTGTCTCCACGATGGCGGGCGGCACATCGCCCCACGCGTGCTGCAAGCTGACCCAACCCGACAGACTGTCGGCCGCGTTGACCGCCACGACCACGCCGGCATGGTCCCGAAGCTCCTCGAAGGCGCACAGCCCGCTCCCGATGAGTACCGACCGGTACGTGCCATCCGCGGCACCTGGCACATCGTGGTCGAAGGTACCGACGACGGCGACTTCGTCTGCCAGCTGATTCACCAACGGCCAGCCGCACGTCTGCGCCAACAGGAGGTCAGGGTGACGCCACACCTCAGGAGCAAGCACTTCCCACTCGAGCGAGGGCGGCCCCCAGCCCAGATGCCAACGAACGACGCTCCATAGCGAATCGGTCGCACCCCGCACCGGCTCGAACGGGTACATCGCCAACGACGCCACCATGGGCGCATCGGTCACGAAATGCCGCGCGATCCGTATGGGCGAGCGCCCGGTGACAGAGGGTGGTCCGGTTGGCAGAACGGTGTGAAGAAGTAGGTCCGCACCACCTCGAGATAACCGCCCGCATACAGCCCTGCGCCCTTGGCGGCCGTTGCGTCGGCGCCGATCTCGCGATGCATCGACGGGAGCTTGTACCAGGCCAACTGGGGCACGGCGTGGTGGGTGTGGTGCAGGTTGTTGTTCAGGTACAGCAGTGCCATTGGCGGGCTGGCCTTGACCACAGCGCTTCGGGTTCCCTCGGCGACGGCGCAATGCTCGACGAACGACCGCAACTGCGTGCACGACGCACCGCCGAGGCAGAAGCCGACGACGTATACCAGCGGATTGAAACCAACGATGCCGAACAGCCACCACCCGAGAACCCCGCACGCCAACAGGTGCGAGACCCAGGGACCGACGACTCCGCCGCCACGAACAAGGCGGGTCTCACGGTGCCAGAAGCGGATGACGCCCCGCGGCACGCCGAGTGTGAGACGGCCGGGAGCCGTGCGGAGGAAGAGGAAATACCGACGTCGCCACGGGCTGGCCTGATGCCACGACGGCGGCGGGACGTAGAACGACTCCGGGTCATCCTCCGGGTACGTCAGGTCGGAGAGGTGGTGCTTGATGTGTAGTGCCTTGTAGCGCCGGAACGGCAACCACAGCGACAGTGGAACTGATCCGATCGCGGAGTTCACCCAGTTCCATCGAGTCGGGTGCCCATGCAGCAGTTCATGGCCCAACGACATCCACAATCCGCCGAGAGGGACCATCAGCGCCAGCTGCAGGGCCCACGAAATGGAGTCGTGCAGCAGCGCCACCGAAAGCCACGCGACGAAGAACGCGACCAGCAATGCAATCGTCGGCCATTCCGTTGGCCTGTTGAAGGGTGCAACCGTTACCGCAGTTGCGTTGAACTGAGAAGTGTCATTCGACAACTCCGTCTCCACCTACTCACCGGCCGCGTGCCCGGCTCGGTCAAGGCGTACGTTAGCGGAACGACCGTACCGGTTCCGAGCTTTGCGTGTTACGGCTTGGAGTGCAGCGCGCGCGGGTTGTAATTCCTGAGACGACCGTACAAGGAATTCCTCTGAGCGTGTAGTGTCGAAAACCGTGACCGACATGCAGCAAGAGCCCGTCGAGCAGGCCGTCACCCGCCCGCCTGCAACCCATTCCGAGGGCCGCCGCGGCGGGCGTGCACGATCGGACCGTGGGCCGCGTTTGCCCTTCCAGGAGCCGTTCCGTCAGCCAATCATGCGGCTCAACCACACCGAAGTTCTGTCCGCCGACGAAGTGGAAGCAATTCACGAGGCCAGCCTCACCATTCTCGAACGCATCGGCATGAAGTTCATCGATGGCGAGTCGCGCAGCATAATGCGCGAGGCCGATGCTGAGGTCGACGAGTCGACCCATCGCGTTCGCTTCTCGCGCGAGCTCGTCGAGACATCAGTTGCGAAGGCGCCCAGCGAGTTCACACTGCACAACTGGAACCCGGCGCACAACATGCGCATCGGTGGCCGCTGGATGACCTTCGGCACCGTCGGCAGCGCCCCTCACTACATCGACCGCAACGGTGTTCGCCGCACGGGCGATCGCGAGGGCTTTCAAGATCTGCTCAAGCTGGCGCAGATGCTGAACATCGTCCACTACATCGGTGGCTACCCCGTCGAGCCGGTCGACTTGCACCACAGCATCCGCCACCTCGAAGCCAGCTATGACATTCTCACGCTGACCGACAAGGGCATCCACTGCTACAGCCTCGGCCGCCAACGAAACCGCGACGTGTTGGAGATGGTG
>JBBQMG010000044.1:0-24882 GCA_038328705.1 Acidimicrobiales bacterium | reverse complement strand
GCTCGGTTCAGGCGCTATCGTGCAGGCGCCGTGATTCGGGCAACCGGAGATCGCAATGGCGACGTGGCCGAGTGGCTGAGGCAACGGCCTGCAAAGCCGTCCACATGGGTTCAATTCCCATCGTCGCCTCCACAGCCTCTGGCCGGGTCCGCCCGGTCAGAGGCTGTTTCGCGTCTGCATGGATCGTCCGTCGAGCCAGGCGCGGACCCTGCGTAGCCCGCGCCGAGCGAGGCGCCACAGCAGGAACGCGATGATCACACCGACGATCGCCGCGACGGTGGCCGAGATCGCAGCAATGCGTGGGTACGCCATCGCGAGGACGACGAGCGCCGACACGACGCCGTCCTCAGCGAAGCTGGCAATGACATTGGTGAAAGGTTCGGGCGACATGTTGATGGCCAGCCGACTCGTCGTCTTGGTCAGGTGTCCGATCAGCGCGAGACCGCCAGCGAGTGCAAACGCCGCCGGCCGTCCCAGCTGCCCGGCGGCGATCGCCGCCCCGGTGAGACCGCCGATGACAGGTCGAATGAAGGTGTGCACCAGATCCCACACGCTGTCGAGCAGCGGCACCTTGTCGACGACGAACTCCACGACGAAGGCCGCTCCGGCCGCACCCAGCACGAGATTGGTCTGTAGCCCGGCGGGAGTGTCTGCCCAGCCCAGGCGACCCGAGGCGCCGAGGATCAGCACCGTGAGGTAGGCGTTGAGCCCCGAAGCCCAACCAGCCGCCACCAGCGCAATTGACTCCACGGCGTGATGGTAGAGGACTCAGAACCTCGGTCGGTCGGGCCCGAGTTTGGGTGGGGCGCCGCGCGGTTCGGAGCTCATCTGTCGTGCGTCGTGGGTGGTGAAGGAGGCGTCGCCGTTGGGCATCAGATCGATGTCGATGCGTTGCTGGTGCACGTGGTGGTGATGCTGGAGCACAACAGGATCGAATTGTGGTAATCGGTGCTGCCACCGAGTTCCCACCAGTGGATGTGGTGCGCGTCGGTCCACTTCACGGGGCGGTCGCAACCGGGGAACCGGCAGCCACCATCACGGGCGGCAATTTGCTTGAACAGTCGTGAGGGAACGAGCCGGAAGGTTCTTCCGAAGCTGCGCGGCGTACCGTCGGCGTCGCGGAGCACGACGTGGATGCGGCAGTCGCAGAGGTAGGTGGCGGTGCATTCGGGTGACATCGGCCGTTGAGTATCGACGTTGACGCCCTCGGGATGGTCAGTCACGACGGTGGAGATGTCGGCGGAGAGGGTGACGTTGGGGAGGTTGCGTAGGCGTTCGGTGCTTTTGGCGGTTCTTGTTGAAGAACGCCGCGATGTCGAACAGTGCGTCGCCCTGTCGTTGAGCATGCGAACGCGTTTCGTTGCCGCTGCCAGCGAATGTCATCGCGGTTTGGATGGCCTTGTCGAACTCGGTGGCGGCGGCTTCGTTGAGTGTGAAGGTTCCGTGGGTGACGTTGTCGAGCGTGGTGCTGTAGGTGAGGTCGCACGGCTTGGCGGCGGGTTGTGCCTTCTCGTCGAGCAGGTGCGTTCGCTCGGGCGATCCAATGATCCACTGCCAGCTCGGTGCGACGAATGTCCAGCCCGCAGAGCAGTTCGACGAGCTCTTGCTCGCATTCGTTCATGATCGACGCGTACTTCGTCTTCCCGGTGCGACGTGCGATCGCGATCTGTGATGCCGACATCGCACCGGAGGTCGCGGCGTCGGCGAAGTGGGTGTGTGTTTCCAGGAAGCGGCCAGTGCCCAAGAGTTCGCTGGCGCGCTGGTTGGTCATGCGTAGGTGGGTGCGCATCCAGCTCTTCATCGAGACGGTGCCGTCGTTTCCGTAGGCGCCTGCGATCTCCAGTTGGCGTGCGTGCAGGGCCAGGGCTGCTCCCTGTCGTTCCCATTCGGCGACCGCACAACCGAAATCATCGTTGCTGCGGAGCGGTTCCGATGCCGGTTCGTCGACGACCCTCATGTAGACCATAGTACACATGTGCGTGCATGAACCAGTCCAGTGAACCCATACGCCATATAGTTTGCAGTGATTCTCGGCCTGCCGAAATCACCACCAACGGTGCACTCTCAGTAGTGCCTCAGCGACATCGAAGTGGCGACAGAACACCTTTCTGTGACCTACCTTCGAACTGCGAGACTGAGCGGATGGATGAGGTACGACTGACCTTGGGCACTGACGGCCTGGTGGCGTCGCAGTTGAGTGGCTTCTTTGTCGGCTGGCCAGCGCCACCTGACCTGGATCGTCGACTTGCGGTCCTTCGTGCGGCCGACGAGGTGATCGTCGCGACAGATGCTGCAGACAACGTTGTTGGCTTCGTCACTGCGCTCACGGATGGTCTTTTCGCCGCGTCGATTCCGCTCGTGGAGGTGCTGCCCGAGTGGCAGCACGTCGGTGTCGGCAGTCGGCTCGTCGGTGCGATGCTCGAACGATTGCTGGACTGCTACATGATCGATCTCTCGTGTGAGGACGACCTGGTGCCGTTCTATGCGCGCCTTGGTGGGACACGTCTCAATGCGATGTCATGGCGGAACTTCGAACGCTTGACCTGAGCGACCCGTCGGCGGAGCACGCCCAGGGCGGCTGCGGTTCGAAGGAGCTGACCTCGCACTGGCATGCTAAGGCGGGGCAGTGAGCAGGGGGCTTTGTTGATGACTGGTTGGAACTTCGCGGACGTGTACGAGGCAGTTGCGGCGGCCGTGCCTGATCGGGCGTGCCAGGTGCAGGGTGACCGAACAATCACGTGGGCGCAGTTCGACGCACGCGCGAATGCGCTTGCGGCTGACATGTTGGCCGCCGGGCTGACGCATCAGAGCAAAGTTGCGGCGTACCTGTTCAACTGCCCCGAGTATCTGGAGACCTACGCTGCTGCCTTCAAGGGCGGCTTGGCACCGGTCAACACCAACTACCGCTACGGCCATGACGAAATCGTCTACCTGTTCGACAATGCCGACGCGGAAGCGGTTGTCTTCCACGCCGCGTTCGTCGACCTGGTCGACACGGTGCGCCACGAACTGCTGAGAGTTCGTCGGTGGTACTGCGTGGCAGACGGCACCGCACCCACGCCGGACTGGGCCGTCGACTACGAGACCGTCGTCAACGGCGCTGTTGCCGGCCCGGTACGCGGGCCGTGGGGTCGTAGCGGCGACGACCTGCTGTTGCTCTACACCGGGGGCACCACCGGCATGCCCAAGGGTGTGATGTGGCGCCAGGACGACCTTTTCACCGTGCTCGGCGCCGGTGGCAACGCGGTGCTGGGCATCGCTCCGGTGACCACGATGGAGGAGATCTCTACTCGTCTCGACCCAGCCGCCCCCGGCTTCGTACTGCTGTCTGCCTGCCCGCTGATGCACGGCACCGGCCAGTTCTCCAGCCTGATTGCAATGAACTTGGGCGGCTGCGTGGTCTCGCTGCCGTCGCGCCACTTCGACGTCGACGAGTTGCTCGGTGAAGTGGAACGCAATCGCGTGAACTCGGTGATCATCGTCGGCCAGGCTTTTGCGGGGCCGCTCCTGGAGCACCTCGATACGCAGCCCGGCACCTACGACCTGTCGAGCGTGATCATGATGTCGTCATCGGGCGTCATGTGGGGCCAGGACAACAAGGAAGGTCTGCTCCGCCACCTGCCACAGGCGGCGCTGTTCGACTCGTTTGGTTCCTCCGAAGCGGTGGGCATGGGCGCGTCGGTCTCGACCGCTGGTGGCGCCAGCCAGACGGCCCGCTTTCAACTCGGCCCGAACTGCGTGGTGTTCACCGACAACGGCCGGCGTGTGCAGCCTGGCTCGGGCGAGCGTGGCCTGGTGGCCGTCGGTGGTTCGATTCCGCTGGGCTACTACAAGGACGAGGCCAAGTCGGCGGCCACCTTCCGGATCTTCGAAGAGCGGCGGTGGAGCGTGCCGGGCGACTGGGCCCAGGTGGCAGAGGACGGGTCGTTGATTCTTCTGGGCCGCGGTTCGGTGTGCATCAACACCGGCGGCGAGAAGGTCTTCCCGGAGGAGGTCGAGGAAGCGCTCAAGCAGCACCCCAGCGTGCGCGACGCCGTGGCGGTCGGCATTCCCGACATCCGCTTCGGCGAGACGATCTGCGCGGTGGTGGAGGCTGTCCCTGGCCACACCCCGGTGCTCGAGGAGCTGAGCGACCACGTCAAGTCGCACTTGGCCCACTACAAGGCGCCCCGTCACCTGGTGATCGTGGATTCCATCGGCCGCGCACCCAATGGCAAGGTCGATTATCGACGATTGACAGCCCTGGCAAGTACGCAACTTGGCGTCGCAACTCTCTAGAGTGCAGGCATGGACCGCTCGCCCTCGATGACCGGCAACGACGTGCTCATCGAAGCCCCGGCGTCGCTGCAGCCGCCGGCGTCGAAGTGCCCCATTGACCACACGGCCATGGCAGCTGCCTGTCCTGCCGGTTTCAGTGGCACCCGGCCGCCGGTCCAACGCTCACGGGCCGACGTGGCCATGCGTCGCCTCCTTCGAATCCGGGAGCGCCCCGCCGGCGTCACCACCGCTTCGGCATACTCCGCCTTTCAGAAGTCGATGATGATCTCGGCGCTGCGGTGCACGCTCACCTATGTCATCCTCCCGTTCGTTCTGCCGGCGGTCGGTTTTGCGAAGGGTGTTGGCCCAGTCATCGGCATCACGATCGGTGTGGCGGCCATGGTGTGCGATGTGTTTGCCATTCGGCGCTTCTTCACGGTCGATCACCGTTGGCGTTGGCACTTCACCGCCATCGTGCTGTGCGTGATGAGCCTGCTCACCATCCTGCTGGTCAGGGACATCATCAACCTCGTGAGCTGAATGGTTGCGCGAGACAGCGCTCAGCCGCTGTTGCGCAGGCCAGTGGCGAGACCGTTGCTGGTCAGTCGTGTCGTCGGCGGGCTGCGCAGAGTCTGCGCGGTAGCGGCGCAACAGGTCGAGCTGCAGGTGGTTCAGCGGGTCGAGGTACGGGAACCGGTCGCTGATGCTGCGCGCCAGGGTCGGGTTGTCGGCCAGTGGCCCACCGCCGGTGATGCGCCGCAACCAGTCGAGGCACAGCGCGTGCTCGGCGCTGATTTGTTCGAACACGTGGTTCGCCAGCGTTTCGTCACTGGCGAGGTCGCGATAACGACCTGCTATGCCGAGGTCGGTCTTGGCCAGGACCATTCCCATGTTCGACATCACCGAGCGGAAGAACGGCCATTCATGAGCCATCCGCGCCAACAGCGCTGCCCGGTCTGACGAGGAGCCGACCCACTCGGCGAAGGCGGTGCCGGTTCCGTACCAGCCCGGCAACATGACTCGGCACTGGCTCCAGCTGAACACCCACGGGATGGCGCGCAGGTCCTCGATGCGATCCGACTGTGTGCGCGACGCGGGGCGGCTGCCGATGTTGAGGGTGGCGATCTCGTTGATCGGCGTCATCTCTCGGAACAGCTGCACGAAGCCGGGGGTGCCGTACACGAGTGAGCGATAGTGGCTGAGGGACAGCGCCGCCATCTCGTCCATCGCGGAGATGAACTCGGGTGGCGGGTCGTGCAGCTCGGTGCGCGGCAGGCTGGCCTCGATGGTCGCAGCCAACAATGCCTCCAGGCTTCGTCGGGCCAATGAGGCATCGGCGTAACGAGCGGCGATGACCTCGCCCTGCTCCGTCAGCCGCAGGCTGCCGTCTACCGCGCCGCGGGGCTGCGCAAGGATCGCGAGGTAGCTGGGGCCACCACCACGGCCGACCGTTCCGCCGCGACCGTGGAAGAAGCGCAGCCGGACGCCGGCTGCAGCGGTGGCGGCAACGACGGCGACTTCGGCTTGATAGAGCGCCCAGTTCGAGGCGAGGTAGCCACCGTCTTTGTTGCTGTCCGAGTAGCCCAGCATGACTTCCTGACGGCCGTCGCGGCTGTGGTCCAGCCAGCGCCGGTACTCGGGTAGTGAGATCAGGCTGCTCACCACGTCGCCGGCGTGAGCAAGATCGTCGATGGTCTCGAACAGCGGCACGATGTCGAGCGCCAACGAATCGTCCGCACCGGAGACGAGAAGGCCGACCTCTTTGCAGAGCACCGCGACTTCGAGCACATCGCTGACCGACTGGCACTTCGAAATCACGTTGTGGCGGATGATCATGGCGCCGAAACGCTCGCGGGCGTCGGCCGCGTTGCGCAGGATGGACAGCTCGCTGATCGTCTCGGCCGAATACTCGACGAACGCGCTTGTCAGTGGCCGGGCCGAGGAGAGTTCGGTGCGCAGTAACCGCACGCGCTCCGCTTCATCGAGGGCCAGATAGTCGGTGCACGCGCCAGCGGCTGCGAGGAGTTCGGCGACGGTGCGCTCGTGAACTTCGCTGTTCTGGCGCAGATCGAGCGAGCACAGGTGGAAGCCGAAGCTGGCGACCGACTGGCGCAGGGGAGCGACATGAGCGTCGGCCAGCGAAGACGCCCCGTGCGAGCGCAGCGACGTATCCACCACCGCGAGGTCGGCCAAAAGTTCGTCGGGTGTGGCGTACGGCCGGCGAGTACCGATGGGGTCGAGCCCTGGCACACTGCCCAGCACCTGCAGGGCGGTCGCTGCCAGCCGTGCGTACATGCCGCGCAGAGCCCGACGGTACGGCTCGTCCGCCCGGAACTGAGAGTCGTCACCTGAGGCTTCCGCCAGTTCGAGGAGCGCTGGCGTGGGGATGACGAGACGCGACGACAATGACAGGTCGAGTCCTAGCTGGGACAGCCCTTGCAGGTGGTGGCGCAGCGCGACGGTGGCCTGCCGCTCGACGGTCCACTGCAACACCTCAGCGGTCACGAAGGGGTTGCCGTCGCGGTCGCCGCCGATCCATGAACCCATTCGCAGCAGCGCGGGCAACTCGACATCGTGTCCGGACAGCTCCGACAACTCACGGCGCACATCGAGCTGCAGGCGCGGAACTTCGGTGAGCAGTGTGAGCTGGTAGTAGCGCAATGCATCGTCGATCTCGTCGCGAACTCGCAGCTTTGACAGCCGTAGCAGTGCGGTCTGCCACAGGGTCATTACATGCATGCGCAGGTCGGCTTCCCATTCCGACTGTTCGACCGTGTCCAGCCGCAGACGGCCGCGCTGGTCGAGCATTGCTGCAATGCGCCGTTGCGTATCGAGAATGGTCTTGCGGCGTACCTCGGTCGGGTGGGCGGTGAAGACAGGGCTGACTTCGACTGTCTGCAGCAGGGCGACGAGGTCGTCGGGTTGGCAGCCGGCTGACCGTGCGACGGCGAGTGCGTGAGCGATGGTGCCTTCCTGCGGGGGCGACCCTATCGAGCGGTGGTGGCGGCGGCGGCGTGATTGGTGCACGTCCTGCGCGATGTTGGACAGCAACGAGAACCAGCTGAACGCACGAATGACATGCAAGGTGGTTGGAATGTCCAGCCCGCTCATCGCCGCGCCCAAGCGCGCATCGTCGGTGTCGTCGCCACGCCGCGCCTCGACAGCGAGCTTGCGGACGCGTTCGACGGTCTCGAACACTTCGCTGCCGGCTTGCTCGGCGATGACATCACCCAGCACGCGGCCGAGCAGACGGATGTCGTCGTCGGGGCTGTCGCCGCGGTCGGGTTCCATCCGAACTGTCAGTTGGCCGGCACGCCGACGCTGGGGCGAAGGCCGGGGAACTGACCGAGTCGCTCGAGCGCAGCAACGGTGCTGCGCATCGCGTCGGCGGGGACCGGGTGGCTGATCAGGAAGCCTTGGGCCTTGGTGCAGCCCAGGTCACTGAGGACCTGTAGCTGGTGGACGCTCTCCACGCCCTCGGCCACCATGTCGAGACCCAACGAGCGACCCATGGCGATGATGGTGCGCACCAGGCTGCGGTCGTTGGGGTTGTCGGCGACGCCGTGCACGAAGGCCCTGTCGATCTTGATGCGTTGCAGTGGGAACTTCTGCAGCAACGACAGCGACGAGTAGCCGGTACCGAAGTCGTCCAGCGCGACGCGGACACCCAGCGAACGAAGGCGACGAAGCGTCGCCAACGCCAGTTCGGGTTCGCTGATCATGATGCTCTCGGTGATTTCCAGCCACAGCAACTGCGGTGAGACGCCCGAGCGGGTGAGTGCTTCGCTGACGATGGCCGGGAAGTTGGGATCGCTGAGCTGACGCGGTGAGACGTTGACCGACATGGTCGCGGCAGGGCTGCAGACGCCGTCGTCGATCCACCGTCGCAGCTGGCTGAGTGCTTCCAGTAGCGCCCACGAACCGATCGGCACGATGGTGCCGGTGTCCTCCGCAATCGGAATGAACTCGGCGGGCGACACGATGGTGCCGTCGCTCTGCTGCCAACGCATCAGCGCCTCGAAGCCCACGACGTCACCCGACTGCAGATCGAGAATCGGTTGGTGGAAGAGGCGCAGCTCGCGACGGTCCAGCGCCCGGTACAGGGCTGTCTCGACCGCGAGGCGGTGCGCAACGCGCTCGTGCATGCTCTCGTCGTAGACCGCCAGACAGTTGCGGCCGGCGTCCTTGGCGCGGTACATCGCGGTGTCAGCGTGACGAACGAGGTCTTCGGGTGACGTGCTGGAAGTGGCGCTGATGCTGGCAACACCGATACTGGCGGTGACGAACACGTCGCCCTGGCTGAGCGCGAGCGGCTCGCGGAAGACGGCCAGCATCCGCTCGGCAAGCGCCAGCGCAGCGCCGGGCGATTTGGCCGTGGTGTCGAGTACGACGTACTCGTCGCCTGACAGGCGGGCCACCATTGCGCCCTCGGGCACGGCGTTGATCAGGCGCCGGGCGACCGTGACCAAAACTTCGTCGCCGGCAGCATGGCCCAGCGAATCGTTGATGTTCTTGAAGCGGTCGAGGTCGACGAAGAACAGCGTGGGGTGCTGATCCTGGCTCCACGAGTTACCGAGTAGTTCGTTGATTCGTTCGAGCAGCACGGTGCGATTGGGAAGCCCGGTGAGCGGGTCGGTTTGTGCGCCGTGCAGGAGTTCGGCCTGTGCTTGGCTGTTGGAACGCACGGCTGTCACCACTCGCAAGGTGACGACGGTGGCGAGAACGAGCGCGGACAGCGACCGCACGATCTTGTCGGTGCCGTCGTTGGGAGCAGTGCCGGCAAGGACGATCACGGGCAGCACCAGTGAGGCAATCGTCATGATGAGGCGACCGGTCAGTTGCCGGCCGGGGGTGGCCGGGACCTGGCCGATGTTTTCGATACTCGGGTGCAGGAACGCAGCACCGGCGGAGAAGTACGCGACGACGTAGAGCGGCAACGCAATTCGTTCGCTGCCGGACGTCAGATGGCCGGCATCGATGAGGGCATAGAGCAGGTCGCCCAACAGGTTGCAGGTGAGCCCGACCGCCAGCAGCCACATCGCCGGTGGCCGCTGCGAGTCGTTGAGCAGAACGGCAAGTACGAGAAACAAGATGACTGCTGCGCTGGGCTGGTACAGGCCGTACAGAATGGTGGTCCACGCGGTGGTGCTGACGGTGTTGACGATCGGCTGGACCAGGAGTGCCCAGCTGATGATCCAACTGCCGAGGGCAACAATGATGCTGTCGCCCAGCAGCCCACGGTGAGCGTCTGGTCCGTGGCCACGGACGATTACCACGAGGCCGCCGATGATGCAGCCCGTTCCCGCCAGGCCGAGGGCAATTGCCAGCGGTGTCTCGTAGGTGGGGCCATCGCCCGACACGACTTGGGCCAACGCATAGGCCAGGCCAACGGCGCCGATCAGACCAGCCATCCGAGCAGGAATCAAGCCTCGGCGCCAGGAGAGGTAGACGACAGGCGCCAACTGCACTGCGGCCAAGAGGTAGAGCGCTTCGCGCACGCTGGCCCATGGCAGCGCGAGCGCGAGAACAGCGACGATGCCGCCGATCGCCGAATACCACCACGTCAGGAGAGCTGATGCCCGCTTCATGCGCCTCCACTCCGCGGGACGAATGAGGTATCCACCCGCGGCATGTACTGAGTTCTTATGATAGCCCATGAGCAGGGTGTTCGCGCAAGGGGTGTTTTCCCACGCGCGGGGCGTAGCTCGATGAAAGCCCGTGAGCGGCGGGTGCAGCGACTTGAAGGAGGCGCCAAGTGTTCGTTACTCGTCACACCCATGTCGTCGACACCGTGCTGGCCGACAAGCTGTGGCAGCTCTACGAGCTTGCCTACGGTGGGCTTTCCCAGGAGGCGGTGACTCGCGAGATGCTGTACCGCAGCGAATTCGACTCGACCATCGCCGACCCGACCAATCGGCTCTGGGTGCTGTGGGACGACAACATGCCGGTGGGCATGTCGCTGGTGGCCACCGACATCGGCAGCACCAGGTACCTCAGTCGTGCGTATTTCGAACTTCACTACCCCGACCATATGCGACGCGGGGTGGTTCACTACATCATGTGGCTGGTGATTCACCCTGCTCACGTGGCGAAAGGGGCGATTGTTCGCCTTGCCAAAGAAGGCTTGGCACTGGAAGCGTCGGAGGGAGCACTCCTCGTGTTCGACTCGCCGGCCAAGAACCAGCCCGACGTCATCGGCGGGTTCGCCGAGATGATGTCGCGACTGTCCAAAGCCGTCGCCGCCGAGGCGCCGGTGCACCACCTCGAGACTCAGCACTACTTCGCGGTTGACTTCTCGGCGCATGCCGATTCAGATGCCGATTCAGACGCCGATTCAGACGCCACTCGGCCGCTCGAGGTGCCACTCTCGTTGGGGCAATGAACGAATTCATGCACCGGGAACGGCGCTCGGTTCGCTACCGTGTCTACAAATGAGTCCATTGTCGGGCCCCTCCGAATGACAGCACTGGCCAAGCCGTACTCCGTCGTCGTGCCCGGCGCGCACCTGATGGCCGCGCTGGTGGGGCAACGTGATGCCTACCTCCGCATGATCGAGGTGGCCTTCGCCGACTCGTCGGTGGTCGTCCGGGGCAACGAGATTCATGTCGATGGGCCCCAGGCAGAGGCGGCTGGTCACCTGTTCGAAGAGTTGGTGGTGCTCCTCCAGCAGGGCCAGCACCTCGACGAGCACACAGTTCGCCGCAGTATCGACATGATGCGCGACAACGAACGCCCCAGTCGCGTGTTGACCGATGAGATCATGCGTGGTGCGAAGGGCAAGCCCATCCGGCCCAAGACCGCCGGGCAGAAACGCTACGTCGACGCGATTCGCAACAACGTCATCACGTTTGGGCTTGGCCCTGCGGGTACGGGCAAGAGTTGGTTGGCGGTGGCAATGGCTGTGCACGCGCTGCAGACCAAGAAGGTGCAGCGCATCATTCTGACCCGTCCGGCTGTCGAAGCCGGCGAGCGCCTGGGTTTCCTTCCCGGTGACCTGATGGCCAAGATCGACCCGTACCTGCGCCCGTTGTACGACGCGCTGTACGACATGGTCGAGCTGGAGGGCGCGCAGAAGCTGTTGGAACGTCAGGCCGTGGAGGTTGCTCCGCTGGCATTCATGCGCGGCCGCACACTGAACGACAGCTTCATCATTCTCGACGAGGCTCAGAACGCCACGCCCGAGCAGATGAAGATGTTTCTCACCTGTATCGGCTTCGGTTCTCAGGTGGTTGTCACCGGTGACACCACGCAGATCGACGTCCCGGACGGGCGCAGCAGCCTGATCGGCTTGGAGCGCACACTCAGCGGCATCGAGGGCCTTGCCTTCGTGCACCTGAAGACCGGTGACGTAGTGCGTCATCGCATCGTGGCCGACATCGTGGCGGCCTACGAGCGTTCGGACGAGGCAAAGGCGGCGGCACAGGGTGGCCGACGTGGTTGACCCATCGCGACCGCGCCTCAACGTGCCGCCACGCGTTGGCGGCGACGGCGAGCCGGAGGTGTTCTGCGCCGACGAGCAGCGCGACCTTCCCGTCGACCTCGAACGCTGGCAGGCACTGGCCACCGAGGTGCTGCGCTCCGAAGGCGTGCGCGGGCTGTGCGAGCTGTCCTTGCTGTTCGTGACCGAACTGGAAATGGCTGAGCTCAACGAGCTCCACATGGGCAAGGCCGGTCCTACCGATGTCCTGGCGTTCCCGATTGATGCCTCCGAGGCGGAGATGGTGCTGCACGGTCAGCCCCCCAGTCGTGGCCCGGACCGTTCGCCTCCCGACCCGGGCGACATGCCGTTGCTGCTCGGTGATGTCGTGCTGTGCCCGGCTGTGGCTGCTCGCCAGGCGCCGGACCATGCGGGAACGGTCGATGACGAGATTGCGTTGCTGGTGGTGCACGGAGTGCTACACGTGCTGGGTCACGACCACGACGAAATGGCGGCCGCGGAAGCCATGCGCGCCCGCGAGTTAGCATTGTTGCAGGAACACCATTGGGGTGGCCCTGCGCCGGAAGGCTTCCGGCAGGAGCAACCTGAATGATTGCCGGCCAGTTCACCAACATCGACCTCTTGATGGTCGCTGTCATCTTGGTGCTGTTGATCGTGCTCATTTTCGCCTCCGTGGCGGAGATGAGCCTTTCGCGAATGAGCAAACCGCGGGCCACCTCGCTCGCTGACAAGGGTTTGAAGTCCGGCAAGGCGCTGAAGCGTCTGGTCGAGCACCCGGAGCATTGGGTCAACCCGCTGCTGCTGACCGTCAATATCTGCCAGACCGTGCAAACCACACTCACGGCCCTGGTCGCCGGCCACCTGTTCGGCCCGGCCGGTGTGGCCATCGGTGTCGTGCTCAACGTGGTTGTCTTCTTCGTGCTGGCCGAGGCGGTGCCCAAGACCTACGCAGTGCTGTACCCGCAGCGGGCGGCGTTGCTGTCGGCGCGGCCGACCTCGTTGATCGTGTCGTTTCCGCCGTTGCAATGGATCTCGCGCGGCCTGATCAAGCTCACCAACGTGATCGTGCGTGGCAAGGGCCTGGAGGCTGGCCCGTTCGTGTCCGAGCAGGAGTTGCTGGGCATCGTAGAGGTGGCGGCCGAAGACGGCGTCGTGGAGCACGAAGAGCGTGCACTGATCGAGAGCATCATCGAGTTCGGCGACACCATCGCTCGCGAGGTGATGGTCCCGCGACCCGACATTCAGGTGTTGGACCACGCGTTGACGGTGACGCAGGCACTCGACATTGCCCTCGAGGAGGGTTACAGCCGGCTGCCGGTCGTGAACAGCGACGATGACGACGACGACGTCCTGGGTCTGGTGTACACGAAGGACCTGATGCGCACCGAGCGCGAGGGCGGTGGCGTCAGGCCGGTGAGTGAGCTGGTGCGGCACGCGCATTTCGTACCGGAGAACAAGCCGGTCAACCGACTCATGCGCGAGATGCAGGCCGAGAAGTTTCACCTCGCACTCGTCGCCGACGAGTACGGGGCCTTCGTCGGGATGGTCACACTCGAGGACTGCCTCGAGGAGTTGGTCGGTGAAATCATCGACGAGCACGACGATGAAGACGCAGAGGTGCAGCGGCTTTCCGACGGCGACTATCTCGTCGACGGTGCCATGTCGGTGGGTGATCTCAACGACTTGCTCGGTACCTCAATTCCTGATGACGACTGGGACACAGTCGGCGGCTTTCTGTTCGGCACACTCGAACACGTTCCGGAGCTCGGCGAAGCAATCGCCCACGACGGTTGGCGCTTTGCTGCCGCCGAAGTAGAGGGACGTCGTGTCCGGCGAGTGAAGGTCACCATCGAGCACGACGAAGACCTCGAGTCCGGCCACGCGTAGGGGCGAGCGTTCACGGCTGCTCGCCATCGAGGAGCGCATCGAGCGGATCTCGTGACAGATTGATCGGCGTGTCGTCGTCGCCGGCCGACACGTCTGGATCGTCCGGGTCGTTCATTGTCGCCGGAACAGCGGAGGCCATTGCGCCAGAGGTGAGACGGGTCACGACCACGACAGCGGCCAGGGCGAGCAGCCCGGAGGCGGCGAAGTAGGGCGCGCGTAGGCCGTAGGTGCTGGCCAACACTGCTCCGAAGAGAGCGCCCAACGGCATGGCACCGGTGCTGATCCAGCGGTAGATGCTGTTGACCCTGCCGAACAACTGACCCGGCACGATCTGCTGGCGAAGAGTGACAGCCACGATGCTCCCCACTGTTGTGGTGAACGCCTGCACGGCAATGAGCGGGATCACCAGCCAGACACGAGCGAATAGTCCGATGAGTGCACTGGTGAGGGCTGGGATGATTGCGGCGATCACCAACGCTTGTCGTTGTCCGAGGGCACCGATGATCCTGCCGCCGGTCAAACCGGCCAGCAGCGCGCCAAACCCGACCAGCGCGAGCAACGGGCCGAAGGCGCGATCGGAGATGCCCAGTCGATCCTTGGCGAACAACACGAACGTTGCCTGGGTGGCGGCAAAGGCAAGGTTGATCAGGGTGGCGACGATGATCAGGCTGCGTAGCACCTGGTTGTCGAGCAACCAGCGCACACCGCTGCGCATGTCGGCCACGATGGTGGTGGCGGCGACGGGAGCACTGGTAGTGCTCGCCGGACTCGGTCGAAACGAGCCACGTAGCGTCGCCGCCAGCGCGGCGGCGAGTACGAAACTGGCGGCATCGACGCCGAACGGCACCCACACCGCGAGTCCGAAGAGGACACCACCCAACGGCATGCCGATGAACGTGTTCGTCGCCACTTCAGTGGCGAAGAAGAAGCCGTTGGCACGCTCCAGCTGAGCGTCGGGCACGATCACGGGCAGGATTGCCTGTGAGCCGTTGTCGAAGAAGACTTCGCCAACCCCCAGCCCGAACGCAACCGCCCAGAGCATCCAGATCTGCACCTCGCCAACGGCAAGGACGACTGCGAGCGCCCCGACCAATGCCGCTCGGCAAATGTCAGCGGCGACGAGCACCCTGCGGCGGTCTGCGCGGTCGATGACGACGCCCACCGGCAGCGAGAACAGCAACCACGGAATGGAGAACAAGACGGTGATCAGACCGATCGAGACCGGATCGCTCGTCACCCGCACCGCCAGGAGCGGCAAGGCGATGATGAACATTCCGTCGCCAAGGTTGGACACGGCAGCAGCGGTCCATAACCGCCAATAGGCGGGGGGCAGCTTGGTCTGGCTCACTCTGTCGGTGGTGTCAGTCGGGCGAACGCGGCTGGAAGATCGGGGTAGCGCTTGGTGGACGCGCCGCCGTCGACTCGCAAGAGCGCACCGCTGACGAACGACGAGTCGTCGCCCGCCAGGAAGGCAGCCATGCCGGCCACATCGTCGGGCTGTGCGAAGCGGCCCAGCGTCGTGTTCTCGACGAACTCATCGACGACTCCCGGAACCATGAAGAATGCGCTGGTGGCATTGGTCTCCACCAATCCGGGGGCAATGGAGTTGACACGAATTCCGCGTGGGCCGAGCTCCATGGCTGCCACCTCGGTGAGCATCACGACGCCGGCCTTCGCAGCACAGTACGCGCTCATTCCTGCTGACGGTTGCGTCGCGTTCAGGGAGGCAATGGTGATGATGCTGCCCCCATCCACCATCACGCGGGCAGCCTGTTGCACGGTGAGGAACACACCGGTGAGGCAGAGATCGATGATGGCTCTCCATTCGTCGATCGGATGATCGACGATGCTGGAGAAGGTGCCGCGACCGGCATTGGCGACGGCGATGTGTAGGCCGCCGCGACGGCTGGCCTCCTCGCCGACGAGGGCAAGCGATTCGGGTGATGTGACGTCGCATCGCATCGGGATCAGCGCCGCGCCATGCGTGTCGTGGAGGGCAGCGAGGCCTGCGGCGTCGATGTCGGCCGCCAGCACCGTTGCGCCGGCGGCGAGGAAGCGTTCGGTGATGCTGCGGCCGATGCCCGAAGCAGCGCCGGTGACCAGGGCAAGCCGACCGGACAGAGAAGCCGTGGTTGTTGCGCTCATGAGCGGCACCATAGTTCCGTCACCGAGCGGTCTCCGAGGGGGACGAAAGCAGGTGGCGTTGCACCTTACCGAGGGCGGTTCGCGGGAGCGAGGCGACGAGTTGCAGTTCCTTCGGTGCGCAGAAGGCGGGCATGGTCTCGATCACGCAAGCACGAAGCTCGGCGAGTGTGGGCGGCGTCGCGCTGGGAACGACGAATGCCGTGACCCGCTGGCCCCACTCGGGGTCGGGGATGCCGACGATTGCCACCTCGACGACGCCTGGGTGCTGCGCGACCAGTGCTTCGATTGGGTCAGGCCAGACGTTCTCGCCGCCGGTGATGATCAAGTCGCCGCTCCGTCCGTCGATGTGGAGCCGTCCGTCGGGCAGCCATCGGCCGAGGTCGCCGGTGTGCAGCCACCCGCCGGCGTCCACCGGGGTGCTGCCATCGCGATAGCAACGCAGCAGCATCGGGCAGCGCAGCAGGACTTCGGCGTCATCACCGATTCGCACGTCGACATCGCTGAGCGGCCACCCGTCGTACACCACGCCGCTGCCGGTCTCGGTCATGCCATAGGTGGTGTGGACGTTGGACGGCAGCGCGGCGGGTGGACGTGAGCCGCCGAGGACGACCACACGGAAACTGGCCGGGTCCACGCGCTGCATCGCGGTCGCTACCAGCGACACGGCGGTGACCCCGGCACGGACAGAGTCCTGCACACGCGCTGCTTCGAAGCCGTCGTGCACGATGAGGGGAGTGTCGGTGAGGAGTGCGCGAGTAACGACCGAGAGGCCCCCCACGTGGGAGAGCGGCAAGCATGCCAACCACATGTCATCGGCGGTCATGCGGAGACGACGAGTCGTCGCCGCAGCGGAAGCAGCAACCGCCGTGTGAGTGAGCACGACGCCCTTGGGGGCGCCGGTCGAGCCGCTGGTGGCCATCACGAGCGCGTCACCCGGTGCAACATCGCGACCGTGGTCCAGCCCGTGGCGGCCGCTGGCATCGACCACTGCCGAAGGTGCCATTGCTGCCAGCAGCGCTGACCGCGCCGCACCGGGAAGTCGACGGTCGACCGGCAGCACCGCGTTGCCGGCGTCCCACTCACGCCGCAACGCATCGACGAAGTCGGGGCCACCGGGGAGATCGATCGCGACCAGATGAGGCACGGTGGCGAGACTAGGCGAGAATGGCGGGAATGAATCGATGGCTGCTTGGTGCTCGTCCACGAACTCTTCCCGCAGCGGTAGTACCCGTTGCTCTCGGCGCGGCGGCAGCCGTGGGTGAGGCCGGTGCTGTGTGGTGGCGGGTGGCGCCTGCGTTGCTGGTCAGCCTGTCGCTGCAGGTTGGTGTCAACTACGCCAACGACTACAGCGACGGTGTCCGCGGCACGGATGCAGTTCGAGTCGGCCCCGTGCGCTTGGTGGGCAGCGGCCTCGCCTCTCCATCGGCGGTGAAGAAGGCTGCGCTGGCCGCGTTCGGGGTAGCGGCCGTTTCTGGCCTTGCGTTGGCGGCGGTCACATCGTGGTGGTTGCTGGTGGTCGGCGCAGCCGCGTTGCTTGCCGGCTGGGGCTACACCGGCGGCCCCAAGCCGTACGGCTACCTCGGGCTTGGCGAGGTGTTCGTGTTCACGTTCTTCGGTCTGGTTGCGACCGCGGGCACCACGTTTGTCGTGTGCGAGCGAATCAATGTGGACGCGTGGCTTGCCGGCTGCGTCGCAGGCTGCCTTGCCTGTGCGTTGTTGGTGGTCAACAACCTGCGCGACATCCCCACCGATCGCGAGGTCGGCAAGCGCACGCTGGCAGTGCGCCTCGGTGACGCTCGCACTCGCTGGTTGTACACAGGACTGCTGGTTGCAGCGTGGGCGCTGATCGTGGTCATCGCCGTCGCAGATCGTCCGCTGGCGCTGCTCGGTCTCCTCGGCGTGGCGGTCGCCATTCCGGCGATGCGGGCAATTCGAGTCGGAGCGAAGGGGGCCGGGTTGATTCCGGTCCTGGGTGTCACCGGCAAAGTGCAGCTGGTCACCGGCCTGCTGGCGGCGGCCGGTATTGCCATCTCCGGCTGAGCCTGTCGGGTACTGTCCCAACATGACCGACATGCCACCCCCGCCACCGCCGTCGATGGGCCCGCCTCCCGGCTACCAGCCGTACGGCGGCTTTGGGCAGTCACCGCCGAGGTCGATGGGCAAGGCCACGGCTGCCATGGTGTGCGGCATCGTCGGCATTCTGTTCTGCCCGATCGTGTTGTCGGTGTTGGCCTTGGTGTTCGGTATGCAGGCGAAGAAGGAGATCGACCGCAACCCTGGCGCATTCACCAATCGCGGCCAGGCGCAGGCAGGTTTCATCCTGGGAATCGTCGGGCTGTGCCTGATGCCCCTGTGGTTCCTCGTCGTCCAAGGCCGCTAGTTCAAACGGCTCGTTTCTGGCGCCGACGCAACAAAGGCTGCGATCGCTGCGGCAACGGCTTCGGGTTTCTGTAGGTGCGCGGCGTGTGCAGCGTTGGGAATCAGGAGAAATCGGCCGGACGGAACAGCGTCCGCGATTTGACGCGCAATGGCGGAGAACTTCTCGTCATCGGCACCGGCGAGCGCCAACACGTCCATGTTCAGCTCGCGCAGGCGCGGCCACAGCGAACCCTGGGCGCCGGTACCTGCCAGGCGCAGGCTGGAGCCCAAGCCGTCGGTGGTGTTGCGCAGCCGATCCGCCTGCTGGGCGTCGGTGAGCTGCAGTCCGCCGAACAACGGCTGGGCCGCCCATTCCTGCAAGAAGGCTTCCAGCCCAATTTCGTTCATCCGGGCTTCGAGGAGATCGTCAGCCTCGCGGCGCGTCGCCCGCAGGCCCGCATCGTCGATGCCCGGGTTGGCGCCGAGCACGACCAACTGTTCGACCAGGTTGGGGTACAACAGCGCAAGATGTAGGCAGGCGCGGCCACCCAGGCTGTAGCCGATGTACGTACCGACGCCGCCGATAGCCGACAACATGTCTGCTGTGCGGCGAAGGTCGGCGCGTACCTGCGCCGAGTTCCCGTGGCCGGGCATGTCGACGACGGTTACGAGGAACCCGCGCACCGCGAAGTACTCCCCAATCGGCTTCCACGAGTTGCCGGTCTGCGCGAAGCCATGGACGAACGTCATGCTCGGTGCGCCCTCCACACCGAGCTGCTGGGCTGCCAATGGCCCGGACAGTGTGCGCCATTCAGATACTGCTGGGCGCTCAGACATCGACGGCTTCCTCACTTCGGCGCTGAAGCAGCCGGCGAATGACGTTGACGAAGGTCTCAGCGTCCTGTGCGCCGGGCACCGACCACCGGCCATCGAACACGAAAGTCGGCACGGCGGTGATCTCGGCCTCGGCTGCGACCCGCAGCATTGCCTGTACTTCGGCCACCCCGTCGTCGCTGTCGAGGAAGGCCCGCACCGAGTCGCGTTGCATGCCAACTTCCGCCGCACAATCGGTCAGAACATCGGGATTGCCGACGTCGAGCCCGTCCACGAAGTACGCCTTCAGTAGACGCTCTTTGAGCTCGTATTGCTGACCGGTGCCTTCGGCGAGGAACAGCAGTCGATGCGCGAGCAGCGTGTTGGCGCGCAGCGCCTTGTCCATGTGGAAGGTGAGGCCTTCACCGGCGGCGATCTCGGTGACGTGATTCATGATCTCAGTGGCCCGCTCGTGCCCACCGAACTTCTTGGCGTAGGCCTCGATCACCGGCTGCGACGTGCCCGGCGATGCTGTCGGGTCCAGCTGGTACGGGCGGTACACCACGTGCAGATCGACCTCATCGCGCAGTTGGGCGGCCGCGGTCTCGAACCGCCGCTTGCCGATGTAGCACCACGGGCACACCACGTCGGACCAGATCTCTACCGTCAGCGAAGGTCGCATGTGGCTCACGATAGGCCCGTATCGTGGCGGACATGATGCTCGAGGTTCCTGATATGCAGCCGCAGGACCTCCAGGCGACGTTTTGCGCCACGCTGGTGGATCAGTGGGTACGACTTGGAATGCGACATGCGGTGGTTGCCCCGGGTTCGCGCAGCACGCCGATGGCGATGGCGCTGGCTGAGCGCAGCGAGCTGTCGGTGCAGATCGTGCACGACGAGCGCAGTGCCGCATTCATGGCGTTGGGTGTCGGTCTGGCCGGCGGAGTGCCTGCTGCTTTGCTGTGCACCAGCGGCACCGCCGCCACTCACTTCCACGCGGCGGTGGTCGAGGCCGACCTGTCGGGCGTGCCGATGTTGGTGCTGACGGCGGATCGCCCGCTCGAGCTGCAGGGGATCGGCGCACCGCAGACCATTGATCAGACCGAGTTGTACGGCGGGGTGGTGCGACGTTTCGTCGACCCGGGCGTTGCCGCCGTTGATGGTTTCAGCGGGTGGCGCGACCAGGCGGCCGACTGGTGGATGAGTGCCGTTGGCGCCGACCCTGGCCCGGTGCACGTCAACCTGCCCTTCCGCGAGCCACTCGTCGGCGTCGCGGGCGAGTTGCCCTCCGTTGTTCAGGTGCCTGTCGCCGAGAGCGATGGCTGGTTCATGATGCGGCCGGAAGTTGCTGAGTTGGCGGCGATGCTCGACGAGCCGCGTGGTGTGATCATCGCCGGTGCTGGTGTGGATGACGTGGCTGCGGTCGGTGCCCTGGCGCAGGCGCTGCAGTGGCCGGTCTTTGCAGACCCGCGTTCGGGCTGCCGGTGGCTGCCACAGGCCGTGACGTGCTTCGACTCGCTGGTTCGTGTCACCGACTTCGCCACGGCCCACCGTCCAACTGCGGTGCTGCACATCGGCGAGGCACCGGCGTCGAAGGTGCTGGGTCAATGGCTGCAGGCGACGGGTGCCGTGCACGTCCAGGTGCACGCGCAGCAGCGCATCATCGACCCGCTGGGAATCGTAACCGAGCGTGTCTATGGGCAGCCGTCGACAGTGTGCAACGAGCTGACGCCCCTCGTGACTGGCGCCACCGGTACACCCTGGTTGGCACAGTGGATCGATGCGGATCGTCGTGCGCAGACCGCATTGGAGGCGGCCCTGGCTCAGTCGCTGTCCGAGCCCGCTGTGGGCAGGGTGCTCAGCGGTATCGATGCACATTTGGTCGTCTCGTCGTCGATGCCCGTGCGCGATGTCGAGTGGTTCGGTCAGGCGGGCGTACGAACTTCGGTCTATTCGAATCGCGGTGCCAACGGCATCGATGGTGTCATCGCAACCGGAATCGGTGTGGCGCTGGCGACCGGTGAGGCGACGGTCGTCCTTCTCGGTGACGTGGCGTTCTGCCACGACCAGTCATCGCTGACCGCGCTCGCGGGTCGTGGGTTGCCGTTGACGATCGTGGTCACCGACAACGACGGTGGCGGCATCTTCTCGTTCCTGCCGCAGGCCACCGCATTGCCGGCCGAACGGTTCGAGCAGCTGTTCGGCACCCCGCACGGCACCGACCTGATTGCACTGGCGGCCGCGCATGGCCTTGCCGGTGTCACCGTTTCCACTGTCGACGAACTGCGAACGGCGATCGCCGATCCAGCAGTCGTAGTGGTTCGCGTGGTCACCGATCGCGCCGAGAACGTGCGAGTACACGAGCGTCTACACGCCGCCGTGGCCGCCGCTCTCGCTTGACACCCTCGCTTGACGACCTCGCTTGACGACCTCGCCCAGGTCAGGGGCGGATGATGGCTGACAGCATCGCTTGCAGCTTTGCTTGCGTCTCGGCCAGTTCGCTAAAGGGTTCGCTGTCGGCGACGATGCCGCCGCCGGCAACCAGCCGTGCGGAACGTCGATCGGGGGAGAGTTCTGCGCATCGAATCGCGACGGCCCACGTGCCGTCGCCGACGGCATTGACCCAGCCGACGGCGCCGCCGTAGTTCCCACGCACGAAGCCTTCGGCCTCGGCGATCAGTGCCAGCGCCTCCGTCTTCGGGAAGCCACCCAGCGCTGGTGTCGGGGACAGCGCCCGCACCAGCTCGAGCACGTTCGGACGAGGGTCGCTGAGGTGGCCCTCCAACATTGTGGCCAGGTGCTGCACGTTGGCAACGCTGAGCACCGACGGCTCGGGCTCCCAGTCCAGATAGCTGCACCACGGCAGCAACGTGTCGTGGATCATGTCGATCACGACGCGGTGCTCGATCTGATTCTTCTCGCTGGCGAGCAGCTCGGCTGCGGCCCGCTGGTCCGTTCCCGGGTCGCCGGTGCGTGGCGTGGTGCCGGCGAGCGGTCGCGATCGGACGGTGTTGCCGTCGACGCTGATGAGCAGTTCGGGCGAGGCGCCGATGAAGCCGTCCACCGAATACCGATAGCTGCTGCCGAAGGTGGCCTTCAATCGCAGCAGCACCGCGTGCACATCGATCTGCTCCGGGCTGCTGACGGTGACTTCGCGAGCGATCACGGCCTTCGTCAATCGGCCGTCGCGCACTGCATCGCGGGCGGTGACCACGGCGGCGAGATATCGATCGATGTCGGTGAGCGGCGCCACCGTGAACGTCTGCGCGCGCGAGTTCGGCCACGACGGCACTGCGAGATCAGTCGGTGCGTCATCGATGGTAGTGACCCACTGGCGGCCGTCGACGGTCTTACCGACGAGCACCCGTGGGATGACCAGCTCGCAGGGAAGGTCGGCCTCGAAGGGCACGACACCCAGCGCGATCGGATGCACGTCGCCCGCTTCGTCGACGTGTTCGATGGCTGCCAGCGTGGCCGCGACATCGGCCAGCGGTACCCGAGCCGCGACACCGCGGCCGGCGAAACCGACACCGTCGCGAACGAAGAGATAGCCATCCCCGCGGGCGAAATCGTTGAGGTCGAGGTCGCTGTCGTGAACGGCGGCCAGCTGGCGAGTGTGCGCTCGCATGTCAGTTGCGGGTGCCGACCATCAGCTGGGTCAGGCCGCCGGAAAGTTGGTAGTGCTCGGCGTCTGCGAAGCCCGCTTTCCGCAACAGTTCGACGAGTTCGGCCCGCGGCGGCAGGTACGCCACGCTCTTGGGCAGATAGCGATAGGCGGCACCATCGCTGAGCAGTGCGCCGATCTTGGGGACGACCTTGCCGAAGTAGATGTTGTTGCCCCACCGCACAACCTTGTTGTGCGGCACACCGACATCGAGCAGCGCGATGCGGCCGCCAGGTCGTACGACGCGGTGGAGCTCCGCGAAGAACGTGGGCAGGTCGAGCAGGTTGCGGAGTGCGAAGCCACAGGTGGCACCGTCGACGCTGCCGTCGGCGAGCGGTAGGCGCAGGATGTCGGCTTGCACGCGCGGGCTGGCGCTGCGGTCGGCGGCGAGCATGCCGAAGCTGAGGTCGAACGCAATCGGCAGATGGCCGGCCTTGCGCAGGTCGATGCACAGGTCGCCGGTGCCGGCGGCGAGGTCGATGACCGTGCTGCCGGCGGAGAGGGCCAGCCGCTTGACGGCTTTGCGACGCCACCGGACGTCGAGTCGGAAGGTCATCACCCGATTGACGAGGTCGTATCGCGGGGCGATCGCGTCGAACATCTCGCGGACGGCCTGCACCTTTTCTTCACCTTCGGGAAGGGTGTCGCGGTCCCAGATACGTTCGCTCACGTGAACGAGACTACGACCCGCCGGCGGTAACCGTGAGGCGCTCCGTAGCGAACGGCGGGTGAACTGCGGCACCTTCGTATGGCAGCATCGGGAGATGACTGACGAACTGTGGCGCAAGGGTGCACTCGAACTGGCTGGCCTGATCTCCCGCAGGGAGGTGTCGAGTCGCGAAGTGGTGGCTGCGCATCTCGCGCGCATCGACGAGGTCAACCCGCACCTCAACGCTGTCGTTCGCCGCTGGGACGATGAATCGCTGGCGGCTGCCGATGCTGCCGACCGGGCGGTGGCGGCGGGGGAGTCGCTGGGCGCGTTTCACGGCGTGCCGGTGACCATCAAGGAGAACATCGACCTTTCGGGCACACCGACGACACAGGCGATTGCCTTCCTCGCCGAAGCGGTATCACCCACCGACGCGCCACTGGTGCAGCGCGTGCGCGGGGCCGGCGCGATCCCCATTGGCCGCACCAACCTTCCCGACCTTGGCCTGCGCGTCACCACCGAGTCGTCGCTGCACGGTGTCACGCACAACCCATGGCACCCCACGCGCACCACTGGCGGGTCCAGTGGTGGCGAAGGGTCGGCGTTGGCGAGCGGTATGTCGCCGCTGGGCTTCGGCAACGACATCGGCGGCTCGCTGCGCAACCCGGCCACCTGCTGCGGCATCTCGTCCATCAAGCCGACCACAGGTGTGGTGCCGTGGGCTACGGAGATCCCGCCGCTGGACCCCGGTATCGCTGCCCAGCTGATGCTGACGGATGGCCCGATGGCCCGCCATGTTGCCGACGTACGCGCCGGGTTGCTGACCATCGCTGGCGCTCACGACCGCGACCCGCGCGCCGTGCCGGTCGTGTTGGCCGACCGCACCGAGGGCCGTGCCGTGCGCGTCGCCGTGTGCGCGGCGCCACCCGCCGGCTCCACCCACCCGGAAGTCGCTGCCGCGATTCAGGGTGCCGCCGACGCGTTCTCCAACGCTGGCGCACATGTCGCTGAGGCAGTGCCGGCATCGTTCGCTCGCGCTGTGGAACTGTGGGGGCTGATCCTCAACGAAGAGCTGCGCGTGCAGCGCCCGTTGCTGGAGATGGTGATTGGGGATCACGGGAAGCGCTTCCTCGGCTTCGCAGACGAGGTCTACCCGGCCATTGATGTCGCCACCCTGATGCTTGCGTTCGGCGAGCGCAATGCGGTTGATCGCGAATGGCACGACTTCCTCACCGAGTACGACGTTTTACTGATGCCGACTTGGACACAGCCGCCGTTCGAGCTTGGCGCCGATGTCGTCTCGGTGGAAGCCGCGCAAGGTGTGCTCGAGCAGATTCGTCCGGTGCTGCCGCCGAACCTGTTGGGCTTGCCAGCCGCTGTTGTTCCAGTCGGAATGGCGGGCGGTATGCCCGTGGGCGCGCAGCTGATCGGCCGTCGCTTCGCCGACCTCACCTGCCTCAGCGCCGCAGAGTTGTTGGAGCAGGCGTTCGGCACCATCACGCCCATCGACCCGATCAGGTAGGCGACTCGTCAGGTAACGGCCGGGTCAGGTAGCGGCGTCGACCGCTGTTTGTTTGGCCCAGCGGTAGTCGGCCTTGCCAGCCGGGCTGCGCACGACTTCGGTGACGAACACGAATGCCTTGGGCACCTTGTCGCGCGCAATGTGGTTTT